>NZ_JBXENX010000006.1:0-385726 GCF_059383895.1 Paenibacillus sp. J22P59
CATTTCATCATATTGCTGGCGGCTATTTCCCATGTCACACCTCGACCTTTTAGTTAATTCTATTTTAAAGGTTTTTCCTTATGGTGTGTCCACTATTTAGTTTAATCTCAGGTATTCTCCACTAATGAGCTTAGGGTCACTATCTCCACTTTTTCACTCGATAGGTGCTCGAACAGAGAACTACGATTCACTAAATTGCGTAATATCTTCCTTCCGCAACAGGATCACACAACATCTTCCTTCTGCAACAGTGGCAATGATTCACAACCTGCCTTCATTTTACCTAGCCGATTCTGGTCGTTATGCGTTATTATCGTGATAATGATAAAGGACAACCCACAGAACTTATTTGTATGACAATAAGCTTAATTAAGTGAAGAAAGGAACGGTAATTAGTTTATGGCAATTCAAGAGATCCATGAGGATGATTGGCTGCGGCTGGCTCGGATCGGGAATGGCAGGGATGCCATCCTGTTCTCTTCCCCGTTATGCGGCACTTGTAAAGTAGCTGAGCGAATGCTGGAGATTGTAGACGCAGCGGAGGTGCCTGTTACGTTGTACAAGCTAAATATTAATTATTCTGCTAAGCTGCGAGAAGCTTGGAAAATTTCCAGTGTTCCTTGCCTGGTACTGCTCAAGAATGGTGAACCGATCCAATTCGAATACGCAATGCGATCTGTCGATCATCTCTATACATTAATGAAGAGCCTATAATCATGTCCATGCACTTGAATTCCAAGCGAAAAACGCTGAATTTATATTCTCTAGGATAGAAATCGGCTGCGGTCAATTATTTTCAACCTTTTCGTGGTATAATAGAAATATCCATGATAAGATTATTGGTTGAGAAAAGGAGACGGGACTGTGGCTGTCGTATTTGAAGATTGGAATCAGAAAGTGAAGAAGACTTTTAATGCTACAAGTAAGCAAGAGGTTCTGACGGTTACCGAGGCAGGAGAATTACTGGGCCTTTCCAAGGATGAGATGAAGGTGTACGTTGCGAAGCATAATCTAACCAAAGTACCGATTAATAGAAGTGTCCACCGATACCTTTTGTTAAAAAGTGAAATAGATGAGATTGTATCTAAAAGTTAACGCTTGATGATTGATTACTACTGTGAGAAGGGGCACCTGGCGAGGTGCTCTTTTTGATTATTGTTCTACCTAGTTGACACTGCGGCATAGCCGATGGTATTATTTTAAAAATTTACATTGACGAGGGGTTGGAATAGAGTGGCTCATTATTATACAGAACCATCACGTACGTTCTCCGAATTTTTATTGATACCGAATCTGACCACAAAAGACAATACACCTGCGAACGTTGGATTAGTAACGCCAATAACCAAATTTAATAAGGGCGAAGAGCCTGCTATTTCACTAAATATACCGTTCTCATCAGCGGTCATGCAATCCGTATCCGATCATAATCTGGCGATTGCATTGGCGCGATGCGGCGGTATTTCGTTTATTTATGGCTCGCAATCTGTAGAGGATCAAGCAGCGATGGTACGCAAGGTGAAGGAATACAAAGCCGGCTTCGTTATCAGCAGATCCAATTTGACACCCGATCATACGTTGAAGGATGTCGTTGAGCTCAAAGAAAATACAGGGCACTCCACCGTAGCGATTACAGCAGACGGAACACCGAACGGCAAGCTGCTCGGTGTTGTGACAAGCAGAGATTACCGAATGAGCCGGGATTCCCTTGATAAGCGAATCAGCGAATTCATGACGCCGTTCTCCTCGCTCATCTATGGCGATACGACGTTGACTTTGCCTGCAGCCAATGATCTGATCTGGGAGCATAAGCTTAATGTATTGCCGATCGTGGATGAGCAGCAGAATCTGCAATATTTGGTTTTCCGCAAGGATTATGATGCCCATAAAGAATATCCGTTAGCGCTTCTTGATAAGAATAAGAGCTATATTGTTGGAGCAGGTATCAACACCAAGGATTACAAAGAAAGAGTACAAGCCTTGGTTGAAGCTGGCGTTGATATTGTTGTTATTGATGCTTCGGATGGTTATACCGAGTGGCAGCGCGAGACGATTGAATATGTCAAAGCCAATTTTGACGTGAAGATCGGTGCCGGCAATGTCGTGGATCGTGAAGGCTTCCTCTATCTTGTCGAAGCGGGTGCAGATTTCGTTAAAGTGGGAATCGGCGGCGGATCTATCTGTATTACACGGGAGCAAAAAGGGATTGGGCGCGGACAAGCCTCTGCCCTGATCGAAGTGGCAGAAGCGAGAGAGCAATATTACAAAGAGACAGGCATCTATGTACCGCTCTGCTCCGATGGAGGAATCGTTCACGATTATCACATCACGCTGGCACTTGCGATGGGTGCAGACTTTGTCATGATGGGCCGCTACTTTGCTCGATTCGATGAGAGTCCAACCAAGAAGCTCAAGGTTGGCAATAACTTTGTCAAAGAGTTCTGGGGTGAAGGCTCTAATCGGGCGCGCAACTGGCAGCGTTATGATACGGGCGGCAAGCAAGGGCTTGTATTCGAGGAAGGCGTTGATTCTTACGTTCCCTATGCAGGCAGCATGAGAGAGAATTTGGACAAAACGATCAGCAAGATCAAGTCCACGATGTCCAACTGCGGCGTGATGTCGATCGAAGAATTGCAGCGCGATGCAAGAATTACATTGGTATCGGCAACCAGCCTTGTTGAAGGCGGCGCGCATGATGTCATTATGAAGGAAAGCACGTTGTCTGGAGAATAAGAGATAATAATAATTGACGAGCCGATTGCACATGCAATCGGCTCGAAGTTTTTTCAGGGGAATGGTTCATACTAACTATTAGCAGAGCTGTATAGATGGAATCCGCAGGTATTGTGTAGTCGGGCTTAGCTATTTATAATGGCACCTATAGCACGGTTACAGGCTATATGATTCCAGGGCAACGGAGAGGATGCAGAAGTGAGTACAGGAATTATGAATTGGTTCAGACGGCAGCGTATTCAATCCAAGATCATTATTATTTATTTTCCACTAGTGTTTATTCCACTAGTATTGCTAGGTTTTTTCTCTTATACGATTAATACCGAAGCCGTTATCAAAAAAACGAAAAAAAATATGATCGACGAGTCTTTATTGATTACGACACGGATTGATACGATACTGACCAATGCCGAGAGCTTCGCCAACATTGCGATGCTTGATTTGAATAAGGAGATTAAGCTTAAGACGGCAGAGCGAGCCGAGCTTTGGTCCAATGAGACGAATGATGATTATGTGCTGCGCAACCAGATTGAGACTAAGCTCGATATTGCCCAGCTTATCTTCCCTGAGGTGGAATCTGCTGTATTCATTGACCGGGCGCATCATGCATATTCGACAGATGCCCAGCTGCTGAGCGGCAGCGCACTTGAGGCCCTCTCCAGCTCGATGTTCCAAGAAGTAGAGAAAAGCAATGGCATTCATGTGTGGTTCCCGATGCAGCGCAGAAATTTCTGGGTGATGGACTCGAATAAAGCCATACTTACGATAGGCAAAAAAATATTGGATACCGAGACGATGGATACACTCGGGTATCTGTTCGTGAATATTGAGGAGAAAACGCTTTCAAAAGTATATGATCCAGTCGGTCCTGTCCAATCGAACGGGTACTACATTGTAGATAATCGTGGAGTGGTCATCTCCTCCTCTGATGAAGGTCGGATTCTACAGTCTATCGAGCCTGAGCAGCAGCAAGAGATTTATGAGCAGCAGACGGTGCTGGAGGATACGAGAACGGTGAACGGAGAGAAGATGCTGTTAACAGCGATGGCATTCAATCATTCAGACTGGAAGCTCGTCAATGAAATTTCTCTGAAGGACTTAACGAAGGAAACAAGGCAAGTCGCCAATCTCATACTGATCGTCGGCGGCATCTGCTTGCTGCTGGCGCTAATTGGCGCCATTATTTTATCGCAATCCATTGCAGCGCCGATCATTTTCTTGGCTAAGCATATGAATCGCATACGGGATGAGAACATTGATCGTCCTGTCCAAATGAAGAGCCAAGATGAGATCGGCATTCTTGGAGCGGGGCTGAACATCATGCTTGGGAGGGTCAATGATCTGCTCGTCAAGGTGAAGGAGGAGCAGCAATCCAAGCGAGAGTATGAGCTTGCCCTTATTCAGGAGCAGATAAAGCCCCACTTCTTCTACAATACGCTTGATCTGATCTATGTCTTGTGCAAATCAGGCGAGAGCGAGGAAGCGGGCAAAGCGACCAAGGCGCTTGCTGATTATTATCGAGTAGGACTCAGTAATGGCAAAGAGATTATTTCCATCCGGGAAGAAATCCGCCATGTACAGAATTATCTCTATATCCAAAGTGCCCGTTATTCAGATCTATTCGACTTCCAGATTCAAGTTCCGAACGAGCTGCTTAATTATATGATTCCTAAGCTGACCCTACAGCCCTTGATCGAGAACGCGATCTATCATGGTTTGAAAGAGAAGGGCAGCTTCGGTCATATTACAATTGAAGGCTATAAGCAAGGAGATAGAATCTTTATAAAGGTCAGTGATGATGGCGTTGGACTATCGGCAGAGCAATTAACGGAGCTGCGCAGCCGGAAGGAACGTGAGTCCTTCGGCCTTAGAAGCGTAGAGGAAAGAATAAAGCTATATTTTGGGGAAAGATATGGTATCGCAATTCATAGTGTTCAGGGAGAAGGTACAGAAATAACGGTTGAAATGCCTATGCGGAATGGGGACATGCATCATGTATAAAGTCATATTTGCCGATGATGAAGCGGTATTTCGAAAATATTTGAGACAGGTTATAGATTGGGAGGAGAATGGCTGCCAAGTATGCGGGGAAGCAAAAAATGGCATAGAGGCGCTTGAACTGATTGAGAAGGTGCGTCCGGATATCGCTTTTGTTGATATTAATATGCCTTATATGAACGGTATGGACCTTGCGGCTCAGGTGAAGGAACGTTATCCGCTGACCTCTGTGCTGCTGGTGACAGGGCATAGTGAATTCGAATATGCAAGGCAAGCCGTTAAGATCGGTGTAGAGGATTATATTCTGAAGCCCTTTGATGAAGAGGAGCTGCTAATGGCGCTTGCCAAAGTGAAAGGGACGAGAGAGAAGGCGAGAATGGAGCAGGATCAGAAGCAGAAGGAACGCTTCGTATGGAAGGAAAGCTTCCTGAATCTGCTCATCAGCAATGAATATAGCGAGGATAATGAGACGATTCAAGAGCAGATGAAGCTGCTCCAGCTGCAAGAGAGCAATCTATTTTTTCAGGTTATAGCAATAGAGATTGATGGCCTTCATGAGCGCTGGCCGCTGACAAGCGATATTCGGCTGTACAAATATATTATTGCCAATCTGTTGAATGATTTGATTAAGCTTGAGGGGCAGCAATATACCTTCAATGGGCCGGAGAATCGCGTTATTCTCCTGCTGCAATTCGACCATGAGAGCGGTGAGGAGCAATTTGATACGGGAAGCCTTGTGAAGCTCTGTGCACTGATTAAGCGTCACTTCGGATTCACGGTAACCGTTGGGGTAGGCTCAGCAGGCTATGGGATTTCTTCTATTCGCCAGTCTTATATGGAATCTATTATTGCCTTGCGCAACAAGATAACGATGAACTTAACCGATGTTCTGTATTATGAAGATATGAAATCTAGGTCCAGCAACGTGGGCTTCTATCCTAGCGAAATCAATGAGAACCTGCTTATCCAATTAAGGCTGCAAGATGAGGAAGGGATCATTAACAATTTGCAGGATATTCGCGATTATATCGTAACCAATCAGCTCTCCAGCGATTATATTCAGACGATTATGGCAGGGCTTGTATCGCTATGCCTTACTTATATTTATGAGATGGGAAGAAGGGTGGATGAGATTCTGCCGAGCGAGTTCTCCCCGTCTAGTGAAATGTGGAGCCAATCCTCATTGGAGGCGGCCTTTGAATGGATAACGGAGTTGTATGTGAAGGTAGCACGTCATTCCAAGAGCGCGAAGCATTCCAAATCAAATAAAACGCTGCTTGCTGCAAGGGAATATATTGATGAGCACTATGCGAACAGCCAGCTTAAGGTCGAGGATGTATCGAGGCATCTCTATATTCAGCCGCGTTATTTGTTGAAGGTATTCAAGCAGGAGCTTGGAATGAGTGTTATTGACTATATCGTAGAGACAAGAATGCAAAGGGCGAAGGAGCTTCTCGTATCGGGGCAGAATCTTCGCCTGACGGATATTGCAGAGATGGTTGGCTACAGTGATGCCAGCCATTTCAGCAAGAGCTTCAAGAAATATACCGGGCTGTCTCCAAGTGAATATGAGGTTTCAAGGTCCAAGAAATAAGCCGAAATATACAAATGTGTTCCGAATTATCCCTTACTGGCAAGCCCGCCAAACCTTACAATAATATCAAATCCAATAAGGGGGATTAATGAATGAAACAGAAAATGATGAGGAAGCCGGCATTATTGCTGATTGCGCTTATGCTAGTTGTGACAGCGCTTACTGCATGTGGTTCGAATAAGGATAGCGATCCAGGCAATACAGGAAATGCAGGCGGAACGCCAGAAAATGTGAAGCTCAGCTTCTATGCGCAGTATAGCGGCGAGGAGAAGGCCGTCTATGATGCAGCTAGGGATGCAATGAAAGAAATTATGCCTGAAGTAAGCGTTGAATTCGAGGTTGCCGCTCAGGACGATGAGCAGAAAATCAAAACCTATGCAGCTGCGGGCAGCTTGCCGGATATTTTCTTCGCTTCCAGCGGATTGATCGAGACACTCAAAAATTCCGACAATCTGATGGTATTGGATGATGTGATCAAAGAAAACAATATCGAGGCTCTGCTCAATGAAACCTCGAAGCCGATGCTATGGAACAAGGATGGACATTCCTATTCCGTTCCTAACGTAGGACAATGGGCTGCGGCGATGTATTACAACAAGGCCTTGTTCGAAGAGCATGGCGTGAAGGTTCCTACGAACTATGACGAATATATGGATGCTGTAAAAGCTTTTGCAGCCAAAGATATTATTCCTCTGGCCCTGTTCGCCAAAGAGAAATGGCCTGGCGTTCTGCTGCTGGATATGGCGATTGTAGGGTCTGAGCCTACTGGCCTGAAAAAGCTGGATGCAGGTGAAGGCAATTTCTCTGATGAAGCTTATGCACAAGGGGTGCGCAAGCTGGCTGATCTTGCGGCAGCAGGCCTGCTGTCCAAAAATGCATTTAATACGACAGCTGACGATGCGAATGCGCAATTCACTTCCGGCAAAGCGGCTATGTTCTTGAATGGCGCATGGTCCATGGGCAATGTGGAGAGCAAGATGGGCGATAAGCTGGGCATTCTGTACACGCCATTGTCTGATGCAGCCAATGTGGAAGAAGTGAAGTGGAATGTGAGCGGCGGTGGATTCAATCAAGGCTTTGCCGTATCGAAAAATTCCAAGCACAAAGAAATTGCAGCGAAATATGCCGCTTTGTTCTCCCTGGAGTTCGCGAAGCAGCGTGTTATCCAGATTGGTGATCCTAACTCGATCTTAATAGAAGAAATTGCGCCAGCAAAAGGCTTTACCGCCATTCAAAAGCAATATGCGCAGGATGCAGCTAACTTCAAGACGATGACTGCTTTTGCTTGGGGCTATGAGAACGCGAAATTCAAAACAGCAATCGAAGATAATGCGCAAAAATTACTTGCAGGGCAAGAAGCGGACAAGTTCATCGCAGAAACGAACAAAGCACTTGAGCAAGCTCGCAAATAATAAAGACACACAACAACAGGTTGTCCTTGGTCTTTGAGAGGGCAACCTGTTTAATCGAGGAGGACATATGACTTCAAAACAGAAATACAAACTGGCCGTACTCGTATTTACTGTTCCGACCTTGCTGTTTTTCACCGTCATGGTCGTCTACCCGATAATACAGACGTTTCAGAAGAGCTTCTTTGATTGGAATGGCTTGAATACACCTGCATTTGTCGGAATGGATAATTATATGCGTTTGTTGGAAGATGATGATTTTTGGGTATCGTTGAAAAATGGCCTTATCTTTGCTTTTGTCCTGGTTGTCTACCAGATTGGGCTCGGAACGGTTCTAGCGATTGCGATGAGCTCCAAAACGCTGAGAGGGCGCAAATTTTTCAAAACAACTTATTTCATTCCTGTCGTATTGTCTGGTGTTGTCGTGTCGCAATTATGGATTGCCATCTACAACACGGACGGCGGCTTAATTAACAGCTTGATGGCACAGCTGGGCTTCGGCTATCAGCAGGCTTGGCTGAGCGGGGAGCACACCTCAATCTGGGCAATTGCCTTCACGAATGCTTGGCAGAACATGGGTGTTCACTTAGTACTTATTTATGCAGCAATCAAATCCATTCCCGAGCATCTCTATGAGGCTGCGAAGATTGATGGCGCGTCCTTCTGGCGTACGCATGTGGGAATTACGATTCCGCTATTGGGCGAGACTTATAAATTCTGTCTGATCATTG
Source organism: Paenibacillus sp. J22P59 (assembly GCF_059383895.1). Lineage (NCBI taxonomy): Bacteria > Bacillati > Bacillota > Bacilli > Caryophanales > Paenibacillaceae > Paenibacillus > Paenibacillus sp. J22P59. The sequence continues at coordinate 8,466 of NZ_JBXENX010000006.1, forward strand.
CGATCACAGGCGGCTTGAATGCGTTCCAGAACATGTTCGTTATGACGAACGGCGGTCCTGGCAACATCTCGTACACGTTCACCTTCATGATGTACAAGGCAGCTTTCCGGTCCGGGGAATACGGTTACGGCTCTGCAGCTGCAGCTATTTTGGTTATCCAATGCTTGTTGATCACCATCCTCATTAACAAATTGGTGGCACGGGAAAAAATCAGTTATTAGATGGGGAGGATCCTATGTTATTGCGAGTATCAAAGAGGGCGCTGACCTACATTCCGTTGTTGTTCTACGTAGTGATCAGCCTTTATCCTTTAGTGTGGCTGTTGTTCTACTCTTTCAAAAATAATGAAGAAATATTCTCCACCAATGTATTCGGCATACCGGAGCAATGGCGAATAGAGAATTATAAAAATGCCTTTGAAGCGTTCGATTTGATTCTTTACTTCAAGAACAGCTTCATCGTATCTATCGGAACAGTGGTCATTACCGTGTTTCTTGCACTCATGTTTTCCTATGCTACCGCTCGGATGAAATGGAAGCTGGCCAATATCAGCCGAATCTATATGACAGCCGGGATGTTCATTCCGATGCAGATTATTCTGATTCCGCTATTGATTCTTAGCCGTGATCTGCATTTGCAGAACAGCTATTTGGCGGTCATCGTCCCTTATGTCGCGTTTCAGCTATCCTTTGCTTCGATTATATTCTATGCCTTCTTCCGGTCTTTGCCCTTTGAAATCGAAGAATCAGCGTCTATTGACGGCGCTAACGTATACACGACCTTCTTCAAGATTATGCTGCCGCTTGTGAAGCCGGCAATTGCTTCGGTCAGCATTTTCGTATTCCTGTTCGCATGGAATGAATTTCTAGTGGCGCTAGTTATGATCAGCGATAATTCACTCAAAACGCTGCCGCTTGGATTATTGTATTTCCAAACGCAGTTTAGCTCTGATTGGGGAGCTATGGGGGCGGTCATGGTTCTATCGACCTTGCCGACCATTGCTGTGTATCTATTGTTCTCGGAGCAGGTAGAGAATGCGTTAACTGTAAGCTCTGCAGTCAAAGGCTAGGAGGATGGACTATAGTAGCGAAAAGGGGATCGATGAGGAATGAAGGTTCACTTCTTGGGAACGGCTGCTTTTGAAGGGGTTCCCGCCTTATTTTGCCGCTGTGAAGGCTGCAGAAGGGCGAAAGAACAGGGCGGCAAAAATATTAGAACTCGTACTTCAGTGATGGTAGACAATGAGCTGAAGATTGATTTTCCGCCAGATACGTTTATGCATATGCTTCGCGATCAATTGGATCTGGATCAAGTGAAGGACCTGGTCTTCACCCATTCGCATTCGGATCATCTCTATCCAGAAGATATGGCAGCTAGATTGCCGGGCTATTCACAATCGGGAGATCATTCGATTCATGTCTATGGACATGATCTGGTGTTATCCAAATGCCTGCAAGTCATGAACTTTAACGGGGGTACGAGGGAGAGATTCAAGTGGCATCTCGCGAGGCCTTATGAACGTGTGGAGATGCAGACAGCAGTGATCGTTCCCCTTTATGCCAGCCATGATCCGTTGGAGACTTGCCTGCTCTATTATATCGAGAAGAACGGCAGGACCATTCTCTACGGGCATGACACAGGCTCGTTCCCCGAGGCGACCTGGGAATGGCTGAAGGACAAGAAGCTTGATCTGGTTATTCTGGAATGCACGATGGGACATCACAGCTATCGGTTAACGCATATGAACATTGAGGCTGTTCTGGAGACTAAGGAGCGGCTTGAGCAATACGGTATGCTGAAGCAAGACAGCCAGATCGTCGTGTCCCACTTTTCCCATAATGAGCAGATGCTGCATGAGGATTTGGAGGCTGTTTTTGAGCCCCACCAGATTATAACGGCTTACGATGGAATGATCTTGGAGATTTAGAGGAAAGACGATAGAGGACAGAGGAATCTGATGAACAGGCATCATTTGCACAATCTTGTTGTGCGATAGATGCCTGCTTTTTGTATAGAATAGACTCTGCCGTTGCTTTGCTCCGCGCGTTTCTGCTTCCTGAGCGCTGCAGTTGGCTCGTATGAGGTGTTTACCTTATTGTGTGAAGCGCTTTTCGTAGTTATCGTCATTCTAAAGGCAAAATCTAGGGTTAGCGCAGCTAAGGTAATTACTCGTGCAACGAGCTGCCTCACTACTGATCCTAGCTTCACTATCCTCCTGCATCGCTTGCTATTGCCATCAAATAGCGTAATTATGCTCATTAATGTCTACATCAAATTCCTTCTTCAACGTCAGCCGGTGCTCTGTTGATCTGTTAACCGGAATATCCTCATGACTGGGTCTGCCTATCCCAAAAAGGGGCTATCCCAAAAGTCATAAAAGACTTAGGGATAGCCCCTTCTTCGAAAAAAGAAATCGTTTCTTGGTGAATGGTAGTGTGTCCTACTATCAACAAAATTGTTGGCCTAATAATGGCTCAGAGCACATTAACCTGGACATACAGTCCAATCTTCAAAATGCAAAATCAAAAACTTAATTTCCTGCTCATAATGTGATAAGTGGCCTTCTTCAACCATTGTCACAAAGGCTTCCTCTCCATTAGCCGCACCTTGGGAAAGGCCTGCACACATAGCTTCTAGGCGCTCAATAATCCATTGCTTGAGATTATCCGGGGCTTCCATGCCATACTGTTCGAAAAACAGTGCAATCCGGCGGCGCCGATTACCAGCATGTAGATCGGGATTGTAGGGCACTATTGCCGCCTTGGATTCAGCCGGCTCGAAGCTGGCAAGCGGAACGGTAGTGTACAGGGTATACGCAATATCCCAAATACGCGGGCCGGGACTTGCTGTGTCAAAATCGATGAGCGCTGTTGGGTGCTGGTCTCTAAAGACGACATTATACGGCGCTGCATCATTATGGCATACGACTTCATGTACGGCTGGATCTGGATAGGCGTTTTTTGGAATTGCTTGTGAAGTAAACCCTCTTGTTGCATCGTGAAAGTTCCTCTGTAATTTCGCTATTGCTATTAGCGAGGCATCCGACCACATGTAAGGTGCTATATTCGGATAATCATTGCCAGGAACCTCGCCGGGGATAAAAGTAAGCATTTCGCGCCCGTGTTCATCCATCCCAAGAAAACGCGGAGCGCTGCTGAACCTGCTTTTCTCCAAATGGAGCAATAGCTCATTTACATACGGGTTGTTGCTAGCACTTCGACGTACAGTATCGCCAACTCGTACAACCTTGTTAACATTCCCGCCCGGCAGCACTTCTTCTATTTCGCTCATCATATATCCCCTCAGATCAGATCGGTAATTACAGCACAGTGAACTCATTCCGATACTTTTCAAAGTCGGCCTTGCGGCATTCCAGCTTCATCCGCGTACCTTCTTCCTCATAGGTGGTGGAGTGGACATTTCCATGCTCGTTGAAAAAAGCGACTAGACGTCCTTGGCTGAACGGAATTACGATTTCGCATTCTATATAGTCATTGTAGATCCGTTCACGGATCAGCTTGATCAAATCATCCAGACCGCTTTTCTCTTTTACGGACAGGTAAAGGTTATCCTCGATGATTTGCGGATAAGGATGCTCCGTCAGATCACATTTGTTATAGGCAAAAATCGTCGGGATATCTGTTGCCCCAAGCGCTCGCAGCGTATCATTCGTCACTTGAATGAGCTTCTCGTAATCTTCATGAGAGTAGTCGACAACATGCACCAGCAGATCCGCTTCGGTTACTTCCTCCAGCGTCGAGCGGAAGGCTTTCACCAGATGATGGGGAAGCTGGCTGACGAAGCCGACCGTATCGGTCAGCAAGAAGGATTTGTTGTCAGGCAGATCGATGCTTCTAACGGAGGTCTCCAGTGTTGCGAACAGCATATCTTTTACGAATACTTGCTTGGTGGCTTGTGGATTAAAGTGCTCCATCAGGGCATTCATCAGGCTTGACTTGCCTGTATTGGTATAGCCTACGAGACAGACGACAGGCACTTCATTCTTATGGCGCTGCTTGCGCTGAATCTGGCGTCTGGCTACGAGCTTCTCGAGCTCCGATTGCAGAATCGTAATTCTTTCTTCAATTCTTCTGCGGTCCAGCTCGAGCTTGGTTTCACCAGCGCCTCTATTCTTAAGGCCGGCTCCCCCGCCTTGTCTTCCTAAAGAAGCGCGCAGACCCACTAGACGCGGCAGCATATATTGCAGACGAGCAACCTCAACCTGCAGCTGTGCTTCTCTTGTTTGTGCCCGTTCGGCAAAAATATCAAGAATAAGAATGGTGCGATCAATAACAGTCCGCTCCAAAGCAGCTTCCAGATTGCGAATCTGGGAATGGGACAGCTCATCATTAAAAATAACAACATGAACGTCATGTGCTTCGAGCAGAGCGAGCAGCTCCTGTATCTTGCCTGTACCCATATAGTGGGTAGGATTCACGCGGGTTGCTTTTTGACTAAGCTCATCGACAACTTCAATGTTACAGGCAGCAGCCAAGTTGCGAAGCTCTTGCATGGAGTAGGCGAAGTCAGTCTGATTCTGCAGCTCTACACCTACGATAATAGCTCTTTGATTCGTTTGTTCCATATAATTTATCATCCTCCAGAAGGGTATTAGAAAAACAAAAAAAACACAGGCTGCTCTGCCTGTGTTCACAGTTAAGGTGAGAGGAAATCAAGGGTCCTTCATAACCCATGAATGAGCCTACCGTCCGAGTAAGGCTACGGCAAGCGTTCATCTGGCTATGATTCGTTCCGTTTGTAAGGTTGGGAATACGACAAAAGAAGCGATCCGCGATCGTCTCTTCGTACTCTTCTATTGGGTTACCTTCAAAATGGACAGACCAATCCTGAGTCCTCTGCACACAGGCAGAGCTTCGGCGCTATTCAATTAGCTGCGCAAAGACCTAACTCGGATAAAGTCTATCACACGTAACCCTCCGTTCTTAATAAAGTAGCTCCAGTGTAGCACAATAATTGGTCATGGGGCAAATCAGCATTGTAATTATTGTATATTGCAGGCAATCATTATGCTCCGGCTGTGGATAAGCAGCATTCACATACGGCAGCTAGTTGAGGATGGGTGCCTACCTTAATCTTATACGTTAGCTTGTAGAAATATGTCAGTTTATATTTTAGTGGAGGCCAGCTGGAGCTCACTAATGGTAAAGGGAGCATAGGGGAGGATAAATCCGAATGGCAGGTGCTGGTAAGTTCTCCTCCAAGCTGAGTCCTGATTATCGCAGCCACAGCGCTTGCGTGCTGTTTTTCACTCGCTGCATACTTCGGTATACTTAATGTATGCAGTTAACAAATACAGATGGAGATGATGAAGCTTGTCTTACACGAATATGTTAGGCCGCCGGAATGAAATCTTGAAGCGTAATATCGGGAACTATATTTTGAAGGATAATAGGGATGGATTGAGTGTACAAGAGAGTCATTTCTATCAGCATTTAATTAAAGAATGGCATCAAAATGAGATGGAATTAATGTCCGCCAAAAAAAGGCGCGGATAAAAAAATATTATATTCTATTATAGGAAACCACAACCGCATGAGGTTGTGGTTTTTTCGTGCCTCTTCATTTTAACTAAACTAAATACAGCAACTCACCGATATTATGGATAGGATATGAAAATTTTCCTTTACACCATGAGAGAAGAGGCAGATGAGATGAAAGAAAGAATGAGGAGAATACTGGGGAATAATTTCAAGACCAAGCTGATAGCGACTTTTATTGGCATATTAGTCATTCCTTCTTTGGTTGTAGGCGTACTCGCTTATCAGCAAGCAAAGAAAGAGATCGGCGATCAAATGATCAACAGCGCTAAAGAAAATATACAGTTGATCAACTCCATTGTAACGAGTACGATTGATCCGAAGATTAAGGATACCGCGTTTTTTGCCAAGAACACGAATGCAAGCATGTATCAGGAAAAGGATAGTCCAGCTGTTCGCGCAAGCTTCGAGTTGTATTTGGGAATGAACTCTGATGTATCGAGCCTAAGTCTCGGCACCGAAGCAGGACTTTATGTGCGTTCGCCAAAAGAAGAAGCAAAGCCAGGCTTTGACCCAAGAGAAAGAGCGTGGTATAAAGATGCAATGGCTAACAAAGGCCAAGCTATCGTAACCGATCCATACATATCAGCCGTTACAGGGGAGACCATCATTACTGTATCTCAAGCTGTTGAAGACGGCTCCGGCGTTGTCGCAGTGACGATGGGGTTAGAGGAGATCAGCAAATTATCCGGTGCAGTTAATATTGGTGAGCAAGGCTATTTGTTAATACTCGATAAGAGCAAAAATTTTGTCGTCCATCCTGCTCAGAAGGCAGGAACGCCTGCAGATGACCCGGTCTTCGATAGCTTGTATGAAGCGGATAGCAAGCAGTTCAAGGTAGGCCCGGAGAATGACAGAAAAGAGCTGTACTATACGACCAATGAGCGCGTCGGATGGAAAATTCTTGGCGTGATGGATGAGGGAGAGATAGAGCAACTCGCAAGGCCGATCTATATAAACACATTCGTAACTATTCTCATCTGTTCAATTCTGGGCGGATTGGTCATTTTCTATATTCTCAGATCAATTATTAGGCCTATTACGATATTAAGAGGGAAGGCCGTACGAATTAGCGAGGGCGTTCTAACGGAGAAGATAGAAATCAGCTCCAATGATGAGATCGGTGATTTGGGTCATGCCTTTCAGGAGATGCAGCATAATCTGCGTACCTTAATAAAAGATGTGGAAGCAAGATCGGAACAGGTTGCTGCCTCTTCACTGCTGTTGACAGCGAGTGCTGAGCAGACGGGCTTGGCGACTGAGCAGGTTGCCACTGCCGTTCAGGAAGTAGCTATTAGCGCTGAGAAGCAGACCAGCGGCACGAATCATACTTCGGAATCCATGTATGAGATTTCGTTAGGGGTTGTTCGGATTGTGGACAGTATTACGGAGTTATCCGATCTCTCCACACAATCGACTGTTCAAGCAGAGGAAGGCGGAGAGGCCGTCGGACAAGTGATGAAGCAGATGAGCTCGATTCACGAGTCAGTAGGCCAATCTGGACGTATGATTCGATCTCTATATGATCGCTCCAAGGAGATAAGCTCCATCTCGGAGGCGATCAGCGGGATTTCCAAGCAGACTAATCTTCTTGCCCTTAATGCAGCAATTGAAGCAGCGCGAGCAGGCGAGCATGGCAAAGGCTTCGCAGTAGTAGCGGATGAGGTACGTAAGCTGGCAGAGCAATCGCGAATATCCGCACAGCAAATATCTGACTTAATTATAGAGATTCAACGTGAGACCAGAGAATCTGTTCTTACGACGGAGACGGTTACGAAGGATGTTGCAGAAGGGCTGCAGCTATCTAATGACGCGATTCAAAAGTTCGAGCAGATTATAGTAGGCATGAGACAAACGACCCCTCATATCAATGAAGTGTCCAGTATTGCACAGCAAATCTCGGCAGGCATACAGGAAGTAACGGCAGTTGCTAGTGAGCTTGCTATGCTTGCCAAAGGCAATGCAGCAACCTCTGAGGAAGTAGCAGCCTCAGCAGAGGAGCAATTGGCCTCCATGGAAGAAATCTCAGCTTCTGCCCAATCCTTATCGGAGCTGTCCAAGGACTTGAGAGTATTAATTAATAAGTTTACTTACTAGGGTAGGCAAGCGAAAAGGTGGTTTCACATTGCGTAAGGACCATGAGGTCAAAGGCATATTTTTCGATGTAGATGATACGTTATATGATCATTTGCTTCCATTTCGTCAAGCAGTTGAGGCTGTAATAGAGACCGAAGATCTCTTCCCTTGGTCAGCGGCTTATCACCGTATGCGTTATTATAGTGATAAGCTTACGCTCGAAGGGGGCGGTATGGCAGCTATGCAAGCCGGCGAAGCTACCGAGCAGATGCGCAGAAGAAGGTTCCAGCTGGCGCTCGCTGAATTCCATATTGAATTGAGTGAAGAGCAATCTGCAGCAATGCAGGCCGCCTATATAGCATGCCAATACAACGTGGTGATGTTCGAGGGGGCGCGTGAATTGCTGGAGCAGCTAGCGGAAGCAGGGTATGTCGTTGGCCTTATTACCAATGGTGCAGAGGAGCATCAAAGGAAAAAAATCCAGGCTATGGAGCTGGATAGCCTAATTCCTCTGGCAAGGCAATTTGTGTCGGGTCACTTAGGCTGGGATAAGCCGGATAAGCGGATTTTTGAATATGTTAATCAGCAGACAGGGACACAGCCCTCTCACAGTATCTATATTGGCGACTCCTGGCGCAATGATGTGATCGGAGCGGTTGAGGCGGGATGGACCGTTATTTGGTTCAATCATCGCGGATCTTCTCCAGAATCGGAGCATATTCCGCATTACACGGCTGATCATTACACTCAGATAAGCCGGATATTGCATGCTTGCTGTTCGATGAGAACAGGCAGTGTGGACTAGAATTAAATCATAAAAGAAAGAGGCGATCCCTTACTTTATATGGGGTAGCCTCTTTTTTTTGCGATTGGATGAGTACGGCAGCCATGAATGAGGATGCAGTTGGTTAATCCTAATTTTGTAATTTCGACTAAGGTCTAGGTGTAATCCCGACTGGGGGCGGTATATCGCTATATCGAATAGAGATATGATAGCTATGAAATTAAGGAATGAACTAACAATGGAGCAGAGCTTGAAAGGAGAGAACATAATGTTGTTCAACACGCAACGAAAACGCAAGTCTTGGACATTCGCAGTAGTGGCGGCAATGCTTGCCGTAGCTCTTCTCCCCGCGCCGACAGCGCAGGCAGATACCGCCGTGAAGGGTCCGCGGGATGCGGCAGAGGTCGAAGCCTTCGCAAACGAGTTCTTCAATCGGCCTGAAATTAAGACTAAGCTCGCAGGCGCAGCCTTTGCCGTAGTCGCCAATGATAAGGTGCTGCTGAACAAGGGCTATGGCTATGCCAATCTGGCAAATAAGACACCAGTGGACCCTGATAAGACGCTTTTTCGCGTAGCTTCCGTATCCAAGGTATTCACGGCCACGGCAGTTATGCAATTGGTTGAAGAGGGCAAGCTTGGGCTGGATGAGAATGTGGAGAAGTACATGGGAGGGTTGTCTATCCCTAATAAGACAGATCACCCCTTGACGATGAAGGATCTATTAACGCATACTTCAGGATTTGATTTCACCGACAGCCTAAGTAACCCCCTGATGCCCGCAAAAGAGGATTATCCGTTGCAGCAATTCATACAGGATAACATGCCGACGATTGTTCGCAAGCCTGGCGAAGCCTATCGATATGATAATTATGCCTCTTCTCTGCAAGGCTATATCGTTCAGCAGGTAACAGGCAAACCGTTCGAGCAAGTAATAGACGAGCGTATCTTCCACCCTTTGGGCATGGATAATAGTGATTTTCGAATGACGGATCATGTGCTTGCTAATCTGGCTACAGGCTATGATTGGAATAATCAACCGCGTGAGCCTTACCTGAATACGCCGACGATTGCCCCGGAAGGCGGAATGTTCGCTACTAGTCAAGATATTGCTGCCTTCATGCTTGCCCATTTGAACGGTGGGAAGCTGGGCGATAAGCGTATACTGAGGGAGGATACGATTAAAGAAATGCATAAGGCGCATGCAGGTATCCACCCGGAGCTGCCGAATATGGCTTACGGCTTCGAAATGTTCTATCAGAACCATTTCAACGGACAGACGGTTATTGGAAAAGCCGGCGATTTGGAAGGATATCATTCCTGGATGTGGCTGCTTCCGGAGCATAAGGTTGGCGGCTTCATTGTGACCAATAGCGATGCGGTCGGTGTGAGGGAAGAAATTTTTCAAGCCTTTATGGATCATTATTATCCCGAGAATACCCCTGCCAAGCGTCCAGATCTGTTTGCGACACAGGCTGAGCTAGCACGCTTCCAAGGGTCCTATGGTTATTTGCGTGTACCGCTCCTTCATTTTGATGTAGTGGCGAAGGACGGATATCTTTTAGTTAGCGGTCCGAATGGTGAACAAAAGCTGCGGCAGGTAGGCTCGCTTCTGTTCGAGGATGAGAGCGGTATGCTGGGAGCCTTCAAAGAGGATAGCCAAGGCCGAATTACTTATTTCTCTTATTATTTATCGGATGCATGGGCGGAGAAGATTGCTGTCCGAGCGGACTATACCGATGTTCCAAGAACGGACCCTTATGCAGAAGCCATCTATACGCTGCAAAAGCTTGGCGGGACATTGGATGAGGAGTCATCCTTAAGCTTTGAGCCGAATAAGGCGATTAGCAGAGCGGAATTTGCTGCTCAGCTCGTTCGACTGGCAGGGGTACATCCGTCCAAAAAGCCATCAAAGTTCGTCGATACGAAAAACCATCCTTATGAAGCAGAGATTCAAACGCTCATAGAGATTGGTGTCTTACTCGGCAGCTCGGATGAAAAATTCGAGCCAGATCGCGCCATCAAACGTCAGGAAGCAGCCGTTATGATGTGGCGGTTCTCCAGCCTGCTTGGTGCACCTTCCATATCGGCACAATTAAGTGGAGATACGGCACCTTGGGCGAATGAGGCCGTACAATTCATTGTAGGAGCAGGGTTATATGGTCCGGATGCGATACAGGAGGGGAATGGAGCTGTGAACTATCGTTCAGGCGATGCCTTGCTGCGCAAGGAATCCGCAGTGCTCTTGACCAAATATGCTCAGATGCTCATTAGCATGTCCAGCTAACCTGTCTTTCATATAGGAAAAGAAGGGCTCTGTCGGAGCCCTTCTTTTCAGTGAATATAAATGGCAAAACAGGATCTTGTAAGCGATCACATCATGTTTTACAGGATGATTGAATACGCTTTCTTAACGGCTATCCATTAAACAATGCTATTAAAGAATAAGAGCCCGGCCCAAGATGAGATGAGGGCATTGAACATGACTTTCTATGAGCACGAATAGGCTCGGCTTTTCTAAGTTGGGGGAAATGACGAGAGAGGGATTACATGAAAAAGTCATTTCCCGGCTGTCCAAACCAAATGTAGATGGCCATTAAGCTGAATAATAGCACACAAAAATTAATAACGACGAATAAAGAACGAAGCCATGGGGAGCGATGGAACTCAAATAACGTTTTGGCTCTTGTATTGCCTTCAATGATAAACATAATGAGTAGGGTATGGACGATTAGATGTCCAACAATCTCGGTAAACCCGAACACTGTGGTGGTAGATAAGAATACACCCGTCAACAGGACAGCTGTGAACCGATTCATAATGCCGGCAATGAATGCCCAAGCAAGCCCCAGTTCAATGAAAGCGCTAATAAGAACAAAGTCCTCAACAGTGAATCCAAGGGTTGGCAAGCCATATTCATGCATCAGGGAACAAGCAAGCTTAGCTAGCGTCATTTTTTCCATAGCAAGCCAGGCCAGAGATAATCCAGTACTGATATAGAGTACAGACGTTGCGGTATAGCTCCATTTGGTGTCCGCAACGAGCAGATAATAAATAATGCCGACATAGAACATATAGTCGAGTGCATGGAACAAGCCGTAGCTGGCGAGCATATTTGCATACAATAGGACAAGGATGGATCCGCTTACAAAAAGCGTTTTCTTATGGAATAATCCTAATATGGCAATCGCAAGTGCCGCATAGACCCACCATTGATCGGAGACCAAGGTTGGCGCGAGATAGCTTCCTGTGAATAGCTGCATAGTCAGTCCCAGCCCTAGGCCGATTCGCAAAATAAGCAGCGTATGCGGTTTCAATCGATTCAAGAGGTCATGAACCTTCTTCACAATTTGGAGACGCTCAACCCAATGGTTGGATAAGGATAGCACAAGCAGAACGACTAACGTAAAGCACATCCAGAACAGAAAAGCTGGAGTTAGAACCTTGGCCATGGGAAGTGGTGTCCACTGATAATCGTGCGTGAACCATTTTACATGCAGATACGTACTGCTCCGCATAGGGAGCTCCTGATACATAAATAGACTCCTCCTTTTGTTAAGTAATCTAAGTTAATGTGTTCTGCGTCACCTCCCTAATTGATATAATCTTCATCTAAAATTTATATTCCAGTTAATAGTAACATATTTCAGTTCAAAATTTATCATCCACTTTGTCTATTTAAGTCGATTTTCAACTTATTTTAGCAAATTTAATAATTTGAGATGCTATTTGCAATATTATTCATCAATATTCGACAAAATCACCGATATCACGGTGTAGAAAAAAGGCGCTTAACTTATCGCAGAGCAAAATCTGCTAAAGTAATTAATGAGGTAAAATGATGATTATGACTTCGAATAGGGGTATACCTTGTATAAGAGAGCATAAAAAGATATGGACGCTGATGTCGTTTTAGTGAAACAGAACGAAGCCAAAGAACGTCTAATCTCACAACGGTTAATAGTTGGTGCTCTCTTTCTTTTCCTATTACACCCAGAAATTGAAGGATAAACATAGTGATTATACGGGGGAGGCATTCGCCTATGAAGGGTATACCTGAGGCAAGAAGCAAGCAGTGGTGGACAGTAGGAGTCATAACGTTTCTGCTTCTTACATTGAGTTTATGGTTTATTCGGTTCATTATGCTAGAGCAGACCTTCACAGGAACCTACGCTTTTCGATTCATGCTGCTTGCTGTGGGGATAGCGGCGGTGTTCAATACAGCAGGTTGGCTCGGTGCGAGGAGGCTGTGGCTGTGCTCTACTGTGGGCTTGGCGGTCGGACTTGTTCTGATGGCGGTCTCTTCTCGTTCCTCTACCGGGTGGGAGGATCTGGCCAGTCTCTTGGTCTTTATTCAAGCGGTGTTTCTGGGCATTGTCGTCGGCATTCTGGCAGAAGGCGTATTTTATCTGCTTAGAAGAAGGAAGTAGGCATTCGTTCGAGTCTGTTCAATAAGTGAGCGTTGCATAAAAAAAGAGGCGGCCCTCGCCGAGAAAATATCGGATAAAGGCCGCCGTTTGCTTATTTTCTTTTCCACACGGTTCCGTCTGAATAAATGACCTTGTCTACCTGTATGTTCTTAACAGAAGCTGTCTCTTCGTATAAAGACAATTGCCATGTGAAGGTCCAGTCAGAACCGCTCTTCATTGAGCCGCCCTCAATGACACCAACAAATCGGTTATTGGTAGTTCCATAACGATATTCTTTGTTGCCATATTCGTCATAGCAGCTGAATGATAATTCAGCTCCAACGATCGTTTTGGTAGTTAGATTCGTAACATAGATTTCAACCTCTGGGTACCAGGAGTTATTGTGATTAACTTTCGAACCGGAAATTTTAAGAGGCACATTCTTATTTTTGACCAGCTCTTCTTTTAAGTATTTAGCGAAATATTGATCGTATGCCTTTACCCATTCTGCTTGGAAAGTGCCGTCCAGGTAGTTGTTATTCACTTTCTTAAAGCTCTTGCTATCGATTTCTTCACCGTCGACCGTAATGCTCTTTACGGCTCTTCCTAGAAGCATGTATTCTACTCCATCAATTGTAACGTCATAGCCAGGGCGGATGGAGGAATGCTCAAACACTCCTTTTTTGCCAGCCTCTAAATTCAGGGAATAGTCCATTGTGTATATGTCTTCATCCCATAGGTACTCCACATAATTAACGGTAATGGCAGTCTTGCTTAAGTTAGTTACAGTTGTGTTCGTAATTTGCAAAGGCAGGTCGGTATAATATTTGCTCTTGGACTGATCTGTCTTTGTAATCTGGATTTGGTTGTTCTTGGACGTCATGGAGGCTCCGACGCTATCTAGCAGAAAGCGCAGCGGCACCATGATTCGGCCATTCTTCTCCACAGCAGGTGTACCGAGAACGACCGATACGCCATTCGATGTAGCAAGCAGATCCCCTATAACGATAGCAAGGGTCATGACACCGTTCGTGCCAATGATTCGTTTATTTCCCTTATCGTAACTGAATGTTAATCCAAGGCCTTCAATAGTCTCTCTTGCAGATACTAAGGTTGTGCCATTCTCCGTAATAGGAGCCTGTGCGTATTTGATCTTGGTCCCATTGATGTAGACCGACATTTCCTTCGCCGGGGCTGCCACCGCAAGGGTAGGGATAGATAAAAGAATAACAGCCATAAGAAATGCGATGAATCTTTTTTGCATGATGATTTACTCTCCTCCATTTGTGTAATTACCATTTTTAATGATTAAGCCGTTAGTAATTATACTAGATTATTACTGAAATGAGTAGAATTTTCTAAGTATAATTTTGTTAAAAGAAAGGCTGAATGTAGGTGAATATGGAATATTAGGAAGTTGTAATATTTATCATAGTAAATCAGTATGAGGACGGATTATCCTTATCTTTTGAGATGATAGAAATAGAACTATCGGGGGTACGTGGATGACACAATCTACTGAAATGCTTCGTCGATGTCTACATTCAGAGATTTATAAGGGAAGCTTGATTCTAATTAATAGAGAGAATCCCGTTCGAGTGAATGAAACGGCAATGAATCTTGTACAAGCAGATTGTGCCCCTATTTATGCGAGAAGCGGGCTTATACTGCAATTGGAGCAGGCTTGCTTACAGCAGTTATGCCTGCTAGTACAGGCTTACCGCCCAAAAGCCGTGGTTACAGCAACGGGAGGCTACCAGTCAATAGAGGAGCAGGAGCGACTTTATGAGGGCATCATGCACAATTATGGCAAAGAGTATGCTGCTCACCACGCGGCGCTGCCTGGCTACAGTGAATATCAGACAGGACTAGCGGTGGATTTACAGCAAATAGAAGAGTTCAATCAGGAAAGCGATATATTTATGAGCAGGGACAAGGAGCTTGAGTTCATAAGGACCGCCGCCTGCTTTGGATTTATTCAACGCTATCCCAGTGGCAAAGAGAGCCTAACCGACAGGGCAAGCAATTCCTCACACTTTCGCTATGTCGGACAACCGCATGCAAGCGTAATGGTAAGGTATAGCTTATGCTTGGAAGAGTATTTGGCGTTTTTGCAAACCTACACGTTCAGGAATCCGTTATTTGTGAAGGAAGGACCTGTATTTGCAGCGGTCTATTATGTTAAGGCAAGCAAAGAAGCCTCGGTCACAAACGTACCGATTGCTCTTGGAGAAAGCTATGAGACGTCCGGCAATAATAGAGACGGCTATATCGTTACCGTCTTCAATCCTTACTGAGTAATAAGTAGAGGCATAACCAATAAGCAAATATAGTGGCCTGACGGATCATTAGCTGTCAGGTTATTTTTTTGTCTATTTAAAGACTTTCAAAATAGCTGTAACACTTTTTTGGCATTGTCGTTAAAGTAGGTATACGAACGGGGTTAAGCTGCGCAGCTGATCTTTTGGAACGGAGGTTCTTAGTTATGGAGGAAGACCATGTCATTATAGCAAGCATCCTTCAGGGGAATGAACAGGCGTATGCCAAGCTTGTTGATAGATATAAGAATAGATTGTATCAAGTTGTTCTTGGCATAATTGGGGGTCAACAGGACGCTCAAGATGTCACGCAGGAAGTATTTATTAAAGCGTACGTTCACTTGCACAGCTATACGCCCACCAACAAATTTTGGACATGGCTGTATCGAATTGCCTATAACCATTGCATGGATGAGATTCGCAAGCGCAAGAGAAGGCCGTCAGGAGCTTCCATTGTGGATTATGAAGGGACAGACAACAGCACACCGGAGACACTATTTCTTAAAAAGGAACGGCAGGAGATCCTGCAAGAGCATATCGACAGTCTTCCAGAGGACTACCGCCATATTCTATCGCTTCGGCACAGCGAACAATTAAGCTGCAGAGAGATTAGTGAGAGGCTCTCGATTCCTGAGCATACGGTCAGGGTTCGATTATATCGGGCTAGGAAGAAAATGCAGCAAAGCCTAGCTGGGAGCCTAAGCGAGAATAAAGGGGGAACGCTACATGAACTGCTTAACCTTTGATCAATTCATGCAGTATCTTGAGGAAGAGCTTGAAACGGAGCAGCTGCTTGAGGTTGAAAAACACATAGATGGATGTGAGCTTTGTCAGGCTCGAATGGTTCAGCATATAGGGGTGTTAGAGGAAGGGAATGAGATCGTCATGGGTAAGGAGGTGGACGAGCAGTTCACAAACAGAGTTATGGCGGGAATTACCGAGAATAAGCGCAGAACCCGTCAGGCAGATCAAGTGATATGGACCAGGAAGCGTCTTAAGACGAAGTGGGTAGCTGCGGTCTGCTTGCTCATAGCGCTCTCGCTCGGCAGCTATTATGTTTCACCGACATTCGCCGCAGGGATTCGTTCGCTGTTCGAGCTTATTCAAGGAGATGCAGGGGCAAATCAAGCAGCCCAAGAAGGCTTTGCAACCCCTGTAGACTATGCGGTTACGGATCAAGGGATTACCCTGCGGGCCAAAGAAATATTGGCAGATCCGTTCCGGATATCTATCTTGTATGGTCTGGAGCAGAATGGCAAGGCCATCGACGCCGTAGCGGTCGAAGACGGTGTATTTCCTGCTGATATTGAGAAGGAAATGGGAACGACCAAATTTAATATAACCGATCGTGCAGGAGAGAAGCTGGATTTCACCTATACATTGAAGCGTGCTGGCATGAATGCCATTCTTGAGCTGATTCTAATTAATCCGTTGCAGGGCAATGCACTGCAGTCGCTGGAGGATATACCTGATCAGTTGACCGTCCATTATGATGTGCGGGCTATCAATGATCTACGAGGGCAATGGCTGCTCGATATTCCAGTTGATCTTAGGCAAGGCAAGGCATCCTCCTCCACTATCCCTGTAAATAAGACCTACACCACATCGCAGGGTGTTTCCTTCCGATTGGAGCAATTGCGGCTTGGTCCAAGTGCGGCCGCTATTTATTATGATGCAGTTAGCGCCAAGAAGGAAAAGAGCCGAGTAGGAGAAGGGCGCTATGTTCCCGAGCTTTTCGAATTTATGTATAGATTGAAGGATGCCGAGGGACATGTGATAGCAGCATCGGATACTAATTTCTCGGATGTATTCAAGCAAGAGGGAATCAATAAGTATGATTATCAAGGCGTAACAGGCATTAATGAAAAAGGCCAAGGCTTATTCCTTCCTTTTGCCGATACAGATAAGCTGACTTGGGAGCTGCAAGGCATGCGTGCTGTTGAAGCGGCAGACCTGACCTTGTCTTTCGATGCCCATTCTATTGCGAAACAACCCTACAAAGCGGAATATGAAGGGCAGAAGCTCAAAGTAAGCAAGGTTTGGGTGAAGGATAAGGCTGCTGCGCACTATGTACCGCTTACTTCTGGAGGCTATGACCGGTTGTATGGAACAGGTCTGGTTATTGAGCTGGATACGGATCGAGGGACCGATTCTTTGGAGCTTCTTGATTGGAGAATAACTATGAAGGATGGAGAGGCGTATGAGGCAGAGGTACAGGCCTATACGAACCTGACGAGAGATAAGGAAGGACAATTCCAGACCCATACGACATTATTCATACCAAATGTGTCGACCATGAGTGAATTAACGCTGGTACCAGACCGCATGGCTAGAATCTTTCCACTGAACTGGACAGTAGACATCCCATTAGAGTAGGTTATCACACAAAATATTCCACTCACATATGCTAGCTATATAAACCTAATAACGCAGTTCATAAGTCGGATATAGAAAGCTGCTCAGAAGGAGTTGGCTCAAGCTATGGGGAGAGAGTTCGTAGAGCTGTTCGACGAGTGGTCGGAATATTATGAGGATACGGTATCGGGGCAGGATGAGCAGTACAGGGAAGTATTTGCCGGCTATGAGCATATTCTTGAGGCCGTTGCTTCGAGGGCCTCAGGCGTGATTGTGGAGTTCGGTGTTGGTACGGGCAACTTAACGGAAAAGCTGTTGCAATATGGCGACCAAATCTATGGGGTGGAGCCCTCCGAAGGCATGCGCAAGCAGTTCATGAAGCGGGAATTTAACAGTATTCAGCTGCTGGAGGGTGATTTTCTCCAATTCCCGACAATTCCTGTTGAGGTTAATACGATCGTAAGCACCTATGCGCTGCACCATCTTACCGATGAAGAGAAGGAACAGGCGATCTCCCTCTTTGCCAAACTGCTTGCTGAGGATGGAAGGATCGTTATGGCAGATACCATGTTTCTTAGCGAGCAGGAGCGGGAACAGATCGAGAACGCTGCAGGGCAGGCGGGATACAGCGAACTGCTGAAGGATCTGCGTACAGAGTACTACACTACGCTGGATGTTTTGCAGGGATTGTTTAACAGGCAGGGATTCGCAGTAGCCTTTACTAGATTGAATCGCTATGTCTGGCTGATGGAAGCAACTAAAAAAGGGAATTAGCTTAGCTACGAGAAAGGGGATCGCTTATGTCCTTATATCGCAGTGTCCATGAGCTTATCGGCAACACGCCTCTCCTTGCTATCACACGCTTTCCATTGCCACAAGGGGTTGAGCTGTATGCCAAGCTGGAATTCATGAATCCAGGCGGAAGCGTAAAGGATCGACTAGGCTTGAAGCTGCTTGATCGTGCCTTTGAACGCGGATTGCTCAAGGCAGGCGGAACCGTTATTGAGCCGACCGCAGGAAATACAGGCATTGGAGTTGCATTGGCAGCCATTGGGCGAGGTTTATCTACTATATTCGTTGTCCCAGAAAAATTCAGCATAGAGAAGCAGCAGCTTATGCGAGCATTGGGTGCGCTTGTCGTGAACACACCTACCTCTGAAGGGATAACAGGTGCTATTAGAAAAGCTGAGCAGCTGGCAAGCGAGATACCAGGATCTTATGTTCCCGGACAGTTTACGAATGCGGATAACCCGGAAACGTATTACGATACTCTTGGCCCTGAGCTTTGGAGGGACTTGGACGGACAGATTGATGTCTTTATCGCGGGCGCGGGGTCAGGCGGAACCTTCATGGGTACTGCCAAATATTTGAAGGAGCATCATTTCAATATCCGGACGGTTGTTGTAGAGCCAGAGGGCTCCATTCTTGCTGGCGGGGCACCAGGCCCCCATGCGACAGAAGGAATTGGTGTGGAGACGCTCGCTCCGTTTATGGATACCTCTTATTTCGATGCCATTCATACGGTAAGTGATGCCGATGCTTTTGGATGGGCGAGGGAGCTTGCTGCCCGCGAAGGCTTGCTGGTCGGCAGCTCCTCAGGTGCAGCATTTCATGCAGCTTTAATTGAGGCGCAGGAGGCAAGTCCGGGGACTCGAATTGTTACGGTATTCCCTGACGGCAGCGAGCGTTATCTTAGCAAGAACATCTATGACGGAGGCCTACAAGCATGAAGAGGAGTACAAGGCTAATTCACGGCGGCATTCCCTTCGACCCGCATACTGGGGCAATGAGTGTTCCGCTTTATCAAGCGAGTACGTACAAGCAAGATGGGGTTGGGGTTCATAGAGGCTACGAATATTCGAGAACCGGCAATCCAACTCGTCATGCACTTGAGGTTATGATGAATGAATTGGAGGAAGGTTCGGGAGGCTTTGCCTTCGGTTCTGGGATGGCGGCCATTCATGCCGTCTTTTCTTTGCTCTATGCAGGCGATCATATTCTAATGACAGATGATGTCTACGGGGGAACGTATCGAATTGCGAATAAGGTAATGAATCGCCTTGGCTTATCGACGACATTCGTAGATACGGGTAATCTGGAGGCTGTAGAGCGGGCGATCCAGTCGAATACGAAGGCGTTGTTCATTGAGACCCCTACCAATCCACTGCTCAAAATAACGGATATTGCTGCAATCGCAGAGCTGACAAGGGCGAACCAACTGCTGCTAATTGTTGATAATACATTTAGTACACCCTATTGGCAGAACCCGCTTGCACTTGGAGCAGATGTTGTCGTCCATTCTGCTACCAAATATATTGGAGGACATAGCGATGTAGTGGGCGGCATAGCTGTAGTCGGCAATGAAAAGCTAGCCGAGGAGCTTCATTTTGTACAGAATGCTACGGGTGGGATTCTTGGCCCTCAGGACTCTTGGTTATTAATTCGGGGGCTCAAGACATTGGGACTGCGGATGGAAGCTCATGAGCGCAATGCTCGTCATATTGCCGCCTTCTTGTCAGAGCATGAGGCAGTTCAGCAGTTATATTATCCGGGGCTTAGCAATCATCCGCAGCATGAATTGGCGAGGCGCCAGGCACGCGGCTTCGGCGGCATCCTGTCCTTTGATGTAGGTAGCGCGGAGAAGGCGGATGAAGTGCTGCAGAAG
Source organism: Paenibacillus sp. J22P59 (assembly GCF_059383895.1). Lineage (NCBI taxonomy): Bacteria > Bacillati > Bacillota > Bacilli > Caryophanales > Paenibacillaceae > Paenibacillus > Paenibacillus sp. J22P59. Next base: position 28,628 of record NZ_JBXENX010000006.1, read on the forward strand.
CTGAAGTATTTCACTCTGGCTGAGAGCTTGGGGGCGGTAGAGAGTCTCGTATCTGTCCCAGCCAGAATGACACATGCTTCGATACCCAAGGATCGGCGCGAGAAGCTGGGCATTACGGAAGGCCTTATTCGTCTTTCTGTCGGAATTGAAGATAGCGAGGATCTGGTAGAGGACTTGGAACGGAGCCTGTCTTGATGAGGTTGAGCAGAGCAGGCGGAATAAAGTTTCTTTGTAGGCAAACCAACGGGAATGAAGAAATGGCGGCGCTAGGGAGGCAATCCCAGCACCGCCATTTCTCTTCATTCCCTAGCTGTCATGCCATCAATAGGCATGAAAAAGAGGGCGTCCCAGCCGCTGTTATATCTGGTGAAGAACAGCCTGCGCGCATTGTAAGACGTAATCACGATCGCCAAGCCTCTGTTGCATAGCGGCCCAGCTCTCGGGAGATAGCAGCGAATTCGCTGTAACGCCATACCAAGTCTCCATATCGGACCGCTTAATTTTATAGGCTATGTCATTGAAGCGGAATTCCACAGCTTCAAGATTGTCTATCAAAGCGAAAGCCGCAGTTGCGTTGTAGAGTAAAGAGGGAGTGATTGAATCAGTTCCTCCTAGAGTTTCCGTTTCAGTTTCATATAGAATAGCAGCGGTAAACGTCTCGGGAAAGAGCTGCCAAGTGTGATGCTGGTCGCTCAAAGGCAAGGTCCCAAAAAGATTAGAGAGATTCGAAGCATTACCCATATAGTTGTTCTTGTAGGGGAGCACACTTGCAAGATCATGAGTGAGCGGGTCCCGCTGAGCTGATTCATAAGCTTGCCTTTCTTTTGCCATCTGGGGCTTAATAACACCCTGTACGATAATACTCAGTACCATTCCAAGAGCGAGAAGAGCAATAATTGTAATCGTCTTACCCTTCATAGCTTCCACCTGCCCCATGTTTATGAATCAGCTTATACGCAGCGCTAAAGAGCAATGGCACTATAATTGTAATAAACGGAAGTAAATAATCAGTTGCAAGGCGAGCGAATTGATAAGGCCCGCTAATGGAGGGCATTCGGCCGAACCATAAATGGCTTCCAAAATGGATGGCTGTAACATAGCCAATCGTAGCGACCATGAAGAGGCTCCATAACAGCCATGCTAATTTGCGATAACGAAGCATTGTATCGGTATGAAGCACTGAAATCATGTTCCAGGCTTCCGTTGATCTCGTTCGGTGCAAGAGCATAAAGCATACAACAAGAACAACAACAAGAAGAGGCAGAATTAGATTCAGCTTCAATGACATTGCAGTCTGTATAAGGCTAAGCGGGATCGCAAGTATCCACGCCACTACTACATAGAGCAGAGCGGTTTGAACAAGCTCGTATCGCAGTCGCTGGATATAGACGGAATTCGTGCTATCTATAAGCGTATCCATGCCGTGAATATTTGCTTTGGCTGTCTCTATCGCCTGCCGATAAGTCATTCCGTGCGCTGTCAGATCAGCAACCTTGGCTTCCAGATTGCTTAGTATCTCTTCCTTGAGCTCCTGAATTTGCGGGGTGAGCTTATGGTCGGCGAACAAGCGATCGACATGCTGGCTCAATTCATTCACAATGCTTCCTCCTCTTATTCCATTAATTGATTAATTAGCGTACGTGCTGTCTTCCATGCAGCCAGATTATGCTGATAGCTATGTAATCCTGCGGTAGTAATCGTGTAGTACTTTCTTCTGCCGCCCTGACTCTCGTCTCCCCAATAAGACTTGATAAGCTGCTGTGCTTCAAGCCGCTTCAAGCTCGTATAGAGCGAAGGTTCTTTCAATTCATATTGTCCTTGGCTATAGCTCGCTATTGCTTTTATAATCTCGTAGCCATAATTGTCGCCTTCATGTAATACACGAAGAATAATCGTGTCGATATGTCCTCGAATTAGATCACGGCTAATGCTGCTCTCGACCAAATGTCTCACCTCATGATCATAATGTATCACATATTACTATGTTACACAATGTAATATGCGATACATATATATTAAAGTCCTTTAATGGACAAGATAGAGGAATAGGACAGCAGCAAAGAGAATAGGTAGAGGAATTAATGAGTCAGCGGAGAGTAGGTTAAAGATGGAGCATACAGCACAAGAGGTTGCGGAATGGCTAGTGAGCGAGATCAAGTTTAAAGGCATCCTTCATCAAGGTGATGCAATCAGCTATGTGAGGGACAATTTCGGCGAAGCATTTGTGTTCGTGAATGATAATGGCAATGCTTCCTTGGATAAGGAAGTGAAGAAGGCTTTTCGGAAGCTTCACAGAGGAAAGGCAGCATGGGACAGGGACGGTTTCTTCTGGGCTTGGACTTAAATGAGAGATAGAGAGGCGCAATAAAAAATATATTTGAAGCAGCAAGCTACAGGCATCCCTAAGAAAGGCATTAGATGGATTCATTCCATGCCCTTCTAAGGGATGTTCTTTTATTGGTTAGGTCTTCCTGAGGACTAACACATTCACGTTACCTTTCGAATAGTCTATAAGAAAGGTCATACGCTTATTGTAAGCGGTTCCATTTAAGTCCGAATCATATCACTATCCCGGAGGTGAAGCGATGGGTACGCGTTTGTGGCTGGAGCATATTGTTAAGCAGCATTTGCCGCATGTCAGGTATGTATGGATTCGTACTTCGGGTTATCATCAGGCTGTTATTTATGCTTGGGATGAGCAGCTGCGTTTAACCGATCGGGATGCGGCAGAGGTAATGAAAGTCGCAGCAGGATACACAACCCCCGATGTTTGTTTTACCGTTAAGCCTTATCAGGAAGCAGCTACTGATTGTATACTGCCCTATGAGGTGCCGGATCGGCTTAGGCAAGCTGCCATGAATGGCAGCCTTGACCAAGCAGGCCTATTCCATGTGCTGAATAATTTGTTCACGGGTGTAGTCCTCGCCTTCAAACGATATGATATTCGAACAGGGACCATCTATTTGGCGGCTTATAGCCATACGCCGATTCCTGATTGCAATCGCTTAACGCTGCAAAAGTATGCAGATGAGCTTATACCTGTGGGCTCCACCGTGAGTATTACGTATTACGGGGATTAGCGGTGTTTGCCGCCCAAGCAATTAATTATCTTTTTCTTATACGGCTCCATAAAAGCCCATCTGAGCCTTCATTCTCTCCAATAATGAAATCCTTCATATAGTAAGACAGGTAGCCTCCATAATTTGATGACGTCGTTATTAATAATTCATCCACATAGTAAATGCCGTTATCTATATCATCCATGAGCAATGCGCAGATTGCACCGTATACGCCACAGGCTACTTGGAAATACGTCGCATTCGTACCGTATTGGGAGAAGATAGCGGCATTATCCATGATGTTATATAAATAGATCTCTCTATCTTCGTAGACGAGGAGAACGCCAACGAGGTCTTGTCCAATTAGCTCGGCCTTCTCCGGATCAAGTACGCAATGCTCCCAGTCCCACAGCTCTTCCTTCTGATAAAGATTATTGTGAATTAACTCCGTCATATAATCATTTACTTTGTACACAAAGCCCAGCTCCATGTCATAGAGCTGTCCCATGGTTAATACCTCTTCATGGGGCATCAGGCAGCCATAGAATTGCAAGGGTCCCAGTTGTATTCGGTAATCGTAGGCGTATACATCACAATACATAAGAAGCGGGATATGGTGCTGAACCAGCAGGGGAAAGTTGAAAATAGCTTCGTCCAAAAAACATTCCGGTGACCAAGAGGAATAAATAGTCTCGGGCTCAACTAGAGAAGGGTCCTTGAAAAAGGTGGTATCGTTCTCTACGATATAACAGCCTAATGGCATCTGATCTGGTCGTTCTTTCATCAGCTTGTGTGCCATCCATTGTACGACGCCAGGATTCATGCCAGAGCAGACAATTGCTTTCGTATTCGTGAATAACGGCTTCTTTTGCTCGAAAATACGATACCGCTCCAGTAAAGTAAATCCTTCTAAACGCTCCTGCTCGTCCACAGAAGTAATTTCCAGAGCGGTATTCACATACAAAATTCCGAGTTCATTGCATAGTTCAAGCATTTTGACTGTATCCGCCCATGAAACATCAATGACGAGCTCTGCCTGTGTAGCAATTAAGTGTTCTCTCACCTCATCAATTTGTAGTAAGTTCAGTGGGCACTGTACCATTTGGCTTGCAAGTGGGGGAAATAGAGAAGAAAAATAGCTTTCATCCTTCGGTTTCCAGTCCACTAGATGAAGCTTGCTGCGGCTTATATACGGGTGCAAGGGATCAAGGGCATCTTGAGCCGCTGCATTTAGTATAGTCAGCACCGCCTTTGCAACACCTCCGCTGCTTCCGAATATAGACATATTGAACGCATGTTTCACCATAGTGAATCATCTCCTTTCATAGTTTAGTATATTCTGCTATAGGACAAGTCGTTCGTATGAGTTCACCTAATGATCGTCCAAATCATAAAGAGTAAATTTTTAATGTACGTAGCCAAAGCGTATAATAGAGAGAGCAAGCAGATTCGTATTGGGAAGGGAGTGTTGGTTATGAAATACAGAAAGCTGGGCAGCACAGATTTGAATGTATCGGTAATAGGTCTTGGTACGTGGCAATTCGGTGGAGAATGGGGAAGAGAATATACGCAAGGAGAGGCCGATGCGATTCTCGATAAAGGCCAGGAGCTGGGCATCAATCTCATTGATACGGCAGAGTGTTATGGCGATCATCTCTCTGAATCTCTTATTGGGGACTACATAAGCCGCCGCAATCGTGAGGACTGGATTATCGCGACGAAGTTCGGCCATCACTTTCATGAACGGTTCACCCGTACCGATGTGTATGACGCTGAGGGCGTAGTGGCGCAGCTGGATGCCTCCTTAAGAGCGCTGAAGGTGGACTACATTGATTTATATCAATTTCATTCCGGCCCAGATCAGGCATTCGATAACGATCAATTGTGGACGGTGTTGGATAAGCAGATAGCGGCAGGAAAAATCCGCTTCTTGGGCACATCCATTGGCAGCAACGATAATCTACACCAGACAGAGGCATCAGAGAAGGTCAATGCCCGCACGATACAGGTCGTATATAATCGTTTGGATCGTACACCAGAGGAGAGAGTATTTCCTGCCTGTGAGCGCCAGAATCTAGGCGTGCTTGCTCGCGTTCCATTAGCTAGCGGATATTTAAGCGGCAAATATAAGCCAGGAGCTGTATTCGGAAGCACGGATGTGCGTCATAGACATGACAAGGAGAGTACGGAAAGAAAGCTTATTGAAGTAGAGCGGATCAAGCAAGAGGAGGTTCCGCAAGGCGTAGATATGGCTAGCTGGGCTCTGGCATGGTGCTTGAAGCATCCAGCGGTTACGGCAGTTATACCAGGCTGCAAGGACCCTGAACAGGTAATCGCTAATGCGAGCGCAGCACAACTGGTCTCTGAGCCTCATCCGCAAGATGTTCAAGCATAGTTGAATAGTCTTGACCTCACGATAGCCCCGGCAGCCTGCAATGAGCAGCTGCCGGGGCTATTCGTTTATCCGGAATATTAGTCAGGCCGTATTGACTATATATGATTTGATGAACGATTTTGAGCCTCAGGGAGGTCTGAGTCATGGCATGTACGAATTTTGGGACAGCTAATGCTTACAATGTTTTTTTGCTGGGGGACCACATTCAGAGCAATGCTACAGCAGAAGGGCGTGTAGCGGTCGGCGGCAACGCCACGTATCAAGATTATATGGTCGGCAATACTCTACCGGTCTCCACGACAGATGCTCAGCTGATTATTGCCGGAAATGTCGATATTGTTCGAGGCAATAATAACGGCAACACCGTAATTTCTACGACCTCCACCGTTATTCAATATACGATGCTGAACAATAATGGTGTTCCTAATCAGCCTCTGGTGGATAATGTGATTGATTTTGCGGCAGAGCGATCCTTTTTGGAGTGCACCTCTACTGGCCTGGCTGCCCTTCCAGCCAATGGCACTGTGGTTAATCAATTTGGCAATGTGGTGCTGACAGGAACTAGCGCTGGTCTGAACATATTTACCTTCGACGGCAGCAATATTGTAGGAAGCGGCCAGTCGCTGTCCACCATTAACCAGATTACTTTCAACATCCCCAGCGGCTCTTTTGCATTAGTCAATATTTTGGGCAATAATATCGGATTTGGGAGCTACAGTATCGTTATTACTGGAATGGATTCCAGCGTGGCTGGCAGTCGCATTATTTATAATGTTCCGCAGGCGACAGCTTTTTTTCATCAGAGCCTGCTCATACTAGGAACGCTGCTGGCGCCTTTTGCTGCGGTTACTGCCAATGGATCAGGACAAATAGACGGGCAATTGATTGCGGCTTCTTATAATGGGGGCACGAATAGCTTAACGGAGCGTAATTTCGTATTTGGAGGCTGTTTGCCTGATGTCTGCGCCACCAGTTCTATGACGGTTAGCAAAACCGTTCAGGGCGCTTCTTCTTTTACTGGTGTGCCAGGAACAGCCATTACTTTTGAGATCAGAGTGCAGAATACAGGCACTACCACTTTGACAAACGTTGTAATCGAAGATGACCTTGTAGGCTTTAATCTGACGATTCCTGCACTTGAGCCTGGCAGAGAATATTCCAATACCTTCAATAGTACGGTAAGGGATGGACGCGCAGGCGATCAGTATGACAACGTCGTCAACGTTCGCAGCGATCAAATTGCAACGCAAACGGCAATCGCAACGGTTATTATAGCGGCGCTTCCGGTTAATGTCAGCTTTACGAAGCGGGTAAGCAAAGCTACCGCACTTCCGGGCGAGCAGGTGCAATATACTTTTTTTCTTGTGAATAATGGGAACTCTGATTTGCAGAATGTCGTCATTACTGACCCAACTCTCGGAATCAATCAGTCAATCGGCACGTTCTTTCAAGGAGAGCTGCTGTCGGTGTCTTTCGTCATTCCGGCTAATGCCACACCGGGCTCTACGATTGTCAATACGAGCAGGCTGACCGCCTCTAACTTGCCGGCGCCGGGCTTTGTAGAATCCAGTGCTACGGTACAGGTCACCGAAACGCCATCCTTAAGCATTACTAAGCAGGCCGACTTGACGCTGGCAAGGCCAGGCGACACGATTACCTATGCGATCACAATAGCCAATGACTCGTTAGTGACGAGCATCTCGAATATTCAAGTTGTTGATCCTTTGCTTGGTCTGGATAAGACTATTCTGACACTTCCGCCAGATTCCAATGTCGTCTATTTCCAGACGCTAACGGTGCCTTCTGGAACACCAGCGGGTGAGACCATAACGAATACGGTTACAGCTCAATCCGTGGCTACAGGGCTAAAGAGTGCAACGGAGAACGTGCTTATTCGAGCTAATCCTATTCTATTGCTAGACAAGGTTGCTGACCGTCAATTCGCTAATCCAGGAGATACGATCAATTACTTAATTACATTGACGAATGCAGGGAATACGGTATTGTCGGATATTGTATTGACGGATTCTCGAACCGGCGTTAGCCAGAGCATTACACCGATTCCTATAGGGGGAAGTGTTGAGATATCGACCAGCACTGTTGTTCCTCTTAATACGACGGACCAGACCTTGCTGACCAATGTAGTAACAGCACAGAGTGCAGATATTGGAACCGTTACTGCGATGGCCTCCGTCTCGATTACTACTGTACCGATTCCGATTATTCCTGAAACAGCTGTGCTTGTCGTTAATGGCTTTGCGGATCGCCCGACAGTGTTTCCGAACGAATCGGTTGTATTTACAGGAAGTGTTACGAATGTGTCCGGCATAACCATCCGGAATATTACTTTAACCTCCCCTTTGTTTCAATATATGGGCTTGATCACTCTGCTGCGTCCAGGGCAGACCTTTACCATCCAAGGAACCTTCCCTGTTGCGAACCGAACGCCTCCAGGGACGATTATTACGGGCTCATTGATTGCAACCAGTGCGCAGACTCCACCAGCCTCTGCAATTGCAGATGTTCTGGTGCTAGCTGAGCCTAGTGCTACCATTGATCTTACTGTCAACCCGCAGGAAGCGCTGCAGGGCGAGACCGTTGAATATCGCGTCACGATTAACAATACAGGCAATGTTGTTCTAACGAACACAAACATTCGGGATACGCTGCTAATGAGGAGCGTAGTTATTAATCAATTTCTTGTCGATTCCCTGCTTACGGGGCGTGTCCGGATAACGGTGAAGTCGCCTCCGGGAAGCGTTGTCACGGATACTGCGATTCTCAACTCTGACCAATTTGGTCCAATTTCCAGCAGTGCCTCCTTTACAGTGTATGGATTATTGGTACAGCTATCGGTTAATCGTTCCAATGCTGCAGTAGGGGATACCCTTGTTTATACAGCAGTTGTATCTAATCCTTCACCATCTGAAGCGGTGAATATTGTAGTTAACCAACTCATTCCGCCGCTCACGGTGTTCGAGCCGGGATCTCTTCGTATCAATGGGAACCCTTCTCCGCTTACTGATGTTTCTGGGGGTGTACAGCTAGGAGCACTTTCCACGGGAGCTTCCTCATCCGTTTCTTATTCGGTCATTGTTACAGGTGAACCAGCCAATAACATTCTGACCGCTCAAGTAGCAGCCTCCTTCTTCTTCCCGGCTACCGTCCGGCAGTTGAGAGGCAGCACACCATCCAATCAGGTGACTGTCACTATTGAAGAGAATGAGGAATAAGGCCGAGCTACAGAAAAGGAAATAGGGTACGAAGCAGCCTGCGGCGTCTTGTGCGGTCTGTTGCCGGAAATGCTCCTGCTGCTGTAGCTGCGATCTGCTGCTGCGGGAGCTGAAGGGCGTTCAAGCTGGCGGTAAGCTGGGTGAGGGTATGGCGAATTTCATCCAGCTCTTGTCGATGGCTAAGAATTTGGTAGGAGACAACTTCATCGGCTTTTTGGGATAGAGCGGCTTCTAGGCGGTTTATTCGAATAAGCAGTGCCTCAGGCTCTTCATAATAGGGAGTAGGGGATGGCTGGTGCTGTAAGGCTGGTGAGAGAATGATGTCTTGCAGATTAATCCCCTCCTCCAATTGTTGCTTGATTAGACGCAGCTTACCAAGAGCCGACTCATCATAAACATAGTGGCCGAACATATCTTTGGAAAAAGAAGCAGGGAATTGCGACACCCAACGTCTGATCGTTGTTTCACTTACAGCAAGCTGTAGAGCGGCTTCTTTTGTTTTCAACAACGTCATTTGTAGAATCACCTCACTCATTATTTATTACAGTTATTCGGGTCTAAGCGACGCTCTCCTGCATGTCTGACAAAGGTAGTGGTTAATCGCTAAAAGAAGTGATGATCCGATTTCTTTTTTATAAGCAGCTTAAGAAGCTTGTACAATTAGGCTAGCGGTAGAGGAACGAAAAGAGCCCCCAACAATAATTCGTTGGGGGCTCTTTTCGTTAGAAATTAGGCGTGTTCTTCATGAAGCTTCGGGCTAAGCTCTCTACTTGCCCATCTCTTGAAGGCCGGCCGAAATTTTCAAGCACATCTATTAGGTATTCCTCACCTGTTGCAGGATCGAGGGCTTTGAATATAAATTGCTGAGGATTCTCAATCGTTACGTTATGCCCGCAATTCCGCAGACATTGCTCATAATCTTGCACGGTAGGCTCTGTATTCTCATCTACATAGATAAGCCCTCGCAGCTGCGACGTTGCATCTTTGCGGATAATCTTGAAGTGTACGATATGTTCTTTAGTCATCTGCTTATCACCTCTACTGATGAATTTAATCTCTATTATAAGCTGGTTTGTTCGTTTTGTCTGTGATATTCGATATATACACCATTATAGAGCTCCTTACGTACAATAACCTATACCAAGCAATAAGCCAAGGGGAGGATGCGCGGTGGTGTTGCAAATCTCGGGCAGTGATGCCCATCAGATCAACCAGCTGTCGATGACAGAAGTGGAACGGAATATTTTACAGGGGAAGCAGAATAGTCCGGTTGTTTATCGCTATGATTCTGCGGCGGCGTTGGCATTTGAGCTCAAAGTTCGCAATAACATCGTTAATGCAGCAAAGGCGCTGCAGGCAAGCGGCGTAAGCTTCGCGACATTTGCTAAATCCAGATGCAATGAGCAATATTGGAATCTGACAGATAACGGCGGGTTCCGCATGAAGAGCAACGTGCTGCCATCGGATGCTATCAAAGATATATTCAATAATGGTGATCAATATGCTTTTGAATGTGCGACAGCGATCGTTATTATTTTGTACAAAGCGATATTGGATACTATTGGTGCCAGTGCGTTTAATACTTATTTCACTCCCCTGTATTTGCGGGATTGGAATCATGACAGCGATCTCTGGTTTATTACGAGCCATGATAATAAAGAAGCCTATCCGGGTGATGTCCTTTATTTCAAAAACCCTGACCATAATACAGAGACACCAGAGTGGCAGGGAGAGAATGTCGTTAAGCTTGCCGACAACCTCTACTTTGGCCACGGTATCGGGATTGAAACCTCAGAGGGAATGATTGAGGCCTTGAATTCGGCAAGAGAGCCCGGCAGTACGGAATCTGCCTATTTGATGGATCTTGTCGTCCATCCGAACTTTGACTATTTAAGAAATCTGTCGAGCAGGCGCCGTATCCAAAGTGAGAATGCCGTAACCATTGGTTTGCGGAGAAGTCAGGGTTAGGCATATCTCAGAGGCTTATACGGCTAATAAAAATAGCACCCTCTGACACGGTTGTCAGGGGTGCTATATCAGCTATTAAAAATGAAGACTGTTTGCATTTAGCATGAAGCTGATAACTCCTTAAAAAATCCTCCTCTAGTTGTGTTTTTCTTATCTGCTGTGCGAGATGCTAAAACCACCTCCGGCGTTCAAATTTGTGTGAGTGAGAGTAAGCTTGATGAACAAGCCCAATTCCTATTCTTATAGGATTTGGCCTATCACACTAGGGCGAATATTATGTGATTTAGGGGGATAAATATGTTTTATTTGTCGCGGAAGTTATTAAAATGAAAATGCTTACATTAGATACTTAATCTGGATGCAGAAGAGGCTCATTTCTCCCGATTTTTCTCAAGATAGACCATAGTGAGCTGCTCATTCAAGGCCTCGGATTTGTAAACCGTGTAGCCTAATTTGTTGTACAGATATAAATTTCTTTCGCTTCTGTCTCCAGTGAACAACTCAACCCTCTTACTACTCCTGAAGCATTCCTCGATTTCTTTCATAAGCTTGGTTCCAATTCCTTGGTTCTGATAATCGGGGTGAACGATTAGCTTTCCTAATTTGCAGCTTCCGTTCTCTTCGTAGGCGCGGACAGATCCGACAATACGCCCATCTATTACAGCTTTTAGAAGAAGCTGATTATCATACTCCTGCTCTAATTGTTCAAGCGTTTGGACTAACGGCGGTATGCTGTCATCAGCATAAATAATAGCTTCGCTTTTGTATGACAAGTATTGGAGTTCAAGGATGGCGGGCAAATCTGCTCGTTGTGCTTTTTCGATGTTCATGTAAACTATCCCCTTTTCTCTGGTTCCCACAATTATACAATTAATTCAATCGAGATTTTATGTTTTTTTTGATGATTCATATGGGAATTGTAAGTTTGCTTTGGCGATTACAGAAGCTATTTGCTGTTCATAAGAATGGATATCTTGCTTATATTTATTAGTCTGCTGTTGCGAGGACAGCAATTTGGTGAAGGAGCGGAGCGTTGCAGTCGAGTCGCGCTTTCTTACCGCTTGGTTCAAAATTGCAGTCTCTGCGGTAAAAAGTTTTTTGGCCGTGCTAACTTTACTTTTTATCGCCTTCATTCGGATCTTCAAGGCATCTATGCCAGATAGTGTTGACTTGATCTGTTTGCTCTTGGAGGCAACCGTTGCCTTGGCAGTCTTGAGAGCGGATTCTTTGCTGCGAATATCCTCACGAGCAAGCGAGACAGCTACTTTAACACTATCCACCTGCACTTTGAGCACAGCAATCAACTCTTTGTTCTTCAATGATTTGGCGACTGCGAGCTGTTGCTTCTTCACTTCATATAGCTTGAATAGCGGCACATACTTCTCTTTGGTTTGCTTAACATCCGCATTCAGCTGACTAATCTTGTCGATATCTATTCCTTTGATGCGCCTTGTCGTGGCCAGAAGCTCCTCCTCATTGCTGTAATGAAGGGCATTAATTTTTTTGTCCCACTCAATCGCAGCCAGCGAAGCAGCCTGCAGCTGAGCGTACTGCTCCTTAAGCTGAATCGAAATTTCTTCCTTGGAATCAGCCGTCATTTTGTCAAAGGCAGCTTGGGCGGTAATGGTGAATTCAAATGAAGCAGCGGCAATAGGATTGGCGGTCAACGAGGTGGCAGCAAGAAGCAGAACAACGAGAAGCTGCGGCAGCTTGAACAGTGAATGCATGAATAAGCCTCCTTGAGAGTCGGTATACATACACAAAAGCACCCGCAAAAGAAAGGCATAGTATGCCTTCTCTTACGGGTGCTTCCAACGTAAGCCGCTCTATTTGATTAATTTCCATTAATATACAAGAGGAAAAGGATAAAGTCAAGCCTTGATTAGTAGCGCTGTGATTGCCTATTTTTACGAAAAAGCTGGGGCGCTTCCCCGGATTGCTTCTTGAATAGGCGCGAGAAATAAAAGACATCGCCATAGCCAAGAGCAGCCGCAATCTCTTTCACGGATTGATCGGTATTTACGAGCCTGTTTTTTGCCTCTGCTATTTTTAGGCGATGAACGTATTCATGGAGGGAGTAGCCTGTATACTCACTGACCGTCCTTCGTAGAGTAGATAGCGACCAATGATGGCTCTTGGCAAAAGCCCGGGGATTAAATGGTTCGTACAAGGTGGATGAGAGATCCTCCAAGAGCTGGGTTAGCCTTGCAGTCTTGGTTGTCTGACGATGGACCCATTCATAGAGCAGGGCTTCCAGCAGCATGGTTGCTCTGTCTGCATTATTAGGGTTCCCGCTTTCGAGCAGGGCAAAGATACGGTCAATGCGATTCTGCTGAGAGGCGTCCGTCCCGGGATAACTGACACATTCGGTCTGAAGGCCCCAGTCATTCACCCATTCCTGTATCCGGCTGCCCACGACAGAGAAGTAGAATTCATCCCAGTATCCACCTTGATCCGGACCAAATTCATAGATGCAGTTAGGCTTTATAAAGAATAGACTGCCGGGCTTGACTCGTTGCCGCTCGCCATCTCCAGCCCGGTAAGAGCCAGACCCTCCAGCTATGTAAACAATTGCCCAATAATTAAATTTGGAGGCATGGCGGTAGAGCGTTCTGCCTGGCAAGTGGCCCACAGAGTGAATATACAGAGAACGGATAGAAAGTTTGGCTGGATCAAGCTTAAGGTCGACAATCCGTATCGGTTGTGGGCTGATCATATAGTCCATGAAATTAACCATGCTGTTCATTCCTCTCCTTTACAACATATGATAGATTTTACAGTAATGCCGATGCAACAATTTTTTATAGATATAGGCAACATGGCGAGAACCCCGATAATGGTGCAGCGGAAGAAGGCTGTTATAGGCGTAGGGTTCTATTTCCAATGTACATTTATAGATTCATTAATTTCGTCTAGTGCGTGTATGGACAGTGATTCTTGATCTGAACCAAGAGTATGTAGGAGAAGGCCATGACGCCATCCTTTTTTTATATAGGAACAATTAAGATTCATCGGGCAATCGTGACAGTCTTGCAACAGCATCCTTAGAGACGGACAAATGGTCAGCTCTATTCGTTTTTTACAACAAATAAATTAGAAGAGGGAGATGGGAGAACATGAAACTGGCGCTTAGCTCATGGAGCTGTCACAACTACTATAAGAAAGGCTGGACGAATCGTGATTTCATTGATTTTGCAGCGACGACAGCTGCGGAAGGTGTTGAATTATTAAGCATTTATTGGGAGGGCGATAGAGACTATGAGGTAGTAGAGGAGTCATTGACACGTAACGGTATGAAGCTAGCCTGCTTCGGGGCATGCAATGACCTCGCAGAGCCCGATGCGGCGAAACGTAAGCAGCAGATTGCGGATATCATTCTAAGCGTAGACGTTGCCGCCCATTTTGGCGCAAGGACGGTTCGAGTATTCGCGGGTGATTTGAAGGATGGGCTTTCTTTCGAAGAAGCGGAGCAATGGATCGTCGATGGTCTTAAGGAAGCAGCAACTTATGCAGAAGGCAAAAGCATTCAGCTCTGTCTGGAGAATAGGGGCTTATTCGCGAGTAGGGCAGAGCAGGTTGAAGCTATTATCCGCCAGGTGAACTCGGTATCCCTGCGCTCTACCTTCGATTCTGGAAATTTCTTGCTCGTAGGCCAAGACCCCAAGGAAGCAATTGATAAATTAAGCGGACTTGTTCGTCATGTTCATATCAAAGATTTTGTCCAAGTCGATGTCGATTATGATGGGCCATCCTATCAGTCCCTGAACGGGGAGCGGTTCGTTGGAAGCCTTCCTGGAGAAGGTGTTGTGGACTTGCCTTATATACTGGAAGAGCTCGATGAAGCAGGTTACAAGGGCTGGTACACGGTAGAGTATGAGGGGAATATCGAACAGCGGGAGGCTTCAGTTAGGGCATTAGCAAGACTGGAACAAATGCTAGAGGAATGCTTAATTTAGTGCTTTTATCTTGGTTTTGTCACATTTAGGCTGTGATGTGTGATTCATGTCACATATTGGAACTATGCACCATGATATTATTTTCCTGAAACAGCAAGGGAGGGACGCTTATGGAAGTACAGCCGCTGTTGAAGGTAGAGCAATTGGCGCTTAAGAAGCAGGCCGTGTTCCGGCAAAGCCGAGTCCGATATTTGGCCCGGTCGATGCTGGCAAGCATGTTCATCGGCTTCGGTGTCATCGTTGCGTTCAAGACAGGAAATTTTTTCTACATTGAGCATTCACCGCTGACCTATCCAATGGCAGCAATGACATTCGGGGCAGCTATTATATTAATCGCTTATGGCGGTGGTGATTTATTCACAGGAAATACGTTTTATTACACCTTCGCGGCGTTGCGCAAATCTATGCGCTGGCGAGATGTGTTCAAGCTATGGGGCATGAGCTATACAGGGAATCTGCTGGGAGCAGCCGTATTCGCAGGCCTGATCCTCACGACGGGATTATTCAATGATTCCCATGTCAATGGCTTTTTGCTTAGTGTGGTAGAGTCCAAGATGAATACACCGGCAATGGAGCTTTTTTTCAGGGCAATTCTATGTAACTGGCTGGTATGCCTAGCCTTTTTCGTGCCAATGTCACTCAAAGGCGATGGACCCAAAATGTTCGCCATGATGCTATTCGTCTTTTGCTTCTTTATTTCCGGTTATGAGCATAGTATCGCCAATATGTGTACGTTCGCGATCGCATTGGTGCTCAACCATCCCGGAACGATATCAGTTGCTGGAGTGCTCCACAACCTGATTCCCGTTACTATCGGCAACATGATCGGCGGCGGAGTGCTAATGGGCGTTATGTATCATTACGTTAATAAACCCTTTATGGACAATGATTTACAAGACTAGCAGCATAGGGAGGAAATAAAATGAAAAAAACTAGAGTAGTTATCATTGGAACGGGAGCGGTAGGCTCGACAACGGCTTATACGCTGCTGCTTCGCAATCGCATGGATGAGCTTGTTCTTATTGATGCCAATCAGAAAAAAGCAGTAGGCGATGCACTGGACATGAATCATGGCATGCCGTTCCTAGGTCAAGCGAATGTATGGGCAGGCACTTATGAGGACTGCAAGGGTGCGGATATTATTATTATTACGGCTGGCGCTGCGCAAAAGCCGGGTGAGACGCGTGTCGAGCTACTGAAGCGGAATGTGGCGATATTCGATAGCATTATTGACGAGGTAATGAAGTATAATACGGACGGTATTCTGCTTATTGCTTCTAATCCGGTTGATATTATGAGCTACTTCTCGTGGAAAAAATCACAATGGCCGGTTAATCGTGTCATTGGCTCAGGCACCTTGCTTGACAGCGCAAGATTCCGTTACCTGATTAGCCAGGAATTGAATTTGGACCCGCGCAGTGTGCATGCCCATATTATCGGAGAGCATGGGGATTCGGAGCTGCCGCTGTGGAGCCTGGCGAATGTCGCAGGCACCGAGCTTACGCTCAATGCTGAGCAAAAACAACAGATTTTTGAAGGAACAAGAGATGCAGCTTATCAGATTATTGAAGCTAAGGGAGCAACCTATTATGCGATTGCCCTCGCTCTTGATCGTATCTGTACAGCTATTCTGTGCGATGAAGGTGCTGTATTGAATGTCTCGACATTGCTTGATGACTATATGGGGCTGTCAGGCGTATATCTAGGTGTTCCATGTGTCGTGGATCGGAACGGGGTTCGAGAGGTGCTGAAATTGGTTATCTCCGATGAAGAGAAGGAACTGCTGAAGCGTTCGGCAGACAAGCTGAAGGGTCTGATTGATTCTATCGCATTCTAATACGAATCTGTCAAATCGTTTTCAAAATGTTAATATTTATAATCGCTAATCCCCTTTCTATTCGGTAAAATATAGAGGAGTATGGAAAGAAGGGGGAGTTATAATGAACGTTCCTGCTGGAGTCTGGATTGCCTCTATTATTATCGTTGCTCTGCTCACCTGGCTGACCTTGTGGGTTACCAAAAAAGCGTATTCCAAAAAATGGGACGAGTCGGATGTAGAGTAGAATTCGACTTTTCTTTTGAGATAGGCAATGATAGCTTAATATAAAATATTCCCGATAAAGGGGAAAAAGCACCTCCTAGAGCACCGCGATAAGCGGTACCTGAGAGGTGCTTTTTCAATTGATATCGTTATTATCCGAGCAGCAAAGCAGGATCAACGCGAGGGACAAGTCCCTCGTCAGCAGCTCTTTCCAGCAAAGTTCTAATAGCGGCATAGCCGCTGCCGCCCAGGCTGCCGGTGAAGTCATTCACATACAATTCGATGTGTTGCTTCGCAACTGCCGGGTCCATCTCCTGAGCATGCTGCATGATATAGCTGTGCGAGGCTTCAGGATGCTGCCAAGCGTATTGAACGGAGGCTTCTGTCCATCGTGTAATCGCTTCGATGTCCAGTGAACGCCGGGCAATAATGGCGCCAAGCGGGATCGGAAGCCCTGTATCTGATTCCCACCAGCTGCCCATATCGGCAAGCATCGACAAGCCATAGTTGGTGTAAGTAAAGCGAGCTTCATGGATAACCAGTCCAGCGTCGATTATACCATTCTTGACGGCGGGCATAATTTCGTGGAACGGCATCACTATAATTTCACCTACGCCGCCAGGCACGTTCTTAGCTGCCCATAGCCGGAATAATAAATAAGCAGTTGACCGCTCGCTAGGAACAGCAACACGCTTGCCGCTTAATGAGGCAGGATCGTTCGTTGCCTGATTCGTTAAGACCAAGGGGCCGCAGCCCCTGCCGAGCGCTCCGCCGCATGGGAGCAGGGCATAGTCTGATAATACCCATGGAAGAGCGGCGAATGAAATTTTGAGAATGTCCATCTGGTCCATGCTGCCGCCATTGCCTGCGGCCAGATTATTCGTTATGTCTATGTCCGCGTAGGTAACGTCGAGCTTGGGAGCGCCGGGCAGAAGGCCGTGCACCCAAGCATGAAATACGAACGTATCATTCGGACATGGGGAAAATGCGATTTTCATCTTAGAATACCTCCATTAATACAGAGCTCGCAGCCTCCAAGGCTTGCAAAGCTTCTTTGATGCGCCAAGCAGAGCGGTCTCGTGGACCAACTGCATTGGATATAGCACGAATCTCTACGATAGGAATGGAGTGATGTCGAGCAGCGGCTGCAATGCCGAACCCTTCCATCGCTTCGGCAGCAGCGCCAGATATGCGCAGCGCTAGCTTATCTGCTGTTGCTGCTGATCCCGTTACGGTAGCAAGCGTGAGTATTGGACCGTAGTGAGCTGGAAGGTTAGCTGCGCATAGCGCATCAACGATTTGGCGGGACTTTCCTTCATCGGTGGCGATAGTAGCGGAGCCGAAGCCGAGCTCGTCCAGGCTGAGGAAACCATCCGGTGTCTCTGCTCCAAGGTCAGCAGCTACAATAGAGCTTGCTACTACAAGTGAACCTATAGGAGAAACTCCGTTGAAGCCTCCTGCAATGCCTGCACTGATGACGAGCTCATAGCGATTATCTCCAGCAAGCGCCAGCTCGGTAGCTGTACGTACCGCTGCCTCAATCGGGCCAACGCCAGCTTCTACGACCTTGAACCGAGGGTCACCTTGCAATCCTCGCAGTACGGCGTCTCTTTCAGCAGCTACTGCTGTCATGATTAGAATTTGTTTCATTTTTTTCTCACCTCAAAAAACTCGCAGTCATTCCGGCTGTGATAGGTAATGTCGCTAACCCCGGCCTGAACGACGACCATACTGTCGTCAAATCTTACAATAATGCCTGAGTTGTTGATTATATAATCATCCTTAAATACCCGCACTTTGGCTTCACGCTGCATCGCTTCTTCCAAGTCGCGGTCTGTCAGTAGTTTGTGAATCATTGCCACTATTGTTGTCTCCTTTTGCCAAGGACGGACCCAAGCCTTAATAGTCAATAAATCTAGTGTAAAGGAAGGCATGGCTTCTGTCTAATCAGTGGGATTGTTGATCAGCCAATTGCTTGCTAAGCTTGGTTTCTGTCGGGACTGCTAGTACAATAAGAGATAGCCTGTTTTTATATAGGAATCAAAAAATGAGGGAGGAAAATAAAATGTCCTTACATAAAATAGTATTCGTCGGCTCCTATGCGGAGGCGGAAGCAAGTGGAGTTCGAATGTATTCGTTCGATGAACAGAAGGGAGCCCTGTCGCTGCTGGATGAAGTGAAGGGATTAAAAAACCCTACGTTCTTGAATGTAGATGTTCCGAATCTCAAGCTGTATGCGATAGCAGAAGGGGTTAGCGAGGATGGCGGAAAAATGGGCGAAGCGGTAGCCTATGCCATTGAGCTGAACGAAGGCAAGGGCGAACTGCGCGAATTAAACAGGAAGGCTGCCATTACGGCTTCAGCCTGCCACATCCAGCGTGATGCCAATAATCGCTACGTGCTGTTATCAAGCTACCATGGCGGCAGAATCAGTCTGGTTTCCTTGACGGATAATGGAGAGATTGGTGAGCTCCTTGATATTCAGCAGCATGAGGGCAGCAGCATTGAACAAGATCAGGATCGGCCCCATCCGCATAGTGTGATGTTCAGCCCGGATGGTCAATATCTGTTCGTACCGGATTTGGGGATTGACCGTATTCGCTCTTATTCAATAGATACAGAAGCTAACAAGCTTGTTCCTCATGGAGAAGCTGTTGTGCCGCCTGGATCAGGACCGCGTCATATGGTATTCCATCCGAATGGTCAATATGCGTATGTGATTAATGAACTGAACTCGACGATTTCGGCTTTCCGATACGATGCGGCAGCTGGTCAGCTCCACGCGTTAGAGATTGTATCGACATTGCCGGAAGGCTATGTAGAAGAGAGCTATTGCGCGGAGATTGCGGTATCGAAGGACGGTCGGTTCTTGTATGGATCGAATCGTGGGCATGATAGTATCGTCGTGTTCGGCATTGATGCGGAATCCGGCAAGCTGACGCTAACTGGCCATGTCTCAACAGAAGGACGGCATCCACGCCACTTCACCTTGCTGTCGAATGATCAGTTCCTTATTACGGCGAATAAAGATACGAATAATATCGCTGTATTCCGTGTAGATCAGGTAACTGGCCTTCCTGTATTTACGGGGAATTCAGTAGAGATAGACCGTCCAGTGTGCGTGCTGCCGGCTTCGTTTTAATCGTCAGTTTGCATAATAACCAAGCAGCAGAGAGGGATATCATTCCTTTCAGCTGCTTTTTTTTTATGAGTAGATTTAGGTCAGGGAATATGACGCGCTTAGGCGATTGTTAGGGGGAAAGCTGTAAACATCAAGAGACTGTCTGTGGAAAAAAGCTCAATCCTGACATAAGGATACCGTTCATGTTAGATCATTCCAACTCCTTCTAAGAGATGCCATTACCCGATTTAACTGGAAATTACAAAGATTTATATAGCAGATTATAGTTAGAGGGCGAAATGAAGGATATGTAATCTAAACTAACATTGATTAATAGCGTTAGTTTTGTTAAACGCATACATATCCAGAAGACACCGCTTACATTTTTTTAAATTTTATGTTGACAATTTATTCTGGCGATTATATGATATTTTCAGTTGAATACGTAAGAAAACATGACGTGTTACCGTTGAGGGCATGAGTTATGTAAGCAGTTTCTTTTGCTTATATACTCATGTCCTTTTTTTATGCGCCCATGTCTTGTCTGAATATCTTGGCTATTCAACGTACACATTAGTACAAAAAGGGGATGTTTCTAGCATGAAATTGAAAAAACCACTATTGCTTTGCACTGTTCTGTTATTGACGATGACGACTGCAATGGCTTGCGGAAACGGTAATAATGGCAACAAAACGGGCGGTAACAACGGGGGCACTAACGCAGTTGAATCAGAGAAACCTGCGGAGACAACGGGACTTCAAGGGGATTTCGAAATTCAATACTTCGTAGGCGGCTATGGCGATTCCTGGTGGAAAGAAGTAATCAGCGAATTCGGCAAAGCGAATCCTGGCCTTACGATCAAAGAATCTGCAGGACCGAAAATCAACGATCAAATGAAACCGCGTTGGATTCAAAACTCGCCGCCAGATGTAGTGTACATCGACGGACCGGGCTCTAACGAAAGACAAATGATCGAAGATGGTCAACTGATGGATCTCACAGAGTTCTTTGCAACAGCAACGAACGTTGAAGGCGAGAAGCTGACAGATCTTCTGATCTCCCAACCGATGGCTTACGAAGGCGGCAAGAACTTCACGCTTCCACTCGTATTTGGATCATGGGGCATGTTCTACAACAAAACCTTGTTCAACGAAAAAGGCTGGGAAGTTCCAACTGATTGGGACAGCTTCCTTGCAGTCAGCCAAAAAATTAAAGATGCAGGCGTAAGCCCGCTGATTCATACAGGCGTATACCCTTACTACATCAACGGCGGTCTGCTTGACTCCGCTATGGTTGCTGCTAACGGCGGCGACGGTTCTATCCTTACGAAGCAAGCGACTTTGGAAGAAGGCAGCTTCTCTACGGATGCTGTGAAAAAAGCTTTGAACCAAATCGTTGAGCTTCGCGATAAAGGCTTCATCGACAGCAGCTCCATTTCTTTGAACCACACGGACTCCCAATCGCAATGGCTGCAAAACAAAGCGGCATTCATCCCGAACGGCCTGTGGATGGAAGGCGAAATGAAGAAAGACATTCCAGCTGGCTTTGAATTCGGTTTCATCCCATCTGTAGCTCAAGGTGCGGGCGAGAACAGTGTTGTTATTCCTTACACGAACACAATCGCAATTGCTAAGGAAGCTAAAAACCCAGAAGCGGCAAAAGCGTTCCTGCAATTCATCGTTACGAAACAAACAGCTGTACGTTGGGCTGAGCTTACTGGCGCTATCATGAACGTGAAGGCTGACCTTGATTCCACTTCAGCGGGCAACGTTACGAAAGATGCTATGAAATTCTTCAACTCCGACAAAACAACAGTTGCTCCTGTATTCGTAATGAACACAGATGTTGAGAAAGTAAAACAAGATTCATCAGTAGCTCTGACAGCAGGCAAAATTACTCCTGAAGAGTGGATGAAGCGTCTAGAAGATGCAGCAGCCAAAGCAAGAAAATAATAAGATAATCGGCATGAAATCTTATTTGTGAATTCTTTGCAAACCAGACGCCAACAAAGACGAGCCGGTCGCGGCGGATCTTTGTTGGGGGGTCTGTTTTTTACAAGCCAGCTTGAAGGAAGGTGACGATCTTGTCGCAAAAGGCAAAACGCAATTTATTTATTGCAGCTTTCATTATTCCGACATTTGTATTTTTCTGTGTATTTACTTTGTATCCGATCTTCCGAGGAGTTTATATCTCATTCTTCGATTGGTCTGGCAGCTCGAAAAATATGGATTATATCGGTCTGGACAACTTTCGTGAGATGCTGACTGATCCAATTATCTGGACCGCAATTAAAAATGACTATTTTCTTGTGGTGGGCAAGGTGATTGGTATTATGCTTCTTGCAACGCTGTTCGCAGTAGCTCTCACAAGATTGAACATACGGGGATCTTCCTTTTATCGCGTCATTTTCTTCATACCGAATGTCATTTCAGTCGTAGTTATCGGCGTATTGTGGCGGTATGTGTATAACCCTAATATGGGCTTTATTAACTCCTTCCTGTCGTTATTTACGGACGAGCCTGTGAAGATAGCTTGGCTGGGCGAGACGAATACAGCGATGTGGTCATTGCTCTGGCCAGCGATCTGGGCAGGTATTGGATTCTACATGATTCTGCTCATTGCGGCTATTTTAAGCATCCCTGCGGATTTGTATGAAGCCGCTGATCTGGATGGAGCTTCTCAGAGCAAGCAATTCTGGTTCATTACGCTTCCATTGATCTGGGAGCAAATGAAAGTGAGTATCCTTCATATTGTCATGACGACGTTGAATGGCTCGTTCATTATCGTATGGATTATGACCGAAGGCGGTCCGGATAATTCCACGCAGGTACTGGGCTCCTACCTATACCAAGTGGGCTTCAGGCAATACCATATGGGCTATGCCGCGGCGATCGGTGTTCTCATACTTGTGCTATCGCTAATAACGACATTGGTTCTCCAGCGCCTGCTGCGCAGAGATGCAATCGAATTGGCTTAGGGGTGATCATGTGGTTGGAATAAGACAACATCCGTTTTTCAAATTGCTAACGAGATTGATGCTGCTTCTGTGGACAGTAGCAGTTATCTATCCCCTCATATGGACATTGTTCGGAGCTCTAAAAAACAATCAGCAATTCTTAATGAAGAAGCCATGGGCACTGCCTGAATTCCCGCTTCTGTGGTCCAACTTTACTTATGTGTGGGAAACCTACGGGTTCGGCAGCTATTTCATGAATTCAGCGATCGTCACGTTCGCGAGTACACTGCTGGCATTAATTTTGTCTGCGACGTCCTCTTATATTCTGGCGAGATTTGCTTTCAAAGGAAGCGGCGCGCTGTACAATCTGTACCTGGCGGCGATGATGATTCCGATGATTCTCGGCTTGATCCCGCTCTTCTTCTTGCTGAATGATCTGCATTTGATTAATACGCTGTTCGGCTTGATTATTGTGTATAGTGCAAGCGCTTTGCCATTCGGCATTTTCGTAATGGTAGGCTTCTTCAAGACCCTTCCTAAAGAATTGGAGGAGTCAGCCGCTATTGATGGTGCAGGCTATACCCGTACATTCTTCTCGGTTATGCTGCCGCTTGCCAAGTCTGGCCTGATCTCGGTCGGCATTATGAATGCCCTTAATATTTGGAATGAGTATATTATGGGAACTGTATTCATAAACGATCCAAAGATGTACACGCTCCCTGTCGGAATTGCGGTTATGCAGGCAGAGATGCAGTACCGTACCGAATGGGGTCCTTTGTTCGCAGGGCTGCTGCTCTCCATGATTCCTGTTATTGTTCTGTATATTGTATTCCAGCGTCAAATCGCAGAAGGCGTAACGGCTGGAGCGGTGAAGTAAGCAGCAGCTATGACGTTGTCTTTGTCGGAAATTCCTTTCCTGTGAAGCTGCTACGCAAATAAGTGAAGTGAATCTCATGATTTCCAAAAGAAATCGAAATGTATATGGTAAATAACGAAGCCAACCTCATTATTCGCGCAGCTATCTTCGCGAGTAGTGAGGTTGGCTTCGTTATATGGAAAAAAGAGCTGAGGACGAGAAGGAAGAATGATTCTTCCCTCATCTAATAGCGAATCTGCTTCATACGTTGAGTCACGCTGAGGATCGTTAATGAAAGACAGTTTAAGTAAGTGCCAGTTGGCTCCGAATGAATGTCGTCCAAGGATTAGAGAATACTTCTTAATGGCAGGACAAGATTGAAGGGGGCTGCTGAGCATGCTGGATTGTGTAATCATTGGCGGAGGGCCAGCAGGACTGAATGCGGCGCTGGTTCTTGGAAGAGCTAGAAGAAAAGTGATTCTGTTCGATAATAATAAACCGAGAAATGCCGTTACGGGACAATCCCACGGCTTTATAACGAGAGATGGCGTGAAGCCTGAGGAATTCCGCAAAGCGGCGCATCGCGATATTAGCCAATATGCATCGGTTCAAATGCAGCAAATGACGGTAATTGATATTCATAAGCAGGAGAATGGACGGTTTAGGGTTACAACGGATAGTGGAGAGGGCTATCAGGCCCGAACCATTATTTTGGCTGCGGGCTTGAAAGACAAGCTGCCGAATATCGAAGGGATTGAAGAGTATTACGGCAAATCTTTGTTCAGCTGTCCGTATTGTGATGGATGGGAACTGCGAGACCAGCCTCTTGCTATAATTGCGGAATCCGAGCATATCTATCCGTTAATTAAAACCTCATGGATTTGGAGCAAGGATATTATTGCTTGCACGAACGGGAGGAAGGGGCTGTTCACCCAAGAGCATCTTGCCGCCTTGAGCCATCAGGGCATTCAAGTGCTAGAAGGTACTATTGCAAGGCTTGAAGGGACAAGCGGACAATTGAGGGCGATTCGATTCGAGGATGGATCAGAGGTGAAGCGAACTGGCGGTTTCGTAGCATCCGAGTGGAGCCTTGCTTCACACTTTGTAGAGGCTCTGGGCTGTGAATGGAATGAGCACGGTGGAATAGCGGCGGATGAATTCGGCAAGACCAATGTCGAAGGCGTTTTTGCAGCAGGGGATATGTCGGTGATTGTGCCAGCTCAGCTCATCGTTGCCGCGGCAAGCGGAAGCAGGGCAGCTATTGGCGTAAATGCCATGCTGACGAATGAAGATTTCTATGGTTAGGTCCACAGGGAACAAGAATAAGGAATGCCGACGGCGGTTACCCTACTAGTGGCAAAGGAGGGGGTTCCCATGGCAGAATCAACGAATGAATTCGTCTCGAAAGTTCAGGACACACAGGCGAAGCAGCAGAAGAACAAAGAGCATTTTGGCAAAGGCAAGCCATCTGAGAAACTGGTTAACAAGCAGCATACGAACAATCCTTAGCTCCGTTGATGAAGTTCGCCCGCTACCTTGGTCCTAAAGGCCTGTGCGGGCGAACTTTTTTAACGGAGGGCCATACAATAATTCGATTGTATTTTTCTGATTCCACGGATTGACAAAAGCTAAATTCTGATGCATTATTAACACATGAATACATGCTCATATATTTAATATTAGAAAAACTCGCAAGTTTGTTTAGTGCAATTTTTTGAGGAGGCTACTACAATGGCTCATGTTCACAATCACAATCATTCTCATGAAGAGGGACATTCTCATACCCATGAAAAAGGGAGCAAGCATAGTCATTCTCATGATCATTCCCATTCCCATAGCCATGGGCCTGGTCATCATCACCATTATGACACAAGCGGGAATAAGTCAGGCTTGCTAATTGCTCTTATTATTACCGCCAGCATTATGTTCTTGGAGTTTTTCGGCGGGCTGTGGACGAATAGCCTGGCTCTATTATCCGACTCTGGCCATATGCTCAGTGATGCAAGCGCATTGGCATTGAGCTTGGTGGCGGTATGGTTCGCAGCAAGGCCTGCTACGCGTAAGAAAACCTATGGCTATCATCGTTTTGAAATATTGGCAGCACTATTCAATGGCGTTACCTTATTCGTTATCGCAGGATTCATTATTTGGGAAGCCTATGGCCGTATGTTCGATCCACCGACCGTAGCCAGCGGCTCCATGATGCTGATTGCTGCGGTTGGCCTATTTGCTAATCTGGCGAGTGCATGGGCATTAATGCGTAAAGGAGATATTCATAATAATTTGAATGTACGAAGTGCTTATTTGCATGTCCTTGGTGATGCACTTGGCTCCGTAGGAGCTGTGCTTGCTGGGCTGCTGATCTATCTGTTCAATTGGAATATTGCTGACCCGATTATTTCGGTTATTGTCGCCTTACTGATCCTGCGCAGCGCATGGGGAGTCATTAAGCATACCGTCCATATTCTAATGGAGGGGACACCAGCTTCCTGTGATCCAGATGAAGTGAAGAAGGCACTGCTGGGCATTGATGGGGCTATAGATGTGCATGACCTGCATATATGGACGATTACTTCTAGCCTTGATGCAATGAGCTGCCACATTCGGATAGAGGATGGACATGATTCTCAAGAAGTGTTGCAGAAGGCAGTCTCTATAATGGAACAGCAATTCCATATTAAAAATTCAGTTATTCAAGTTGAGACTTCGAATATTCAGCATACCGAATCGCCTTTTCAGCTAACTTAGCGCCTGCACTAAAAGAGAGGTGCCGAGAAAGTAGGCAAAGGTCAGCCTCGAGACAGTGAGATAATACTTATTAAATTAACAAAGGGATGGAGCAGATGTTATTTCTGCTCCATCCCTTTTTGATTGTGCTTATTTGCAACTTGCGTTCGCTAAGGGTCCCCCTTATAGATAGCTCTCCTCATGCGATTAAGACAACTAACTAATTAGTCATTTGCCTGATGGCGAACGGTTGCCTTCCCTGGTGGGTTAGGCTTTTTTTGTTTTCCTTGGAGCTTGTCCTCAATGTGTTGCCTGTAGACGAGAATCGCAGCCATAATCAACATGACTCCGTTAATGACGAATACCCAGCGGATGGGAATGATGCCGCCAAGCACACCGCCAATGACGGGTCCGAGCATAGTAGCGAATTGTGAGGCGGATTGATTAAGGCTGAATGCGCGTCCTCGGAAATCGCTCTCTGTGACCTTCACGATCATCGCATTAACGGACGGGTAGACGCCGGCGAAGAACAGACCGTAAATGAATCGCAATCCTCCGAATTGAGCAAAATTGTGGACGAAGAATTGCAGACAGTTTCCTATGCCGCCTCCTAGCAAGCCAATGAATAACACTTTGGAGAACCCAATCCGCGCGCCGATCTTTCCCCATTGCGGTGCGGCAATAAGCGTAGCAATTCCAACAGCCGAGAATATAATGCCGGACTGCAGCGATGCATCGCTCCGATCCGCGCCGAGCTGGAGAACATAAACGGTAAGTAAGGGCTCCAAGATCATGACGGAGAACGTAGCTAATCCAGCAAGGAAGAGCAGTGTCATGAAGGTGCGGTTCGATAAGGCATGCTTTAAATCCGATTTGACTGATGATCGTGGAGCTGAACGGTTGAATTTAGTCTCATGGGCGAAAAATACAGCGATTAGAGCAGCGACTAATACGACGAAGCCTGAGAAAACGAAGGATTCCCGATGGCCGATATAATGGCTGACAACGCCGCCTACGAGCGGACCCATAATACCGCCAGTAGCGCCGGCTGTAGCCATTATGCCAAGTGCATAGCCAGTTTTTTCTTCTGGCGTGTTCGTTGCTACCAAGGCGATTGCGGCAGGTACATAGCCGGCTAACAATCCTTGAAAAATGCGTAGAATTAAAAATAAATAGGGATCATGAATGAAATAGGTTAGAAAATAGAGGACAGCTAGACTGAATCCTGACCGAATGAGCATAGGCTTGCGTCCATACTTGTCAGCGAGTGATCCCCAGAACGGCGATATCAATGCACTGGCGAGAAAGGTGATGCCGAATGCTATGCCAGACCATGTCTCGAGATGTTGGTCGATGCCTAGCTCCGTATTGAGAAATAGGGGGATGAACGGGATCGATATGGAGTAAGCCGTGCTGCAAAAGAATACACCGATCCATAATACGACAAGATTACGTCTCCATGAAAAAACCATCTGTATCACTTCCTATGATGTTCATCATTTGTTCTCATTGTATACGTAATTCGTCAGAATCTCTAGCTTGCCTAGAAAAAACTTCCCGCGGTAAAGGCCGGGAAGCAAGCTGGGTTTAGTGAATAAGATCTGTTTCCTTCACTTTTTTGATAAAGCCGGCAGAAAGCTTGTTGATCGTTTTCTTTAGAGCGAGTCCGATTATAAGTGCAGCTCCTGCAAATAGCGCAAGTACGAGCATATCCTGGAAGGCAATATCCCACAGTATTCCGCCCGTCGCCTCTCGCATTAAGCTGATACCATAGGTAAACGGCAGGAACGGATGAATCGCCTGAAAAAATGGGGGAGTCACCTGTATGGGGAAGGTTCCACCGGAACCAGCCAGTTGCAGCACGAGCAGAACGATGGACAGAGCTTTGCCAACATTGCCAAATACGGATACGAGCGTATACACAATGAGCATGAATATAGCGCTAAGCAGAAGGCCGAATGTAATGAAGTACAGCTTATCTGCCACAAAGGCACCTAGCAGCCATATATCACCGATCGTGATGAAAGCCGATTGCAGAAGAGCAATAACCATAAAGGTCAAATATCGACCGAGGTAAATTTGATAGCTTCTGTACACTTCACCATGTACATCAACGGATAATAAGGATACCAGCAGCAGCGCTCCGACCCACATGGACAAAGTGGAGAAAAAAGGAGACATAGCAGACCCATAGTTTGGTATCGGGAACAGCTTGTTCTCCTGAAGCTTGACAGGCTCGGCAAAAAAGGCGCTTTCCCGTTCCGCATTGTTGCGCAGCAAGTCAATTACTTCATTGAGATTCCCTTCCTTTTCCAGATCGCGAATACGCTTGGCTAATGCCTTGATTTTCTGTTCCGCAGCTGGGAGGCCTTTCTCAATGGTGTGCAGCTCTTTTTTGCCGAATGTTAATCCTTTGGCTGCATCTTTTAACAGCTTTTCAACCGCTGGCATATCTGCTACGGCAGTGTTTAATACATGATGGGCTTTTTCGGCAGACCCCTGCGCCTTAGCGAGTCCCAGCTTGATTTGAGGAAGAATGCTGTTGTCATATCCAGCAAGGATACCCTCCAGTACTGAGGAGGCTTTGGTTGAAGCTTGAAGCAAGCGGTCTATGAGTTCAGATGCGGGCTTTTCTCCTTTTTCGATCGCTTGATCTATTTGCTTTATAGCTGTGCTGGCAGACTCCAATCGGGTCTGGACCTGCTTAAGCTTGGCTGCCACTGAAGCAAGCTGTTTACTGTTGGTCAAGTCTCCCAGCTTGGAGAATAACGCGGAGGCGCTTGTCGCTATGCGAATACTGCTCTCCATGCGCGATGACAACTGACGAAGGGCTGCGTGTGCCTCTTCTGGGTCGATGGCATTGTTTTTCAGCATTGTTGCTAATTCGATTGCGGATAATGCGGTCTCATTCATCAGCTGCAAATCTTGTTTAATCGCAGGTCCTGCTTGCTCTAGAGCTTGTGAGCTGCTTTTGAGAAGGCTTCCAAGTCGGATAGAAAGCTGCTGCCCATTCTTCGCAAGCTGAGCCGCTTCTGGCAGAACCTTCTGCGCTTTTGCAACGATGGATTCAGCCTTGGCTGTATCTTGGCTAGCCGTATGCACAGCTTGCTTGATTTCCGGAAAAAGCTTCTCTAGCTGAAAGACGAGATTACGTGTTTTTTCAATGGTTGGCTTCTCGTTTTCCAACTCTACGCCAACCTCATTCAGAATACTGAAGATGGCTCCGTTAGCTGTTTTGATGAATGTACTGCGAATCTCTTGGATGATAGCATTCGCACCGGAAGCCGCTATTTTTGGAGAGACAGCATTAACCTTTTCATTGACGTAATATTCAATTTCAGCCTGCTCAGGCTTATCCTTCAGAACGGTGCCGATCTTGGCGGAGAAGTATTCGGGAATAATGATGGCAGCATAGTAGTCACCATGCTTAACGCCTTTTAGCGCTTTCGCTTCATCGACGAATACCCAGCCAATTTTTTTGTTAGCATGCAAAGACTCGATAACTTCCTTGCCAGCATTAAGCGACGTACCGCGAAGCGTAGTGCCCACATCATTATTGGCAACTGCGACGGCAAGTCCGCTTGTTTGTCCATAGGGGTCCCAAGATGCTTCAATATTGAACCAAGCATATAACGAAGGAAGAAAGATTAATCCGAGAATGGTGATTATGGCGGCCCAATTGCGTACCAGACCTTTTAGATCACTCAGAAATAGGTGGAAAATAGCTTTCATTGCACGCTCCTGATATCGTTTTTTACGATAGTATTGCTGAGTGGAGCGCCAATCATACGGACGGAAAACGAGAATCCCTGTTTAACCAGTCTTCTCTCCATGAATGATTGTACGATTGCGGCCTTCGCGCTTTGCTTGGTAGAGCGCTTCATCGGCATATTTGAACAGGGTCAGCGAATCTATGATGGCAAGCGGGAAGGAAGAAGCAATGCCGAGTGACAGAGTGACGGGTTTGCCGAACGGCATAATGGCGGCTTCCATCGTAAGACGAATATGCTCTGCAATTCGATAGGCATCTTGTGAGGTCGTGTAAGGAAGCAGCATCGTAAATTCTTCGCCTCCGAATCGGCAGCAATAATCACCGTCACGCTTCGTATGCAGTAGAATATGAGCCAATTGCTTAAGTACCTCATCGCCCATCTGATGACCATATTGGTCATTCACACATTTGAAATGATCTAGATCCAGCATAATGACGGAAAAGGGAACGTTCTCTGCCCACCACAAAGCCGATATGGTATCCATAGTACGGCGATTGGTCAGTCCTGTAAGGGCATCGGTGTGCGCCTCTTCGGATAGTTCAGCCGTTCTTTGCTGAAGCTTATTGAAAGCGACTGCGACCGTATTATTAAGCTGATTCGCTTCATAATTCCAATTGACTGTTGACGTATAGGGAGGAAGCTTGTCATTGCCATGAGATAATTGGGATGCATAATTGGCAAGTCGGTTCAAAGGTGCTGTTAATTTACGTGACAGCCATAGTGTAAGAATCAAGAGCACAAGCATGAAAGGCGCTGAGAATGTCAGCATTTGCTTGAGCAGACGCGTCGTCGTTACATCTATATAGCTTGTGGGCGTTTGGGTAACGATCCCCCAACCTAGCTCAGGGACATAGGAATAACCGGCCAAATAGCTTATTCCTTCTGAGTTGACGACTTGCTGCTGCCCAGAGTATCCATCGGTTACTTTTTGCACAACAGGATTTTCAATGACATTCTCTGAGATGCGTTCTTTATTAGGGTGATAGATGAGCGTCCCCTTCTTGTCCACAACGTAAAAGAATGAACCGCTGCGATTGGAAGTTTGTATGCCAAGCACCGATTGAAAAATGTTAGGCTCTTGCAAATAGATGGATCCGGCTACGAATCCACGATATTTGCCTGCGGAATCGAATATCGGATGGCTGACAAGGACGATGTAGCGGTTGGTGATGCTTTTATAAGGATCAGAGATGAATGGCTTTTGCAAAGTGATAAGCCGTTGGGATTCATCGGAAGTCAACCGAGTTCCGATGAGCTGGAGACTATTAGGTGAAGTAGATACGACGACACCATTCTTATCGGCAATAACGAGCGAATTGAAATAAGGGCTAGTCCCCATGAAGAAATCAAGATGCTCCTGGACGAGCGGGTCCTTAAAGGACATATCTTTAAATTTATCTGCGGTAATCTCCATGCTCTTCTTCATTGCTATAATGAGCGATCGCGTCGTTTTGCTTAATTCTCCTGACGCAATACGGTTTAATTCAATGGTATTGTTGAATAGGGATTCTCTCTCTGCGCGATAGCTTACAATCGTATTAATCACGATGGTTACTGTAACAGACAGGAGGACAAAGACAGATACAATGGTGGATAGCTTAAAGCCTTTACGAGGTTGTATCGGGGTAATCATTAATAACTCCTTCTCTTGGCGATTTATGTAAACAGTGTATCACCTTTTGTCGAAACTTACGATAAGATTCAAGCCGCTTCTTGCAAGCGGATCTGCTGCCTTACTAATGGTATAGACTAGTTAATATTTGTTATCCTTGGAACCTTCTCTAACAGCAATAGACATAACTTCTCCGTCTCAGGCATTGCAGCTATGAAAATTTCTTCTTTACCTTGCTTGCGTCGTTATATAAAAAAAATGGCCGAAAAGCCTCTTATAGGCTTCACGGCCATTCGCATGATCTGTGACATCCAAGAGGTTAGTCAAGGACAGCGGTAATATGCTCGTTCGTGATGGACCAGTGTGATGCCGTCCATACCTTTGCTTTTTTGTCGACGAGAATAATTTGTGGTGATTCGTGCTTGACCGCAACATCCTCAGCGATTTGGTTGGAGACCGGACGGGATTCAATTACTTTGACCAGTACATAGTCTGCATCTTGACGCGGGTTGCCTGCCAAATATTCATTGAATTCGCGAAGACCGTTCGCGCTGACCGGACAGGTCGTGCTGTGCTTGAATACAACGACTGGGCGAGTGCTTGAGCCTTCCAAAGTCTCATTCCATTGCTCTATTGATTCTATCTCACGGTATTGTGCTGCCATCGGTGTACACTCCTTCTTAGTCCATCAACTTTTTTTGCATAGTCTGATTATATCCGCAGTAGATGGAAAAGTCACTTTTATGCGCCTGAAGCAGCTGGCCTGCTGAATGAGGAGGGGATGCAGCTCCCGTTCTTGCTTGCTAAACTAACAATTAAGTGCGGAAGGAAACATTCGGTCCCATCCATGCATTAGGCACGCTGGCGACATATTTATAGGTTCCAGCAGATTGATAGCCGAGGCTTACAGAGCCTGAATGCATATCATGTCCGGGTCTGCCGCCTTCCTCTTGAAAAGTAGAGATTAGGACGTCGCCGCTTGCCGTTACTTTGTAGACCGAGATATACAGAAATCCGTGTACATGGGAATCATAAGCCGAATAATCTACATAGAGGCTGCCGCCTGTGTGTGCATAGGTGCCTGTTACCTCTGAACGGTCAGAAGCGAAGGCAGGAGATGCAAAAGCGAGCAAAAGAATAAGGACAAGGATACTGGATCTGAGTTTTTTCATTATAATAGCCTCCTCTGAATAGGATTACTTAATAAATAAGTAAATAAAGGGTGGGCAGAGCCTCCTTGCCTGCGGCAAATATAAAGAGGTTATTCTCAAAAAATGGACTAGATACAGTGTGTGAAGTGAAGTACAGTGGAAAGTATGCGTTTTGAGGGTAATGATAGGTAAATCAATCCAGAATGATACGTGAAACAGTATGTTTGTGGGGTAGCCTGATGTACGGGAAAGGGATTGTACGTGGATGAAAAAAGCAGGCACAGAAGCAATCAGCCGTCTATCACCTCCTTCTAGAGAAATATATCGGATGCCGTCCGAGCAGAGTGAATAGTACTTATGTCCCTTCATAGCCGCTTAGAAATTTACAGCAAGGATTTACGTCATGATGTATAATCAAATGCTGGTAGTATAACAGTATAGCGTTAGATACATTGAAACCTTTTCCATTATGTCCTTTGTAAGGAGTGCAAATTGCATGCAGCAGCCGATTATAAGATTTGAGCAAGTAACGAAACAATATGATGACCAGACCACTGTCCTGAAAGAAGTCAGCTTTGAGATTGAGAGAGGCAGGTTCTATACGCTTCTCGGACCGTCAGGCTGTGGAAAAACGACCATACTAAGATTGATCGCAGGCTTTATTGAGCCTTCTAAGGGAAATATTTATTTCAATGGGAAAGTGATTAATCGGGTACCTGCGAATGAGCGTCAGGTAAATACGGTATTCCAGGATTATGCGCTGTTCCCGCATCTCAATGTGTTCGAGAATGTCGCCTTTGGACTGCGGATTAAGAAACTTAAGAATGCTAAAATTACTGAAAAGGTCAAGGAAGCGCTCCGTTTCGTTAACCTTGAAGGCTATGAGAATCGTGAGATTACGGAGATGTCAGGCGGCCAGAGACAACGTGTCGCGATTGCACGTGCCATCGTGAATGAGCCGGAGATTATATTGCTGGACGAGCCGTTGTCCGCACTTGATCTCAAGCTGAGGACTGAGATGCAGTATGAGCTCAGGGAGCTTCAGCGGCGCCTTGGCATCACGTTTATTTTCGTTACGCATGACCAAGAGGAAGCGCTGGCGATGTCTGATGAGATATTCGTATTGAATCAGGGAATTATTGAGCAGAGCGGTACGCCTAATGATATTTATGATGAGCCGATTAACCGTTTCGTTGCCGATTTCATTGGGGAATCCAATATTGTTCCTGGCAGAATGAAGCAGGACTTCGAGGTTGAATTCGCTGGAAGAACGTTCGAATGTGTCGATCAGGGGCTTAACCCTAACGAGTCTGTCGAGATTGTGATCAGGCCGGAGGATCTTGAGATTACGACGGTAGAGAAAGGCAAGCTTCAGGTACGGGTCGATTCTCAGCTGTTCCGCGGCGTTCACTACGAGATATCCTGCTATGATGAATCAGGCAATGAATGGCTCGTCCATTCTACTAAGAAAGCATCTGTTGGCGAGCAAATCGGATTGTACTTCGATGCGGAAGCGATTCATGTTATGCGCTTCGGCGAGACGGAGGAAGAATTCGATAAGCGGCTGGATGCGTATAGCGAGGCACAGGATGAAGACTAATACACGCAATATTTATTTGGTTCCTTACTTGCTATGGGTGGCATTATTCGTTATTGCGCCTATTGTCCTTATTGTGTATTACTCCTTCTTCAATGTAGAAGGGCAATTCACGTTTGAGAATTATGCAAAGTTCTTTACGCCAGTCTACATGCGAATGACCTTAAGCTCATTCTGGTATGCGTTTCTAATAACGGCTTTTTCCATTCTGGTCGCTTATCCGACGGCTTATTTGCTTACGAAGACGAAGCATAAGCAGCTGTGGCTGCTGCTTATTATTTTGCCGAGCTGGATTAATCTCTTGCTAAAAGCCTATGCTTTTCTTGGCATATTCGGTACGCATGGCTTTGTTAACAGTGTGCTGGAGGTAGTTGGCATCGGCACACAGCAAATTTTGTTTACTGATTTCAGCTTTGTATTTGTATCGGTCTATATTTTCATTCCGTTTATGATTTTGCCCATTTTCAATTCACTTGAAGAGCTTAATCCCTCACTCGTCTACGCGGCACGGGATTTGGGAGCTTCCTCGTGGACAACCTTCCGGCGCGTCATATT
Source organism: Paenibacillus sp. J22P59 (assembly GCF_059383895.1). Lineage (NCBI taxonomy): Bacteria > Bacillati > Bacillota > Bacilli > Caryophanales > Paenibacillaceae > Paenibacillus > Paenibacillus sp. J22P59. The sequence goes on from NZ_JBXENX010000006.1 coordinate 63,629, forward strand.
TCCACTGACGCTCGGTGGAGTAAAGTCAGGCTGCCAAGCCGTCTTTATCCCCGCGCTGTCGCTCTTTATGATTACGCGCCTTATTGCCGGCAACAGGGTTATTACGCTGGGTACGGCAATTGAACAACATTTTCTGGTCACGCAGGATTGGGGCATGGGGGCAACCATTGCCGTATTCCTCATTATTGCGATGGCAATCATCATGCTGTTGACCGGCAGCAGAAGGAGAGGGCTGCAGGATGATACGAAGAAGAAAGCTGTCTGATCTTTATTTGATCGCTGTATTTGCAGTTCTGTATGCACCGATCCTCTATCTCGTTTTTTACTCGTTCAATAGCGGGGGCTCTATGCGCAACTTCGAGGGCTTTACTCTCGAGTGGTATCAAGAGGTATTCGCAGATACACGGCTGCTTATTATTGTACTTAATACCTTCATTATCGCTTTGTTATCCTCTGTGATCTCAACGATACTTGGTATTGCAGGGGCGCTGGCCATTCATCATATTAGACGGAATAAGCCCAAGAACACGCTCCTTACCTTGAACAATGTACTAATCGTAAGCCCAGATGTCATTATTGGCGCTTCCTTCCTCATCTTGTTCACCTTGATTGGCATTAAGCTGGGCTTTACGTCGGTGCTGCTGTCCCATATTGCTTTCAGCGTTCCGATTGTCGTTATTATGATCCTGCCTAAGCTGCAGGAAATGAGCCCGACCTTGATTGATGCGGCACGTGATCTGGGTGCCAGCAGCTGGCATGTTTTAACTAGGGTAGTGCTGCCCTTCATCAAGTCAGGCGTATTTGCTGGGTTTTTCATGGCATTGACTTACTCGCTGGATGACTTTGCCGTCACATTCTTTGTAACGGGCAATGGCTTCTCAACGCTGTCCGTCGAAATCTACTCAAGAGCTCGCCAAGGGATATCCTTGTCCATTAATGCACTGTCGACATTGATATTCTTATTCACGATTATTCTCGTGATTGGCTATTACTTTACTAATCAACGAAACAGCCGCTCAGCCGGGAGAACGGAGGGACGGAGATGAAGCAATTAGTTAGAATGCTTGCTGTTGTCCTCGTGGTTGCGCTGGGTATGATGTATTTGACCTCTTATTTGAACTCCAGCCAAGGGTATACGGGCGGCAATACGCTTACGATCTACAACTGGGGAGATTATATTGATCCTGAGTTGCTGAAGGAGTTCGAGGAGGAATACGGGATCAAAGTCATTTATCAGACCTTCGATTCGAATGAAGCGATGATGACGAAGATTGCCCAAGGCGGGACGACCTATGATGTCAGCATTCCTTCGGAATACGCCATTAGCAAGATGCTGGAGGAGGACCTGCTGCTGCCGCTCGACCATGCGAAGCTGTCTAACCTGTCCTCTATTGATCCTAGCTTCATGGATCTGTCATTCGATCCGGGCAATCGGTATTCGATTCCGTACTTCTGGGGAACAGTTGGGGTTGTCTATAATCCTGAGCTAACCGATCTAACGTTCACTTCGTGGAATGATCTGTGGGATGAGAGCTTGCGCAATCAGATTCTATTGCTCGATGGTGCGCGAGAGGTCATCGGGATGGGACTGAATAGTCTGCATTATTCGCTTAATGATACCGAGGAGGCCCATCTGCAGGAGGCGAAGGCCAAGCTTGGCAACTTGACTCCGAACGTGAAGGCTATCGTCGGCGATGAAATTAAGATGCTGCTTGCCAATGAGGAAGCGGCTGTTGGACTTGTCTGGTCCGGGGATGCCTCAGAAATTATGGACGAGAATGATAAGCTGGATTATATTGTGCCGGAGGAAGGCTCGAATCTATGGTTCGATAATATGGTCATCCCAAAAACAGCAAAAAATATAGATGGCGCACATGCGTTCATTAATTTCATGCTCGATCCAGAGCATGCGGCGCGGAATGCGGAATATGTCGGATACTCTACGCCGAATGAGCAGGCCATGGCATTCCTTCCAGAAGAGATCGCACAGGATGAGCGTTTCTATCCTGGGGAGGAGCTGACCTCCAAGCTTGAGGTGTACAAGAATCTGGGCAAAAGAATGCTGTCCCATTACAACGAGCTATTCCTTGAATTCAAGATGCATCGCAAATAACGAAAGAGCCGGTCAAGCCCTTGCAGCGCAGAGCAAGCAGCTTGCCGGCTTTTGTCTATCTAATTTCCATTTATTATCGGATTTTGTTACAATTTATACAACAACTAAGGGTAGACATTCCGTAGTGAATATCAGATAGAAGGAGCTGTCTATCATTAAGAAGAAAAGAAGCAAAGCCTCCATCGCAGGGTGGTTGTTCATAGCAGTATGCTTTATTGCAGCGATCTTCGCTTTATCCTCTCAGCCTTACCAGCAGCAGTCGATTAAGCCTGCATTATACCGTTTGATCAAACCCCCTCAACTTATTGAAATGCTCCCAGATGTTAAGGTAACTTATCGAGGCAGTTCCATTGCCGCCAAGTCTGACCCTTACAGCTTCTTGGAGTTTTTTTTCCGCAAAGGCGCTCATGTCATTATGTATGCGGGCTTGGCGGCTATTCTGTATATGCTGCTGCGTTCTCTTATGAATCGAAGAGTGGTTGCACCGATATTTCTATCCCTTATTGCTACCGTTGGAATTGCCATGCTGGATGAGCGAAATCAGCTTCACAGCATCAATCGTACTGGGAATTCAACGGATGTCATACTCGATTTTGCCGGCGCGTGTATAGGGATACTCCTCTGCTTGCTTCGTATTGGCTTCAAGAGCTGGAGGGCTCGAAGGAAGCGACGTCTGCATTCGTAAGCAAGAGAAGGGTGGCGAATCTGAGCTTCTTTTGCTAGGATGGAGAGTAAATTAAAAATCAGATCATCTTGGATGAAATGGTTATACTGTACTGTAGAGAAAAGAAAGTAGGTGCGTAGAATCAATGACTGTAGACAACTTGACGCTTCATACTGACAAATATCAGTTGAACATGATGTACGCGCATTGGAAGAACGGTACAGCAGACAATGGGGCTGTGTTCGAGACGTATTTCCGCAAGCTGCCATTTGGCAATGGATATGCGGTATTCGCAGGTTTGGAGCGAATTGTCGATTACATACAGAGGCTATCTTTTGGTGAAGAAGAGCTTCGTTTTCTAGCAGAGCAAGAGGAGCATTATGAGGAGGCCTTTCTTGAGCGGCTAAGGGAGTTCCGGTTCAAGGGGACGCTGTATTCTGTAGAGGAAGGGGCTCTTGTGTTCCCGAATGAACCGATTATTCGAGTAGAAGGGACGATCTTCGAGACCCAGCTCATAGAGACAGCCTTGCTGAATTTCATGAACTATCAGACCCTGATTGCGACGAAGGCTTCACGTATAGCACAAGTAGCGGCGGGAGATACCCTGCTGGAGTTCGGAACGAGGCGGGCGCAAGAAGCTGATGCGGCTGTATGGGGAGCAAGGGCGGCTTATATTGCCGGCTTTGATGCAACCTCCAATATGCGTGCCGGCATGATGTTCGGCATTCCGACGAAGGGAACACATGCACATTCCTGGATACAAGCTCATGACTCCGAGGAGGAGGCTTTTCTTCGTTATGCACAAGCGCTGCCCGATGGTGTAACGCTGCTGGTGGATACCTATGATACGCTGGGAAGCGGTGTGCCAAATGCGATTAAGACAGGGCGATGGCTGGAGAGTCAAGGTAAGAAGCTTACTGCCATTCGACTGGACAGCGGCGATCTCGCTTACTTGTCTAAAGGTGCGAGAAAACAGCTGGATGCTGCAGGATTCCAAGATGTGCGAATCGTGGCATCTAATGATCTGGATGAGTCGCTTATCTTCAATCTTAAGGCACAAGGTGCGCAGATTGATGTATGGGGTGTAGGAACACAGCTGATAACTGCTTCGGACCAGCCATCGCTGGGAGGCGTGTACAAGCTGACCGCGCGGGAGAAGAATGGGGTCTATGAGCCTGTTATTAAGATTTCGGCGAACCCGGAGAAAGTGACTGCTCCCGGAAGAAAGGATTTCTATCGGCTGATGAATGCCGAGACTGGGCTTGCAGTAGCTGATTATATCGCACTCCATGAAGAATCAGATGTGAGGGAAGCTACCCGTATTAAGCTGATTAATCCTCTGCATTCTTATGTATACAGGTATGTAGATAATTGCGAGGCCATTCCGATGCTGCAGAAGATCTTCGATAACGGTGAACTCGTGTATAAGCTGCCTAACCTGCAACAGATCCGCAGCCTACATCGTCAGCAACTGGCGTTGTTTCCTGCTGAGGTGCTGCGCAAGCTGAATCCGGAATGGCATCCCGTTCATCTAAGTGAAAAGGCTTGGCAGTTGAAGATGGACATGATGCAAGCTTACAAGCAATAGAACTGGGGGAAGCAAGCGATGATTATGAATGAAAAAATAAAAGCGTCTGAGGTACAGCTTGTCGGCCTGAATGGGGAGGACCTTGGTGTCGTGCCCCGAGCGGAGGCGCTGGCAATGGCTAAGCAGCTGAAGGTGGACTTGGTATGTGAATCACTGATGACAAGTCCGCCTCCCTGCAAGCTGATTGGACGCGGTGCAGCTAAGCAGCAGGCAAGCCAGCAGAAGAAAGAAGAGAAGCGCAAAGAACAGCCGACAAAGGTGAAGGAGCTGCGCCTCAGTGTCGATATCGAGCAGCATGACTATGAGACGAAGCAGCGGCAGGCGAGCAAGCTATTAGAAGCGGGCAATGCCGTGCAACTCGTCATTCGCATTAAAGGCAAAGAAGGGCCGAAGGCCAAGGAGCTGCTGGAGAGGCTGCTTCTTGACCTTGCCCCTTATGGCAATAAGCAGTCGGGCATACAACTGAGCGGCAAACAAGCCGCCGTTCAGGTTAATCCGATAGCGTAATAGGCTGTCTGGGCAGAGTTTAGTTGAATAAAGATGGTTTACATAGAAAGGGAGACTTCGATGCTGCGCAAGTTTTTTGCTTACTATCAGCCTTATCGCAAGCTGTTTATGCTCGACTTTTTTTGTGCGATCGTGCTGTCGGTCTTGGAGCTGTGCTTTCCGCTCGCGGTTAGCTATGTGATCGATACGCTGCTCCCCAAAGAGGATTGGCCGTACATTATCGTCGCCTGCTCGATTCTGCTTCTGGTATATGTCATTAATACGCTTTTGCAATTTATCGTAAATTACTGGGGGCATATGCTAGGTATTAATATTGAGACTGACATGCGCAAGAAGCTGTTCCAGCATGTTCAGAAGCTGAGCTTCCGATATTTCGATAATAATAAGACAGGCCACTTGATCTCGCGGCTTACGAATGACTTGTTCGAGATTGGAGAAGTAGCGCATCATGGTCCAGAGGATATGTTCATCGCGGCGATGACGCTCGCAGGAGCCTTCGGCATTATGGCGTTCATTAATCTGGAGCTGACGCTGCTGACCTTTGTTATTGTTCCTATCATTATTTTGCTCGTTCTCTACTTCAATAAGAAAATGACTAAAGCGGTTCATCGTCTGTTTTCTGAAATGGCTGATTTCAATGCCCGAGTAGAGGATACGGTAGGCGGTATTCGCGTCGTTCAAGCATTCTCGAATGAGCGCCATGAAGGAGAACAGTTCGCAGTGAATAACAGCCGGTTCCGGTTAGCCAAGCTATCTTCGTACAAGCTGATAGGCATGAACTCATCTATTACTTATCTATTAATGAGACTTGTTACGTTGTTCGTATTGCTATGCGGTACTTGGTTCGTGCTTCAAGGTGAGCTGCAGTATGGGGAATTCGTATTATTCGTGCTGATGACGAACATCTTCTTCAAGCCGATTGAGAAGATCAATGCGGTTATAGAGAGCTATCCAAAAGGAATAGCCGGGTTCAAACGCTATGTGGAGCTATTGGAGACTGAGCCTGATGTGGCTGATGCCCCTCATGCGAAGCAGGTGGATCGCCTTCATGGCGATATCCGTTATCAAGATGTGACATTCGGCTACGAGGGGGAAGCGAAGGTGCTCCGCCAGATCAACTTGTCGATTCAAGCGGGAGAAACCGTCGCATTCGTGGGTCCATCAGGCGCCGGGAAGACGACATTATGCAGCTTGCTGCCTCGGTTCTACGATATTGCTTCAGGCAGCATCTCGGTCGATGGCTATGATATTCGCGATCTGAAGCTGGAGTCGCTTCGCAGGCAGATTGGAATTGTCCAGCAGGATGTCTTCCTCTTCGCCGGAACGATACGCGACAATATTGCTTACGGCAAGCTGGGAGCAACCGATGCGGATATTATGGAAGCAGCGCGGAGAGCCAAGCTTGAGTCCTTCATCGCTTCGCAAGCAGATGGGCTGGATACCATCGTGGGTGAGCGCGGGGTGAAGCTGTCAGGCGGACAAAAGCAAAGAATGGCGATTGCCCGTATGTTCTTGAAGAATCCTCCGATTCTGATTCTGGACGAAGCAACATCAGCACTGGATACGGAGACGGAAGCGGCTATCCAGCAATCCTTAGCCGAGCTGTCTACGGGCAGAACCACGCTGGTCATCGCCCATCGTCTAGCGACTATCAAGAATGCGGACCGTATAGTCGTCGTTACGGAGGATGGGATTACAGAGCAAGGCAAGCATGATGAGCTTGTGGCAGCAGGAGGCATTTATAGCAGGCTGCACAAAGCCCAATTCGGAGCGTCTGTGTGAAAAGACGGTTAGTGAAGGTCTATTAACGATACAGTCGCTGTGAGGCCGAATCACATATAGGTGAGGATAAACACTTATAATTATGACGATTGGCGAAGTCAGCCGGAATGTATGAGGTAAACCTCATGCTTCAGGAGGCTGACCTCTTGAACGATGAGGCTAGCCTCATGGAATGCATATTAGCTCCGGGGAGCAGGTCATATGGATGAAGCTAGCCTCATAGATGCATGAGGCCTCTCAACAGAGCGACTCAAATGCAATAGGAATGGAGCTGCCTATTTGTGTCGAAGTGAGCAGCAATCCAATAAATAAGAAACAGGATGGATCAGATATAAATAGCTGATCCATCCTGTTTTGTTTTTAGCGTTTGTTTGGGGCAGACAGCTGCCTAGCTATTCTGTCGCTTTTTTAATCTTCTTTTTTCGGTCGAACTTGAATATGGCATTCAAGAATCTAAAGACATGCTTCGACTCTTTGGTCAGGAGCGGGCCTAGAATGGCTAGAATCAGTACATACAGCGCCGCAAAAGGCTGAAGCATTTCGAGCAAGCCGCCTGTCTTGCCGAGGTTAGCCATAATGATTGAGAATTCACCGCGTGACACGATAGTGAGTCCAATATTAGAGGAGGCCTTGGGTGAGAGGCCAGCGCTTTTGCCAGCTATCATACCTGCAAGGAAGTTGCCGAATAGAGTCAGGGCTACTGCTCCGAGCGAGAGCCAGACTGCTCCACCAAGCGCAAGCGGATCAATCGTAAGGCCGAAGCTGAAGAAGAAGATCGCACCGAAGAAATCTCGGAAGGGCAGGATCAGATGCTCAATTCGCTTCATATGCTCGGTCTCTGCAAGAACCAGTCCGACTAACAAAGCACCGATGGCTTCTGCTACGTGAATCGTCTCAGCGAAGCCGGCTACGAAGAACAGGCCGCCGAATACGACCAGCAGAAAAAGCTCGTTAGAGCGAATGTTCAGCATTTTGTTGAGCAATGGAACGGCCTTGCGGCCCACAATAATAATCAACAACATGAATCCAAGTGCATAAGCCGCCGATAGCAGGACGCCTCCGAGCGAAGAAGCACCGCTAAGAACAAGCCCGGATAGAATGGAGATATAGACGGCAAGGAAAATATCCTCGAACATAATGATGCCCAGTATCATTTCGGTCTCGGGATTGGCTGTTCGTTTCAAATCAACGAGTACCTTGGCGACGATAGCGCTTGAGGAGATCGTTGTAATTCCGGCCATAACGAGAATCTCGGCTACCGGGAACCCGGTCATCCAGCCATAAACAACGCCTAATGTGAAGTTAATGACGATATAGATGGTACCGCCAACGGCGATAGATTTGCCTGATTTGATTAATCGGCCAACGGAGAATTCCAAACCGAGGTAGAATAGCAGGAATAAGACGCCAAGCCTGCCTAGAAATTCAATGAAAGGCGCGCTCTCGATAAAGCGGAAATCGAATACGCCAAGCTTCAAAGCATGCGGCCCTACAGCCATCCCGATTAGTATATAAAAAGGAATGACAGAGAACCGTAATTTCGCGGATAATAGTCCGACTAATGCAATTAGAAGAACTGCTAGACCAATCTCAAGTACCAAATGGTCCATAATTATTCGCTCCCATTAACGAGAAGCCGCTTCAACTGCTTCAGATGCTGGCGTTCGCCTGCCACAATCAATGTGGTATCCGCTTTGAAGATATAGTCGGGGCCAGGCGTGATATGCTTGGTTTCTTTCTCTACAGCTGCAATAATCGTCGTTCCTGTGCGCTGCCTGATTTCGACCTCTCCAATGGATTTGCCGATGCAGCTTGCCCCTTGTTCGACTTTGTACCATTCGATAGTCAGATCATCAAGCGCGACTTCAATGGTTTCCAGTGCTTTGGGCTTATAGGTCATGCCGCCTACGATAGCGGCTAATTGGCGAGCTTCCTCGTCATCCATGGATACCATAGATATGCTGTCATCAGGATCTTTGTAGTCAAAGTGGTACAGCTCACGGCGTCCGTCGTCATGAATGACGACGACCAGCTTGTCGCCACCTCTTGTCTGCAATTGATATTTACGTCCAATGCCCGGTAAATCCGATTCTCTGATATTCATTTTTTCCAACTCCTGTTCATGCAATTGTTGTGTTTATGGGTAGGTGTAGTGGGAGTTATGAATAGAACGAATTAGGCATGAATGTAATTGGACGTGAATTTAACGGGCATAAGAAATAAATCCTTGATTTTTTGCGGGATAAAGGCTCTGATAATGGATAAAGGCACAGTACGAATGAGGCTTGCAGCAAGCGTTGTAACAACGATTGACTCGAGGAGCTTATCTGTAAAGGTCATTATTTTGACTACCATATGGTGTCTGCTCTTCACGTGTACATGGCTTTCTGTCATCCCAGCAATGACTGTCGCCTCATTATGCAGCTCTTGCGGACCTTCTGCTTTGTAGGAGAACAATGCGGCGGATAGGAGCAAAGCGCTGATAATGAATAATTTGAATAATCGAACCTGCGCCGCTGATATTTGCCGTAATGTTCTTGTCATAGTATCACCTCCATTCTTTTATTATATGTTTAATTATAAAGGATTATGGGACAGATGTCATAAAAGCGAGCGAATTGGAAGGAAAAGAATGTTCCATTAGGACCATATTGACGCTGAGGGAAGCCTAGGTTTAGAATGATGAGATGATTGACATAGAGAGAGGAGCAACCCTACTTGAGTACGAGCGTACAGCAATTATCTCCATTGGTAAAAGCACTTGATTTGAAGCCGCATGTGGAGGGCGGTTGGTACAAAGAGCTTTGGAAGGCATCCTTTGTTATTCCCCAAGAGGTGTTAGGAGCCCCTTATTCGGGTCCGCGTTTTGCGGCGAGCTCGATTTATTTTCTTCTTCATCCTGATGAGTTCTCGGATTGGCATACCGTTTATTCGGACGAGCTGTGGATGTGGCATTCTGGAAGTCCGCTGATGCTTACACTTGGAGGAACCAAGGAGCAGCCATCTGTGAGACAAGAAATTATTATTGGCGGAGATGTAGAGAATGGCCAGCAGCCGCAAGCATTAGTGCCTGCGACAGAATGGCAAATGGCACGTCCGCTTGGCGATGAGCCCGTTCTGGTGTCTTGTGTGGTAGCCCCAGGCTTCCACTATGATGATTTCAAGCTAATTGGACAATAGTCCTATTTTGTCGGAATTATTTGACAAATTAATAACTTTACCAGTAAACTAATATTACGCTTAGTTTCCGATTTATTCGGAAAGCGGGGGAACCAACGTTTGTGGGGCGAATGGATCTATGTGATTCTGCATGATCTTAGGGTACCATCTTACCCGAGTCCGTCAGCTAACCTCGTCGGCAGTGGATGGGTCATTGGTTTATCTTCATTCATGTATGATGACCCTTACCGAGTTACTCGTAAGGGTCTTTTTGTGTTTTTTTCGGCCCCCTCCCACTGGCGAAGCGTGCACTGCAAATTCTTATTAAAGGAGGAGCTTGGATGCCGCAGCCACATGAAAGAATCAGCTCGTATGATGAAACCGAGCATTTGCTTGAGCTTATCCACCACGCAAATTCCACGACAGCAAGCCGCAATTGTGTTACCACCCATATTAATCACCCCGAAGAAATGACAGAGGAAGCGAGAAGAGGCTTCAAGGAGCTGCATCAAGCAGGAGCCATTCTGGTAAATCAGACCTCGCTGAGAAAAGGAATTAATGATGATCCCGTTCTGCTGGCGGAGCTGCTTGACCAATTATTATGGGCAGGTGTAGCCTCCTATTTCTTCTACTTAGACCGACCAATTACGGGCGATCGCGATAGTGTAGTTCCACTCAAGGAGGCCTATACCCTTGTCGAAGAAGCAAAAGCAAAAACTGTGGGACTTGGCCGGAGAGTAAAGCTGTCGATGAGCCATACCTCTGGTAAGATCGAGATATTAGCGATTGATAACGGCAAGGCATATTTGAGGCACTACCCAGCTGCCGATGGCCGAGAAGGTGTATTTATGATGCTCGATTGCCCAGATGATGCCGCTTGGTTCGATGATTTGCCCGGCAGTGAGGATTATGGTTGAAGGAATCATGCCTTTATACGTTATAGAAAAAGAGGCAGCTAACGACCTGACGGAGGTTAACTGCCTCTTTTGAGTAAGCCTATCGTGCCGATGGCTATAGCTTGATTTCCTGTGCTATCGTAATTCTTCCTTCGATCTGAGAATTGATTAGTTTTTTCTTTTCCAAATAAGTAGTCAGCACTTCATCTAGCGTTCCATATCTTCCTGCTTGAGGGAGACTACTGAACATGGTGTACAAATCTCCTCCAGCTGCGAGAAAATCGTTCGTTGCAAGCTCATATTTTCCATTCAATTGCAGAGGCTTTCCATTGATTTCAACAGAGTGAATGCGTTCACCCTTGCGCTTGGTCTGGTCGATCTTGAAGGTCATGCCTGATACATGCGGAAAAGCGCTGTTCTCCTTCGGATAGTCGGATACGCCATTTTCTAATGCAGCTTTTAATATTGCCCCAGTTACTTGCAAGACTACGATGTGATTGCCGAATGGCAGGACATTAAGGACATCGCCTTTTGTAATGCTGCCTTTATTAATAGATGTACGAATCCCTCCGCCATTCATTAGTGCGATATCGGCCTCTGTGCTGTCACGCATCGAGTCTGCCAGCAAATTGCCTAGATTCGTTTCGCCCGTACGTACTCGCTCCCGATCTCCATCCAGCCTAACTTCTGTTGAACTAAGTTTTTGGGCAAGAATCGTTTCTTGCTTACTTAGGATAGAAGTGACGAGAGCGGTCATTTCTGTACTCGCGGGAATGCTGGCGGCTGTTGCCTGATCAACGAGTCGGGCTGTTTTTTTTACGACCTTGCTCTTATCCAGCCAAAGATCGATTACTCCCACGAATTTCGTGTATTCACCCGCGCTGGCAATCAGTGTACCATTCCCCGCAGCAAGTCCGCTCTTCAATACGCTATGACTATGCCCATCAATGAATACATCAATCCCCGGTACCTTATCAGCAATAGCTCTGCTTGTGACCGAGCTCGATTCATCCAATCCAATATGGCCTAAGGCTACAATGACATCGACTTTTTTATTCAGTTCTTTCACTATCTTCTGGGCTTCCGCGATAGGATCAGAGAAGGCGAGACCCTTCAGATTGCTCGGATGAGTCTTATAAGCGGTATCAGGGGTTGTGAGGCCGAAAATCCCGATCTTTACGCCATCCACCTCTTTGATGATATAAGGTGTAAAAAGGCGCAAGCCGTTTTTTTCAACTTTGATGTTGGCGTTAATAAGAGGATAGTCCATGAGAAGTTCCAGCTCAAGGAGACGTTCGTAGCCATAATTGAATTCATGATTGCCGGGCACGACTGCATCATAGCCCATCTGGTTCATAGCCTGTACGACGCTCTCCCCGGTAACCAGATTGGCGAATGTCGTGCCGTGTACTGCATCACCGCTATCAAGCACGAGCGTATGAGGATTCGCTTGCCTCAAGCTGTCAATGATTCCGGCAAGCTTCGCGAAGCCAAGCTCACCATCAGACCCTTCCAAGGCACGGGCATGCATGTCATTCGTATGCACAAGTGAAATCTGTTTGAGGGAAGGAGCAGGCGCTGAAGTGGAATGAGATATTCCGGCTCCGGCTATCGACCCTAGAATTAATAACAAAGCCAGCCAAGCGGAAGTAAGCCATTTGGTTTTTGTGGACATGACTGTGTATCCCCTCCATGCTTGTATTTTGTTATAAGAACGTATTCAACATTCTTCCCATTTAATCCTTTCTACTTATATTTTTGTATCAGTGAGAAAAACATGCGTTACATCCAGAGATTAGGGAATTGTGGTATGCTAATATGAAACTAATACTTAAGTAGAGGGTGTCTAGAAGTGAAAGTGAAGAAAGTACTATTGGTAATTGCTATTGCATCAACAATTATCGCGGGTTGCAGCTCTAAGAAGACAGAGGAACAAGCACCACCAGCAGCAGTAGAGCAAAGCGTGATGGAAGAGGAAGTTGTTGAAGTCGTCCAAGAAATTCCGGAGCCTTACCTTAAAGCAATTGAAAAGATTAATAGCGGTGATATAAGTACAGCTTTAACTTATTTAGATTTGACTATTAAAGATTTTCCAGATACGGAGTATGTGTTGAACTCATATATTTTGAAAGGTTATATACTATCTTCACAGTTCACAGGGGAGGTGAAAATGTTTCTTTCTTATTCTGGCGGTTCTACGAAATATCAAAAAGGGATATTTGTTACTAAAGAGGGAAGCAAAGAATTGCTAAGAGTCCTAGATGAGAGTATAGCTAAACAAGAACTCTTATCAAAAGAACTGGATGTGAGTATGAGGTATGTCGTTGAAAATTATGATAGTACGAATGAACTCATTTTAACGGAAATGGCCATATCCTATCCTAAGCCACCTGATGGAAGTTTGAGTGATTATTCGGAAAATTTCAAAATAGTAGGCTATCCTATTCCAAGTGAAGAGGATGTTAGAATTGTTAGGGATTCATATGAGAAGCTTTATTTGTATTATCAGTCTGAGATGTTTGATAAAAATAAGGTTAAATTTGTTGATTTGTTCTACTACTCAGCACAAGCGCTGAAAGTTGGAGGAAAATCGGATATAAGTAAAACCTTGCTCTTGGAAGTAATGAAATTGACCGAAACGGACAAGTATAATGAAATGAGATTAGAGGCAGAAAAAAAATTAGCTTCTATGGATAGTGAATAATTTATATTGTAAAGATGAAATAAAAAGAATGGAAATGGCTTAGGCTTCTCGATGATACAGGCGATACTCCCTTAGAGGGAATATCGCCTGTATCGGTTTATTGATCATTTTGTAAAGAATCCGATCTAGCTTAGACAACCATGCCATGGACAGTCGCTTTCACCAATGCAATGAACTTCGGCCGGGCTTGCTCTGCTACACGAACCACCTGTTCATGAGTGAGAGGTTCAAGCTCGTCGCCAATCGCCATATCGGTGATGCAGGTAATGCCGACGGCTTTCATTCCGCAATAGTTAGCGGCAATCACTTCGGGAGCAGTAGACATTCCTACTGCATCCGCGCCCCATGAAGCGAGCATGGTAAGCTCAGCTGGCGTACAATAGGTTGGTCCTGAGATGCTCACATACACGCCCTGTTGCAGCTTGATTTGAAGGACATCCGCTTGGTCAGCGACCAGTTGGCGCAGCTCTTTATTGTACGCCTCTGACATATCCGGGAACCGCGGTCCAAGCTCGCCGATATTCGTACCGATTAGCGGATTGCTTCCGGTGTAATTGATATGATCGGTGATGAGCATGAGATCGCCCGCTGAGAAGGAACGGTTCATGCCGCCTGCTGCATTCGTGACGAGCAGCTTCTCGATGCCAAGACGCTTCATGACATAGACAGGGAATACAACTTCCTTCATAGAGTAGCCTTCGTAATAATGGAAGCGGCCTTTCATGACGAGAACGATTTTATTCTCCAGCTTGCCGATAACGAGTTCGCCAGAATGCCCTTCAACAGTAGATACGGGAAAATGAGGAATATCTTCATAAGGGATGATGACAGGGTCTGTTACCTCATCGGCCATCACTCCTAGCCCAGAGCCGAGAATAAGTCCAATTTGCGGAGTAACAGCTGCTCGTTCTTGAATATATGCAGCTGCTTCATTAATCTTCATCAACAGGTTTTCCATCGTAAGTGAACCTCCCTATTATGTGTTTTGTACTCAGCGTTTATCTCATAATCATAGCGAAGAGGGCTTGTATTGTAAAATATGGATGGTCCTTATTATTTTGCGGTAAATGGGCGATGCTGCAAAGTTGTTGTTCTCATAGGTAAGCCTTATAATAAGTGCATAAGGAACTGGAGGAATGACGATGACTAACTCAGCACCATTATCGGCAGCCCAGATGGCAGCTGCAATTGATCATACAGCATTGAAGGCGGACAGCACTCGTGAGGATATTAAGAGGCTGTGTGCAGAGGCGAAGCAGTATCGGTTCGCTACGGTATGCGTGAATCCCGGATGGGTGAGCCTTGCTGCGGAGGAGCTGAAAGGCACCGAGGTAGGCATTACAACTGTGGCAGGATTTCCTCTCGGAGCTACAACCAGCCTTATCAAAGCGGCTGAAGCTCGTGATGCCATTGCAAACGGAGCGACGGAAGTGGATATGGTTCTTAACATTGGATGGCTTAAGTCGGGCGATATAGCTGGCGTGAAGAGCGATGTTGAAGGAGTCGTTGCGGAGTGCAACGGACGCGCAGTTGTAAAGGTGATTCTCGAGACAGGTCTGCTTACGGACGAGGAGAAGGTTCTGGCTTGCCAGATTTGTCTGGAAGCAGGAGCTGATTTCGTGAAGACCTCAACTGGGTTTGGTACTGGAGGCGCAACGGTAGAGGATATTGCTCTCATGCGTCGAACAGTAGGTCCAAGCATGGGGGTAAAAGCATCCGGCGGTGTGCGTGACTGGGAGACGGCGGAGCGCATGATTGCTGCAGGCGCAACCCGTATTGGTGCCAGCGCAAGCATTGCCATTGTAACGGGAGGCAAGGGCGAGGGCTATTAATAGCCCGCATGCCGATTATTACAATTGACCCTCTTCGCCATTCCGAGTATGATAAATCAATTAGATGGAATGAAAGCTGGCTCAATCGAGCGGGCTTTTTTCTTATGGAGTGGATTCGCCGGATCAGTAAGGCTGATCGGTCGTTTATCTATAGAGCAAGACCATATTCAAGCTTAGAGAGGTGAACCATGTTATTGAAGGCTTCATGGAGAGAGCAGTGGGGGACGAATGTAAAAGCTAACGTGCTCGCAGGTATGACAGCGACGCTGGCTTTAATCCCGGATTCGCTTGCTTTCTCATTCATGGCGGGCGTTCCGCCAGTGGTAGGGATTTATGCTTCGATTTGTATTCTTCTTGTAACGACATTCCTCGGCGGGAGGCCCGGGATGATGTCGGCAGCAGCTGGATCAATGGCTGTATTGATGCTGACACTCGTCAATGAGCACGGGATTCAATATTTATTCGCAGCAACTGTGTTGACTGGTATTTTGCAATATCTCATGGGTGTATTCAAATTAGGCAAGCTCATGCGATTCGTTCCGCAGGGTGTACTGACCGGATTTATTAATGCACTGGCTATTCTCATTTTTCTCTCGCAGCTGAGGTATTTCAAGGGTGAATCGTGGATGATGTATGTGCTGGTAGGAATTACGCTTCTGATTATTTATTTTCTGCCCCGCTACTTCAAGGCAATTCCATCACCGCTCGTTGCTGTTGTCTTCTTAACGTTTGTAGTCTGGGTGTCTGGCATGGGCGGTGTGACTCAGATTGGCGAGATTAATGCTTCGTTGCCGTCCTTCCTGCTGCCGGATATTCCGTTCAGCTGGGAGACGCTTGCCATTATTTTTCCTTATGCCTTGTCACTGGCGATTGTTGGTTATACGGAGACGATGCTTACCCATAATTTGCTGGATGAGATGACCGGGGAGAGAACAGACAAGAATCGGGAGATGCGGGGTCAAGGTGTAGCCAATGTCGTTGCTGGTTTTTTTGGCGGTATGGCAGGCTGCGCTCTCGTCGCGGAATCCGTGCTTAATGTCAAGATGGGCGGAATAAATAGACTATCTACTTTCGTGGCCGCTCTCTTCCTGCTTTTGTTAACGGTGCTGCTTGGCGATGTTTTGGCGTTAGTCCCTATGGCTGCATTAGTGGGAATTATGATGATGGTCTGCATCGCGATCTTTGACTGGAAATCAGTCTTTCTCATGCACCGAGTACCTGTGGGCGAGACCGTCATCATGATCGTAACGGTAGGCACTGTATTATGGACACATGACCTAGCTATTGGTGTCCTTGTGGGCGTACTGATCAGTATCATAGGATTTGCTGTTAAGGCTTCCAAGGTTCGCATTGACAGTGAATGGCACGGGACCACAAGAACCTATCGTGTTCAGGGGCCGTTATTTTTCGCCTCAGCTTCTGCATTCGAGGAGTATATTGAGCTTGATTGCAAAGCGGAGGAGATTCATATTGACCTCACGCAATCCAAGGTATGGGATCATACGGCTCAGCTTGCTGTTGATAAGACAGTAGGTCGGTTGAAGATGAAGGATAAGCGAGTAACTATCAAGCACGTCCAATAGATCTATGAAGTATGAAAAATAGATGCAAAAGAAGCCTCCATCACCACAATAAGTGGACTGGAGGCTTCTTTGCATCGCTTATTAGAATAATACGCTGGCGAATTATCTCTCGCAGCTAATGATGAGATTGGTATCTAGTGCGGCACCGGCTTCTAGGATGACAAGCTCCTCTTGGCGGTTCAATTCGCCAGCCATAGCCATCCATGGCTCCACGCATACGAATGGACGGTTCTCTACAGACCAGAGCACTACATATTTGAAGTTATCGTCATAGGAGAGGCGAACACGCGCTCCTTCAATAACAGGGAAGGCAATATCATTCTTAATTGGATCAAGCAGTGTAACGGACTCTACCATGCCGGACAGATCGAATTGACCTGGGAAAGGCTTCTCGACCATATCATTATAGTCTAGATAACGGGTAGCATCTGTTCTGTAGTCCAGGTTTTTGGTGTCAGTTAAGAAATACGGATGGAAGCCAGCATAGAACGGCATCGGTTCTTGTGATAAATTCCGGTATTGCTGACGAGTATGGAGTTCTCCATCCTTCAGTGCGTAGGTAAAGAGAAGCTCGAAGTCGAAAGGATAAACCGCTCTTGTCTCTTCGCTGCTGCGAAGGGACAGGGTGATAGAAGCCTCTCCGTCTGTATCGGTAGAGACTACCGTCCATACGGAAGTACGAGCGAAGCCATGCTGTGCCATCTGGTAGCTTGCGCCCTTCCATTCATAGGTACGGTTCTCCAGCTGCCCGCAGATGGGGAACAGAATTGGATTGCCCCCCCGAATATTTGATTCTGGGTTCTCAAAGGTCGATTGATCCAAATAAAAAAGCTCAAGTCCATGGAGCTGGCAGCCGATTACGATGCCGCCTCTCTCTGGGCATACACGTATACGAGAAGCTGTATTAGCTTCTGTTAATTCATAGATGGTGTAAGTATCGTTGTAAGACTGAACTTTATAATTACTCACAATAATTCCCTCCATTTGGTTGCTTCTCTGTTCTAAATCCTATCATAATGGACAGGAAGCCATACAACAAGAGAAGAGAGTCAATTCCTAATCAGGAATTGACTCTCTTCTAATGGTAATGGGCAACCTATTGAGCTGCTTCTGTTTCTGCTGCTGGCGATTCGCTTGCTTCAGGTTTCTCTTCCAGCGTGTTCGTAATTTTTGCGCTTGCGCGAACTTCTTCCAGCCAAGTTGTGGACATCTCAGATACTTGTTGGTTTACAAGCTGCAGGCGAATATCTTCTTTCTTCTCTTCGAAGGTTGGGTTAGTTGCTGCTTTTTCGCCTGTTTTCTTAATAATATGGAAGCCATGGGTAGATTCGACGATATCGCTTATTTCATCCACTTTAAGGGCGAAGGCTGCGTTCTCGAATTCAGCGACCATCTTGCCTTTAGGAAAGAATCCAAGGTCTCCGCCATTAACGGCAGAGCTGGTATCTGTCGACTTTTCAGTCGCCAGCTTAGCAAAGTCGGCTCCGTCTTTCAGTTGTTTCAGAATATCCTCGGCTTCTTGCTTTGTTCCAACGAGAATATGTGACGCCTGAATTTGCTCAGGTGTTGCGAACTGATCTTTATTCTGGTCATAGAATTCTTTAATTTGCTCATCTGTAACGGTAATCTTAGGCTCTAGAATTTTGCGAATTTGTACTTGAGTATTGATATTCTTAGTCAAGGTATCAATGGTCATGCCAGATTGAGCAAGTGCTTGGTCCAAGCCCGCTTGGGAACCAAATTGCTCGATTAGGGAATCAAGCTCTTTTTGAACGTCTTCATCGGTAACCGTAACCTTTGTTTTCTCTGCTTCTTGCTTGATTAATTCATAAGTGATCATGCTGTCGAGAGTAACGGATCCGCCTTGCTTCACGAGCTCTTCATACAGCTTGTCCTTGGTAATCTTTACATTGTTAACGGCTGCGACAGCATCATTGCCGCCGCCTCCGAATGGAGGCTTAATCAGTGTAACAACCAATACGATAGCTAGAACAGCAGAGATCGCGATCCATGCTTTGCTTCCGCCGTTACCTGCAGCAGGAGTCCCAGGTGCTTGCTGAACAGGAGCTTCAAGCTCGCTAGCTTCCATATCACCTACAGCCCGTACTTCCGTATTTTGCTCGTTCTCGGTTGTCAGCTGCTCTTCACTCGCAGCATTCGCCAGCTCTTCGTCTCTTTTGTGCTGCGATTCTTTGTTATCCATTCTAAATAAAACTCCCTTCAATAAAAACACACTTTTTTACAATCTCCACCTACTATAACAAAACATTTGACAAAAAACCTTAATCCAAAATAAAAAAGTACTGAAACCTTTTATTTTCCTATAATTGTATAGACCAGGGCTGAACGGATGGGGTCCGCAGCCTGAATTTTTCCAAGAGACAAGCCGTTCTAGCTGGCAATTGGCTTCGCGGAATCGAACCGCTCCTCCAACTGGTTTAAGTTCTTGAATGGGAGGTGTACAATAGAATACGTATTCATCTACCACAGAGAGGGTGTTACATATGGCTTATTTGCCCCAGAGTTCCCGTTACGAGGGAATGCAGTATAATCGTCTAGGCCGCAGTGGCTTAAAGCTGCCAGCGGTATCTCTTGGCATGTGGCATAATTTCGGCGGCGGCGACCGTCTGGAGAACGGTCGTGCGATGGTGCGCCGTGCATTCGACCTAGGAATTACACATTTTGATTTGGCTAATAATTACGGGCCGCCGCCAGGCTCCGCGGAGGAAATGTTCGGTCAATTGTTGAAGCAGGATTTGTCCGCTTATCGGGATGAACTCGTGATTTCAACGAAAGCCGGCTATCATATGTGGGAAGGTCCTTATGGAGAGTGGGGCTCCCGCAAATATTTGATCTCAAGCCTTGATCAAAGCTTAAAGCGCATGGGACTTGCGTATGTCGATATATTCTACCATCATCGTCCAGATCCGGATACGCCGATGGAAGAGACGATGGCTGCCCTTGATCATGTTGTGCGCCAAGGAAAAGCGTTATACATCGGCTTGTCGAACTATTCGGCAGAGCAGACAGCAGAGGCTGCAGCGATCTTGAAGCAGCTTGGAACGCCTTGCCTAATTCACCAGCCTTCGTATTCTATGTTCAATCGGTGGATTGAAGATGGACTTCAGGATGTATTGGATAAAGAAGGAATCGGCTCCATTGTCTTTTCCCCTCTTGCTGGCGGACTGCTCACTAATCGTTACTTGAATGGTGTGCCTTCTGATTCCCGTGCAGGTGGACCGAGTATCTTCTTGCAATCCGACCACATTACGGAAGAACGCCTGCATAAGGTTAGACAGCTCAATGAGCTCGCTCAGGAAAGAGGCCAGACGCTTGCTCAGATGGCACTCGCTTGGGTGCTGCGCGGCGGTCGTGTCACCTCGGCGCTGATCGGGGCCAGCAGAGTGGAGCAGATTGATGATAATGTTGCTGTACTTGCGAATCTGAAATTTAGCGAGCAGGAGCTTGCTCATATTGAAGCCATTCTCGCGGATTAATTAAGCTGCTTTCCCTAAGTGCTGTTTTTTTTAGAAATTTAAAATGTGCGCTTAGAGTAATAGTTGCCGGAAGAACCTTTGCCCCGCTTTCAGTTGGGGTGAAGGTTCTTTTTTATTCCTATAAGTGAGTCCCTCTTCGAGAGGATATAGGGTGTAATCGCTATCCTTTCCATAAGAATCTATTAATGTCATTAAATTATCGCCAGAAAACCATTCCAGCGTTATAATACATCTAAGAGATAGACAGGAAGGGGTCCTCTGCTTGAATAAATCGTCATTAAGGACCAAAGGCTTGCTCATTATTCTCCTTATTTCCTTCATACCGCTCTTTCTTGCGGGGATAAGCAATTATATGGTGATCAAGGGCGAAATGATAGATGCTGCAACTGAGAGGACAGCCAGCAGGCTGGAGACCAGTGCGAACCGATTGGCTTCTTGGCTGGCTATTCGCCAGGCTGAGGTTCTAGTTATGAGCCGCACCGATGTTCTAAGATTCGGAAGTGACCGAGAGCGTCTCTACTATTTGAATAGGGAGCTTGCACGCTCAGAATTAACTTATAACGCGATTGGCTTCATACAGAAGGACGGAAAAGCTTTGCGAACAGATGGGGCAGCCGTCGATATGAGCAGGGAGCCATTTTTTCAGAAAGCGCTTCAAGGCCAGTATGTGATTTCGGATTTCTATTATCCGATTTTTTCAGAGGGCAAGCAGTCCTTTATCGCTGTACCCGTACATAATAATCAGAATGAAACCATCGGTGTCGTCTATGCCGCGATGACGATTGATTCTATTAAGCCCTTCCTTCAAGTAAGGAATGAGCAAGATACCATTATTCGACTCTATAACGATGCAGGGGCTACGCTGTATTCCTCAAATTCTGTAGTGCTGCCGGGAGCGCCTATCGTATTCCAAGAGTCAGTGAAGCTGGAGAAGATTAATGATGAGCTGCTAGGTCAATCCGGAGTAGCTCACGTTATGAAGGATAATAAGGAACACACCATTTTTTATAAGACAATTGATGATACCACCATGTGGCATATGGCTTTAGAAATTCCAAGCTCGGAGCTGGAGAAGGGGCTTGATGTCGTTTTTTGGCGCATATTTATTACGATTGGCCTCTCAGAATTAATTATAGTTATTTTGTTTTTTATGTATTTTGCCAAAATCATTAAACGACTGGAAGGAATATTGTCCGTTACCAAAAAAGCAGCCGATGGCCAGTTTGAAGTAGAGCATTTGCCCCAAATACCAGAGGATGAGGTCGGCAAGCTTGCCACCTCCGTTAATGGGATGATGGAGCATTTGAAGGAAATGTTCGGCAGGCTGGAGGCGATTATTAATCAGAACCAATATGCTTTTATCGTATTGGATGAAGAATATCGGCTAGCCTACATGAATAAAGCCGCTGAGCAGTTGATCGGTTATACGAACGATGAGCTGGTAGGCCGAGCGACGCCCCTACTATTCATGGATGCTGAGGAGCTTCGGGAGGAGGCAGCGAGGTTATCGAATCTGCTGGGGAGAGTTGTTACACCAGGGCTGGATGTATTCAAGGCTCTCCGTGAGGAGCAATTCTCCTATGAGCGGGAGTGGACATTCATTGGCAAGAATGGCAAAAGAATTCCTGTTCGGCATAGCTCCAATGGCCTCAGAGACCATACTGGCAAATTCACAGGTGTCGTTGGTATGGCCTATGACATTACGGAACGCATTCAAGTGGAGAAATCTCGCGACCGATTGCTCGATGTTGTCGAGTCAGCGAAGGATCTCATCGTATCAGTTGATCAAAAAGGGCGCGTAATCTATATAAACAAAGCGGGCAAAGAATTGCTCGGCATTGCCCCTGAGGAAGCATTAGGAGATCTGATAGGAAGGCACATCGATTCAGATATGCTCGGGGTGCTTAGGAATGGCTTGAGAGTGGCTGAACAGCTGGGATTCTGGGAAAGTGAAGTTTATTTGATGACTAGCTCGGGTGAGAAAATCCATGTATCCATGGTTATGGTTGCCCATCACGAGCCTCGAACCGGTGTCCTCTTCTATTCATGTATTGCAAGGGATATTACGGAGAAGAAGGAATTTCAAGAGGTTCTTATGCAGGCAACGCAGGAAGCCGAGGAGGCCAATGCATCCAAGAGCAGGTTCCTTGCCCTTATCAGCCATGAAATTCGTACGCCGCTTAACGGAATAATCGGGCTGTCCCAATTATTGCGAAGAACGGGTCTATCGGCGTCGCAAAAGGACTACATCGACAAAATAAATACTTCTTCTGAAACGCTGTTAAGGATTATTAATGATATTCTCGACTTCTCTAAGATTGAAGCAGGCAAAGTGGAAGTGGAGCGAATTGCATTCAAGCCAGAAGAGCTGCTTAATCGGTTGTCTGATCAGCTTAGTGTTTTTATGGGAGGAAAAGAAAGATTCGAGTTCATGATTGATACTCCAGCTCAATTGCCAAGCAGGCTGCTCGGCGATGCGCTTCGTCTGGAGCAGATCCTGCTCAATCTGTGTATCAATGCGATTAAATTCACCAACTTCGGAAGGGTAACGCTGCGGCTAGAGATAGTTGAACAGGAAAAAGACCGTATCAAGCTGCAATTCGTAGTGGAGGATACCGGAATTGGAATGTCCAAGGAACAATTAAGCAAGCTATTTGTTCCCTTCACGCAAGCAGATGGATCGACAACAAGGAAGTATGGAGGTACGGGCCTCGGGCTTGTCATCTCCAGTGGGCTGGTAGAGATGATAGGCGGCAAGCTTCTCGTATCCAGCGAGCCAGCTCAAGGAAGCCGCTTCAGCTTCACTGTTGCGTTCCCGATTATTACGAATACCACTCCAGATGCCTTAGTTGTTAATAATGAGCTGGAGGAGCAAGCCGTATGGATCGTCGAGGATAACGATGCGATGCGCAGCCACTGGTGCGAGCTTGCTGAAGCCTTCCGGCTGACCCCAGTGCCATTCTCTTCATGGAGGTCAGCAAAGGAGCGACTGCAGAGGATCGGTGAAGGAGCTATGCCGAAGCTGATTCTATTAGATATGGAGATGCCGGATATGTACGGGGCTGAAACATGGCTTGCCTTGCACAAGCTGGCGGCAGCTCGTGGGATAAAGACGGCGGCGCTCACGACATCCTTCGGCAGGGATGAAATGCTGCAGATGCCTGAGCTGCAAAGGCCATCCACGCTGTTGACGAAGCCAGTGACCCGTTCGTCCTTGTTCCGTGCGCTGAGCGGGATGTTCGATAGCACGCCTGAAATCATTGCCCCTATCCTTGGACCTATTCCCGTGGCTGCTCAGGAACCTGTGGTTAGTCGTGCACGAATTCTGCTGGCAGAGGATAACAAGATTAATCAGTTGGTCGCAATGGAGATGCTCAGAGAGCAAGGATATCAGGTCGCATTGGCCGAGAATGGGCGAGAGGTGCTGAGCAAGCTGGAGCAGGGGCATTGGGATCTGCTGCTTATGGATATTCATATGCCAGAGATGGATGGTATGGAGGCAACCCGAATTATCCGCAAGAATGCCCGTTACGAGCAGCTGCCCATTATTGCGGTGACGGCGAATACGCTGCGAGCCGATCATGAAACGTATTTTCAGCTTGGCATGAATGATATTATAACGAAGCCGATTGATGCGAAGCAATTGTATGCGGCTATCAGCTATTGGCTTCAGCAAGCGAAGCAGCACCCTGATCAATCCTCATGGGAGCTGAAGCGCTCAGAGGAATTGGAGGCTGCATCGTATATCCTGCCTGACATTGCGGGAACGGATCTGGCTGAGGCGCTCGTAAGGGTAAACGGAAAGTATCCCATTCTCATGCACATGCTCGATCAATTTGAGCATGATTACGAGTATTTTGCCGAGAAGCTTAGTGTTCAATTGAATAGCGGGCAGATGGATACAGCCAAGCGAATGCTGCATACGCTGCGTGGAGCAGCGGGATATCTATCCGCGCATCAACTGGTCCAGACAGCGACAGAATTAGATGCGAGCCTGAAGGCTAATGAGAGTAAAAAGGCATGGATGCCTCTCGTAGATCTTTTGTCCAAGCAGCTGGCAGCTATTATTCTAGCCTTGAAAAGTAGGATAAGAGAAGCAGGTCGACAATAACTCCTAACAATTTGCTAACAAATTATTGTCGACCCTAACAAGTATATTGTATAGTGAATATATTGACGAATTTCGACAGCAATCTTCGATCCCAGTAAGGGGTGAACCCAGTGTATAAAGTTCTAATTATTGAGGATGACATCATGATGAGTAATATGCTTTCAATGTACTTGTCAGAGGAAGGTTATTCTGTAAGGCAAGCGGGACTGGGAGATGATGGCCTCACGGCGGCTGCGAATATGGAGCCTGATATCGTGCTGCTCGATTTGATGCTGCCAGATATGGACGGCATGGAGGTTTGTGCGCTTCTCCGGGAACGATCAAATGTACCTATTATGATATTATCGATGAAGAATGAAGTCTCTGAACGTGTTCAAGCTCTAAAGGCTGGAGCCGATGATTATATGTGCAAGCCTTTTAGCATGCATGAAATGGCAGCTAGAGTTGAAGCCCTGATCAGGCGCTCACATCTTATGTTTACAGAAACGGGGGGGAATGAAGATACAATTGAGGAGGAAAGCAATCCGATTCAATTAGACTTTGAACGTCGGCTGCTGCTTGTTAGAGGCAAGCTGGTAGAAACGACATTCTCCGAGTATGAAATGATGAAGCTTTTTTTGGCATACCCGGGCAAGGTGTTCAGCCGAGAGGAATTAATCAATGCGATTCGAGGATTCGATTCTTTTGTGACCGATCGGGCTATTGATGTACATATCGTGAATCTCCGTAAAAAAATCGAGCATAATCCGAAGGAACCGCGCCTTATTCGTACCGTATGGGGCTTCGGATATAAATATACGGAGGATAGTCACGATTTGAGCCAGAGCCATGGATAGGCTGTAACGGTAATAGTAAAGCAAACACCTGAGATCTCTCGGGTGTTTTTTTGTTTGGACAGCAACATCAAACTTTCCTAACAATAATATTAAGGCAATCCTAAATTTTTCTAATACTTGTATGGGACTATAGATGGAGTGGATAGGAAGATCGAATAGGAAAAAGGATGGTGGATAACGATTGTGTAGGCTAACTGATTTGCCTAGTAGGCAAGAGGCTTATGCGCAATTGGAATTAAGCTTAAATCGCGCAAGGGCTGCTGGTAATAGGCTTATCGTCGCGTTGATTCATATGGATAGGTTTTATTGCTTGAATGAGACAAAGGGTCCGGAAATTGGCAATCAAATGCTGGAGCAGATTCGCACCAGATTGACAGAGGTCAGCCCAACGATGCTGGTAGCCGGTGTAATTGGGAGCGGCATGCTGCTAGTCGGCAAGGAATGCGGCAGCAATCAATCCGACTGCGCGCTTGCTGTAGAGGAAATGAAGTATGCAGCAGAGTACCCTTATATAGAAGAAGAGAAGGAAATCCAACTGTCGGCAAGTATAGGAGCGAGCATATACCCGCAGGATGGGCGGACGAGTGAGCAGCTGATTAATCGGGCGGAGACTGCTTTGTTTCTCTCCAAGGAAAAGGGGGCCCAGGGTGTCGCCTTCTATTCCTCAGAGGAGAGCGAGCAAATCAATCGTTGGATGGCGGTATCTGCTGCTTTGAGACCAGCCTTATATATGAAGCAATTTCATCTCAGCTATCAGCCGATCTATCGGGCGGACAATGGAAAGCTGCGTGGCTTCGAGGCGTTAATCCGATGGACTCATCCTGAGCTAGGCTCGATAGGGCCTGCCGAATTTATTCCGATTGCGGAACAGAACGGCTTGATCGTACCTATTGGAGAATGGGTGCTGCGTGAAGCCTGTAAGATGCTTGCAGGACTGCATCAATACAATATGCAGAAATTAATCATCTCGGTTAACATTTCTATGTTGCAGCTGCAGGATAACCTGTTTTTGAATATGGTGGATAATATATTAAGCGAGACAGGACTGACGCCGCATAGCCTGGAGATGGAGATTAAAGAGACCACTCTTCTGCATTCATCAGACGTCATAATGACCAGACTGAGTCGTCTACGCGTTCAGGGCATTCGCATTATGCTGGATAATTTCGGAACGGGATACTCTTCTTTAGTAGCCCTGAATCAGCTGCCGATCAATGGGGTAAAAATTAGCAAGTCCTTTATTCGGTGCATTGATACGAATGGTCCAGAAAGGCATATTGTGGAGGCAATGATTGGGCTTGTGCATAAGCTTGGTCTCGTCATTGTAGCCAATGGGGTAGAGTTCAAAGAGCAGTATGAGCTGCTGCAAGAATGGGGTTGTGATTATGTGCAGGGCTTCTTGCTAGGTATGCCTATGCAACCGGATATTCTAGATGTGTCCATTATTCGAGATACGAACTTCATTGATTACGAAGATTGTGTCGAATGCTGAAGTATGGAAAAAGCCATAATAGAGCTGTCTCAATAGGTCTATATAGACCTGAGACAGTTCTTTTTTATTGCTTGATTGCATGAAAAAAAGAGGCTGCGTCGCAAGGAAGCAAATGACTCTGCTTGTTTGCGGCGCAGCCTCTTTGGTTGTGTACTTCGACTAGGATACTTCAAGGTATAGCTTAGTTCCATCATTATATTGAAAAATAGCCACGTCTCTGATGACTTCTACTTTGGAAATACGCTTCCACTTTTTGCGGAAATCGAAATTGAATTCAAGCTCAAGTAATTTATCATGAAGCTGTTCAACAGACGTCGCTTGTTCGTTAGGGTAATAGACAGGCACAGAACGGTTCTTGAAGGTAATGATTTTCATCATACCTTGTCCACCTCCGATCGTTTTTTCCTATTCTACCTTAAACGTTTTAGCCGCTTATGAATCAGCAGTAAGATATTTGTTTAATTTACTAACAGATTCCTTACATTTTCCACAAACAGGTCATATTAATAGAATAAAGTAACCTTTTTGCAAGAGGCTAAAAGCTAACGAATCAGTAAAATATCGACAATGGCGAGCAGCAGAAGATGAACAGGATAGAAGCTTCGCCAGACAATACGGGGAACCTGCAAGCGATCAGCCTTTTGGAAGAAGAGAGGTACATACACGAGCAGCATCGTGGCGAATACGCTGAACAGCTGCAGCGTCCAAGTAGGCTCAAGCAGCAAGAACACGATATTCAGTGCAAGGTGGAGAGCAAGCATCCACTGCACAGAGGAATAACGATAGATCAGCACCAGAAGGGGCAGATAAGCTCCATAGCTGCAAGGAATAACTTCTGCTGCGACAATGATGGATATCGCTAGCAAACCTTGCAGCAGCAAGTTGGTTTTATAGCGGTCCAATAGTGACAATAGAAGCAAGCAAATAAATAACGTGCCGACCGTATTTAATTCGAACGTATGGAAGGCTAACGAATAAGGTATTTGTGAAATGGCAGCAATGCCAAGCATTCTCCATAGGTAACGTTGAACATTATGGGTACGAAGATAACCTGTGGTCAGAGCATATGCATATAAAGGCAATGCGAGCCGACCGATGATCCGCCACGTCATATCCTGCGGGAACCATACTAGGCCAATATGGTCGAGGAGCATAGTGAGCATCGCTATAATCTGCACGGATTCACCTCATCCAGTTGGGATGCGGCTATTATAACACAAGCTTGATAAAGGAAAAAGAAAGGCCGTCTTCCGGAAATATGGGGCAAGAATGCCTCTCTTTATAGAAGGTGACAAGGCTGCAAAGGCAGAGCCTGCTAGGTTATAGGCCGGCGTTTTTTTGCAGCCTTCTTGCGATTTCGAGGAAGTCTTCCGGGGTTATACCGGGAGCGAACTCTTCGGGTATTTCTTCTAGATCGGGCATGGGAGCTCCTTGCGGGTTTCCTTGAATGACTTCAAGTGGAGCACCGGTCTCGGGATGCGTGCCATTCCATATGAGCACGATATCTTTATAATCTTGGGGACTGAAGGTATAGAGCTTGTTGCCCAATCCCTGGGCTTCGAATTTACGAGCGGTTTCAAAGGCATTATTGCTTAGATTAGGAATCGGAATAAGCTTGGTTACATCGACTCCAGTTGCTACTTCAAGGGCTTTGGCATAAGCGACAACATGAACGCCGCCGCGGACGAGCAAGTAGCCGATCATTTCACGAGCGGTCGGATGATTGGTCATCTCGTATACGCGCATTTTGTGAGTGCGTGCACCGCATTCAAGGAAGAAATTATGAAGCAGATCCAAGACGAGATTGCCGCTGCTGAATACATAATCTCCTGTCCAGGCTTTGCCCATGGAATCAATGGGAAGCGAGGTTTGGGCAGATGCGATGAAGTGATAAGTATTCCGTTTGTTCACGGCTTCCTGCAGCGGAGCAGAGTTGGGATCACCTGGGCTGGTAGACCCCGTCAGTACCATATTGATCGCTGTGGATACCAGCTCCACATGGCCGAATTCTTCTGCTGTAATGCTGGCAACTAGATCATAGAAGGGCTTCAGTTTCTTTTTATTGCGAAAGTTAAAGGACTGGTACATATAGTTGTTCAGGGTCGACATCTCACCGAACTTGCCTCCAAGCAGCTCCTGTACAGCGGCTGCTGCATTTGCATCCGCATATTTGGATGGGGGAAGCTCAATCTGGAGCTTATTGATTCGTTGAAACATGAGAGAGGCCACCTCATTTCTTCACGAGGAATAGAATACCTCTCCATACTATGACAGTCTTATCGAATATAGACCGATGTTGTCGAATGGGATCTTTAGTGATACCGCAATTCCCATATCTTATTGGTTATTACATATTTAATCATGTTATGCTACAATCCAACTATAATTTTTGGGGGGAGCGATATTTGTGGTTTCTGCAATAAATGTTAGCGGGATACTATTTCTGATCGTACTTTTTCTTCTTTTTCTCGTTATTCTTGTTCGAGTAGTTGGCTTTGTAATAAAGAAATCAGGCATTGATAATAAACTGGATGCAATCAATGCGAAATTAGACTTAATCATTCAAAAAGAAGAACAAAAGGATATATGACGGGAACAAAGCTCGTTGAATTGGCAAAGCAAATATAATAACCAAGCGAGCAGGGCAGCTACCGTCTCGTCCCATAAGAAACGATCATATCTTATCCTATACAGCAGGGAAGGGATGTGATGGATATGGAATGGGAAAGCATCACGCAATGGATTGATCCAAATCTGATGGTCGTGGTCGTTGCTTGCTGGGTTATTGGATACGCGCTGAAGCAAACGCCAAGTGTACCGAATTGGAGCATTGTGTACGCGGTAACGGTGGCGGCAGTGGTCATTGTATCGCTCTTAACTGGATTCAGCGCAGAGAGCGTTATACAAGGAGTTCTGTGCGGGGGAATAGCCGTATATGGGCATCAGTTGGTCAATCAAGGTCTGAAAGCCCTTTCTTCCAAGCAGAAGGATTAAGGTGGATGGGCAGTTTCTCTCAAAGGCAGTGTTTGAAGCTATTTAAGGAATATGCTTCGCTAATTGTTGAACCACTTCACCTTATTTCCCAGTATATTTAGAGACTTATCATTAAGTCACATGAGTTGGCTTTATTCGCGCACTTACTTGTTCATTGGTTGGTCAATACGATAGGTAAAAGGACAAAAAGAAGCTTCGGATCCATTTTTTTGGATTCGAAGCTTCTTTTGATTTAGGGATGCTAATTTTCTGGGACAGCACCTTTTTTATGGCCTACTTGATAACGCCGCAAGCGATCCGGCTGCCTGAATTGCCGGATGGGTCTGTTGTGTAATCGTCGGCTTTCTCGTGAATAACGAGAGCAGTGCCTTCTGCAGGAAACAGGGAGTTGGGCTTATCTTTGGCGAGTGTGGCGTTTTTCGTAATAATGACCGTGTCCACTGTTCCATCTGCGCCTACTTGTATATTTGGCAAATCTCCGACATGGAAGCCTTTTGGATTATGGAAGCCATGCTCTTTGTTATTCGGGTTCAGATGAGCTCCAGCTGATTCGAAGCTAGGTGCTTCACATTTGCCTACGGCATGAAAGTGAATGCCATGGACACCCGGCGGCAGCTTGGCCGCTTGAACATGAAGGTGGATGCCATCCTCTTTTTCGGAGAGTACTGCAGCACCAATGGAATCTCCCTTGGAATTGATAATCGTTACTTTGACTTCTCCATCTGCGCCGCGGTGGTCGGCATGGGTTACATTTATTAATCCCGAGCCTGCAATCAGGATGCTGAGCATACAGCTCATTACGGTGATGCGTTTTTTCATAAGGTCCTCCCAAGGTGTATTTTTCCATAATAGCTTTGACCAAATAGGAAAAAATCATGCAGCAGCAGGATAATTCCCGATCAGGCTTTTCACTCGGAAGGCATCGAACTACACGTATCTAGTAGAGTTAAATCTATGTGATTGCAGGTGCTTACTTGTCCATACTCTTTTAATCCTTATGAATAGAATATAGCAGGATGAGAGGAGAGGGGGAAATAAAGTGTCTAACAAAACAAACTTGAAATTCACCAATGTGAAAGCTGTCCGTCGTACGAAGAAACGCGCTGTGATTTCATCAGGCTGTACCTGCGAGAAGGAGCATAAGGACAATAAGAGTCATAAAAGCCAAGGCTGCAAATGTCGTAAGAAAGATTCGGCAGTAGAGGCAGTACAGGATGCCGGCAAAGAGCTAAGCCAGTTATTCGGCCATTTGAAGCATGAGGAGGTAGCCGAGCAGCTAGTGAGAGCCATTCGCTGCCGCGATGCACGGGCTATTGAGCGGATCATTGGCTGTGATTGCAAAGTGGTTAACTTCTTCTGTACACGGTGCTCGGATTGTGTCCGTATCTGCTGCGTATTCGGCAAGTGCAATGATGTTACGATTTCGTTCGATATTTGTATCAAGAAAAAATTTGATTGTTGTCACCGGTAAGGCGGAGTTATCTATAAAAGGCTCCAAGATACTAGCTGACGTTAATTTGTAAGAATGCTCATCTCTACTGGAAAAACAGCTGTTCGGCTTCCTCCATAAGGAGAGCGGCTTCAGTAGAGTCGCTATCTTCAACATTGGAAAGAACGATCAGCACTTTACCCTCATGCGGTGCCCGAACGAACCGACTCCAATACCCTGGCCAGCCGCCGCTATGACTTAATAGCAGCTGGTTGCTAGCGGATCTGGACAGAAACCATCCGAAGCCGCAGGGGGTAAAGGTGCCATCTGGCAGCCTATGAGGGGATGTGGCTCGAATGAGCGATTCCCTATTCAAGAGCTGACCATTGCTTAATGCTTGATCAAAGGCGTGGAGATCACCAAGCGTGGAATGAATGGTACCGTCCCCTTGGATTCCATCCAAAGTAATGACAAAGGAAAACGCATCGTCTTCGTCCGGCAGGCTGTAGCCAATATGGTCTCTCTTGATCCATCCGAGAGCCAGATTTGCGACAGCCTCTGGACGAATTCTTCTATTATAGACACGTGTCTTACTCATTCCTGCGGGCTGAAATACGAAATTCTGCATAAATTCAGCATAGGACATGCCTGATGCGGCCTCGATAATGCTGGCCAGACATACATAGCCTGTATTGCTGTATTCATATCTCTCGCCAGCCTGAAAGTGCGGGGAGGGAGCATGCGAAATAAGCATTGAAATGACATCTGCATTATCATAGATACGAGCTTTTTCGGTATAGGTATCTATCAAATCCATATAGTCCGGCAGCCCTGAGGTATGGGTTAGAGCATTCGTGATTGTTGCTTCTTTATAAGGGAAATTCGGCAGCCATTGGCTCAGCTTATCATCAAGCCGCAGTTGCCTCGCTTCTTCTAGGAGTTGAATAGCTACTGCTGTAAATAGCTTGGTTACAGAGGCGGTTTCATAGAGAGAATGCTGGGTAAGCTTCTGCTTATTGCGATAATCAGCTAGCCCAAAGACGCCAATATACGGTGGCTTGCCATCGTAAGCAAGGAGCAGCCCTCCAGAAAACAGCCCTCTATGATGAAGGGCTTTAAATTTGGAGAAAATCAATGCGGCGGTATCTTCTATTGTTCTCATTCAAACTGATCTCTCACGGCTTGCATAATCTTGATCTTTCCGTTAGCCGTTCCTCCTCCTGAGACCAATGGATCGACAGCATTGATGAAAAGGCGCCCTTGAGCAACAGCCTCAATCTTATTCCAGACGGGTGATTGCTGAAGCTCCTCAAAGGCTTGCTCGCTTCCACCATTCTCATAAATATCGTATTGAAGAAAAATATAATCGGGATTGGCAGCAACTAATGCTTCTAATGACAGCACGCTTTGCTGCGTGGTTGCCGTAATAAGTTTAGGTACTTTGAAGCCAAGCTGCTCATATAGAACATCATTTAAAAAGACATTCTCGGGATAAATCATCAATTCTCCTCCGCGCAATCGAATAGCAAGCACCTCGGTATCGGAATTAAGCCGAGACACGATTGCACGTGTATCTTCATTGAGCTTCTTATACTGTTCAATAATGCTCTGTGCTTTTTCTGAAGTGCCTGTAATCTGAGCAAGGAGCTCTAGATTGGCTTGCCAGTCTGGACCAAAGTGGGAGACAGGAATGACTGGCGCGATTTTGCCTAAGCGTTCATAGACGACAGAGGTCTCCATATCTGTACTGATGATAAGGTCAGGCGCTAGCTCCAGCAAATACTCTATACTTTCCTCTGTTGAGCCCATTAATGGAATTGTATTTTTCATTACCGTTCCATAAAAGCCGGGAAAGGGCTCCGCCTCATCTCCAATAGCGCTTGCGGCATACGGCTCTACGCCTAGAAGTACAGCATCCTCCATGGATTCAAAGGCGCTCATGAATAAAATGCGCTTGGGATTTACCGGAATGATATATTCTTTACCCAGATAGGTAATGCTTCGCACAGTCCCATTCCCTTCGGAATCCATACTCACTTGGTTGTTATTATTGATTGGAGCCTTTCCGCATCCAAGCAATGCAATGACTAGCAGCAGGAAGAATGACGAAAATAAATAGCGATAAAGCTTCATTGTGCTTACCTCCACTGAGAATGATTCTTACTACTGATCATAGTAGAGAAAGCTGCTTGCTGTGTCTATGTACATATGGATGTGAAAGCTATGGACAATTGACGGAAAGTATTCGGGTAATCTCCTCTACGATTAGAAGTCGGGCGATCGGGGAGTCGTCTCTCCATGGAAAAGGGGGCAGAAGATGCAGTCGTCCCAGCCGTACGGCATGCAATCTCAACCAATCCTCATCCTCTTGAAGATTGTCCCATGTATGCAAGGTTTCATTATCTTGATAGACGAGGGCCAGTAAAATATCCGGTTGAATCGCCTTTAGCTCAGCAGGAGTGATGAGTCTGCGACCGCCTGTGTGTGGAACAACAGGGGATGGTCGCAGGCCGAGATCGCCAAATAAAGTAGATGCTGCTGTAGGATCAGCATGAACAAACATCTCTTTTCCCTCTACGAGAAGAAATAGTATCGTATGACTCTTCCAACGAGAAGCGATTTGTTCTCTAGCTAGTTTGACCGACCAATTATAAGTAGAGATAAATTGTTGAGCCTCCGCTTCTGCATTCAATTGGCCTGCAATAAGCAGTAACTGTTGGTGCCAATCCGGATGTTCCAACTCAACTGTGATGACAGTCCCTAAGTTTTTCAACTGATGTTGAAGTGAATGGTCAAGCAGGGAGGAGCAAAGGATGAATTCATAGGTTTGACCAGCATGAAGGAGCGACACTGCATTTTCATTGACCACATCTCGGCTTCGACCAACCGATAGCCGAATGCTCACTTCACTCCCCAGCAGCTCTTCAAAGTATGGTCGCCAGAGGGGGTGCATAGGAGCTGCTGCAGGTGCAAAATGCAGGGGAGTTAAAAAACCTAAGCAGGCACTGTCAAGAACAGCAATCGTGCGTATGCGATTCCTCGTATAAGCAGATGGCGACATTCCCGTCTCCTGTTTAAATTTTCGGCTGAAGTAGAACTCATCATTGAAGCCGCAAGCATGGGCAACCTCCCGTAGACGACCTGCTTTTTTTGTGAGTAGACGCTTAGCGGCCTCCAGCCGGACAGCGGCCACATATTGCATCGCGCCCATTCCATATTGTTTTCTGAATAGCTCCATATAATATTTCGGACTAATATGCACTCGTCTCGCCAAGAGCCCTACGGATAGCTGTATATTGTAGGCGGTATGAATATATAGTCTGCTTTGCTCGAGTCTGGTCAGTAAAGCTTCCTCCGGTCTCAGCAGCTCGGATGCTAGGTGGTGAAGTAATTCATAGAAATGTGCTTGTGTCAAAAAGGCAGGCTGAGCAGATTGGCCCTGCTGAAGCAATGTAAATAATAATCGGCATAGCTGCTCGACTCTCTCTCCCGAAGAGTAGCATTGGGAGCTTGAGAATAATGAATCGATGGGATGCTCATAATCCAAGGTATCTTCGTTATGTTCCGGAGACGATTTATCTGATGGAAGAGCAGGAAAGATATCGAATGCAAGGATATAGACACAGGATTTCTCATTGGGAGTCAGGGTAATGCTGAAGCTTTCCTCAGGCGGGCAATAGTAAAAGGTGTCTGGAACAATATAATCATGCTGCTCTGCTAGTGTAAGGGATCCTTCTGTGCGATAGGGGATGATGAGGTAGTGGCAGCGAGTCAGCCTACGGCCAATTCGTTGGCATGCGCTGCCATGGAATAACTGAATGCTGTTTATTTGATAAAGGGTCTGGGGAATAGTCATAGGTCTTTCCTTACTCCTTTAATTGTAGTTGTATCAATGATAATGATTATCACACGGTTGGACAACTAGTATTTTCATAAGGGGATGATGTCGAGTGCGGGGGGTTTGTGCTGGCTTGCAAGTATAAAAGCGCACGCTTGCAATCCTTTCAACATAGGATAGGAAAGATTGAATAGGAATGATGAACAAGCATGGAGGTGAATGAAGATGCCCCTTATTCCGAATTTCCCTGCGGACTTGCTCCGAGAGCATCAGATTTGGCATCATCAGCATCATGTAACACCAGGGACGCCTCCTCCTCCGGGTTTCGGGGAGCAGTTTCTGAGGTTCCATCGTGATTTTATAAACCGAGTCTATGCCTGGTTCCAGAGACAAGGCTATGACGGGCGGTTAATCGCAGGTTGGAATGAAATGCCGCCTGAGGCGATTCGGCGAGCCCCTTGCTATAATCGGGAAGCGGAGAGCAGGATTCGCTTCAATCCCCGCTCCTTCAGAACGTTGGATGAGCTGGGGCGCTTCCTTGAATCGAGCGGAGTTCATGGCTGTATGCACGCGATGGCGGCGAGATTAAATAATCAACCGGAGATAGATGATTTCGATTATACGACGAGACATACGGAGTTTTACAATATTCATGGCTTGATCGACCAATGGTATCGGAACTGGGAATTTGCTTGGGGACTGCGAGAGGATGCAAAAAAAGACGGTAGCAATACCGCCTCTATCACGTACAATCGCGCAAGGCGCGTATCAGGCTTGCGTAATAGCCGGGCTCGCGCGGGACGAATTGATCTAATCGCACGGTCCGCGAGGTCAGCTTCTGCCCGCCGCCTGCAAGCGAAGCCTCGACGCCGTCGGCAGACACCTCTGATTGCGCCCCTTCGAACAGGAGAAGCAGTTCTTCGAGGTCGGCCTCATAGACGCCAGCCACTTCTTCGGCTTGAAGCTTCAATGAAGAGAGCGGCAAGGAGCAAACACAGCCGAAAACATCACTAATCTCTCGGTCAATGAACGGAATGCCATTCACCTCACCGTGGGCTTCCTCTTTTATTTGGCCCAGCGGGATCAGTTCATCGTATAAAACCTGTACGCCAATCTCCTCCTGAATCTCGCGAGCTGCATCACGCATGGTCTCTCCAGCAGAGAGGTGGCCCGCAACGGTGATATCGTAATGGTTCGGATAAGTATCCTTGCCTGACTGTCGGAGCTGGAACCGTACGAAGCGGCGGTTCCCCTCCATTCGAGTCAACCAGCAGTGGAACGTCCGATGCCAATACCCATGCAGGTGAGTCTGCGATCGACTTGCTGTACCAAGCGGATTGAGCTGTTCATCATAGATATCGAATTGTTCTTCAGCCATGCGAAAAGCTTCCCTCCTGCTTGTCCTAGGTGTTGGTGCACTGAGCTTCCAATTGTGAGGTGCAGTGCTTGCAGCGTGTTGCCTTTATGGGTACTTGGGACAAGCAGTACGGACATTCTTTTTCTGTCGGGGCCGCTTCTTCTACGACTTCCTCTGGCTTCATTGTGCGCAAAACATTAATAAACTTAACAAGAGCGAATATACAAGCAGCAACGATCAGGAAGTTAAGCATCACATTAATGAATTGGCCGTAAGCGACAACGGGAATTCCTTTATCAGTAGCCACTGCCAAAGAGGTAATGCCCCCAAGCTCCTCTGACCGTTTCGGATCTAGATTAATAAATAGGTCTTTGAAATCCGCTCCTCCAAGCAGTCTTCCCACAGGAGGCATGATAATGTCATTGACGAGAGAGGTAACAATTTTACCGAAGGCCCCCCCAATAATGACACCGACAGCAAGGTCGATGACGTTACCTTTTACAGCAAACTCTCTGAATTCTTTAACAATCTTCTTCACGTAATTCTCTCCTCCATCATAATAACTTCAACCTTCTTTATATGTATTCTAAGCGATTTTTCGAATTTCAGAAAGTATGAGAAAGGATTTCAAATCCAATTGTCGAATCTCACTAAGGAGAGTAAATTAATGGATATTTGAGGAGTTTTATGAATCCCCCTACTATATTTGGGAATGTCTATTACGAGCTATTATCATTATTTATCCTATGTTGTGCTTCTTATACGATGTTTAATATGGCAGGTCAACCGCGTTTTGGGGAATGGCATCCTCCAATCCATTGGAAGATCGGCGGTTCTCTCGTGTTCGGGCTTGGCTTATGGGCGATGCATATTGTATCCTTGCTGGGTTCGGACCATTTGATTACGATCAAGGGATCAATGGCCTCTGTTATGCTGGGCTGTTCACTATTCACGTATATAGGAATCATCCAACTGGAGCGTAAGTGGACGCTTCAATTTAGGGTTCTGATAAGCAGTTTCTTTATAACCGTTGGAGCAACACTGCTCCACTATTTCATGCTGCTGTCGGGGACGTATATCAGCAGTGATACGAGCGTATGGCTATTCATCGGGTCTTTTTTAATATCTTTTATAGGCACGTATATTGCCTTCTATTGCTTTTTATCGAGACGTCTATTGAACAAATGGATAAGCAGCTTTATATTAGGCCTCAGTATGATGGCGATGCATCTTATTGGGATGGAAGCATTTATGATCGAGCATGATGAAATTATAACGACGGATCGGCTTAATGATTATTTGCTCACCCTCGCGTTTTTGCTGGGAATTGCTACTTTGCTTATTCTTAGCTTTACCTTCACCACTTGGATGGCCGCCCATAAATATCGAATGATGGATGCACGGTACAAGCTGCTCGTGGAGAACTCGCTGGATACGATTGCCCTAATCAAAGGCGACCGATGGGATTATATGAACCAATCGGGCTTAAGACTGTTTAAAGCCAAAGAGAGCTGCGATATTATCGGTCATTCCATCTATCAATTCCTATTGGAGAAGCATCACGATGAAGTGAAGAATTGGTATAAGGAAGACTCGATTTGTAAACAAAACAAACCGATTGAGCTGTCATGGAGGACGGTGGAGGGCTTAATGATTCATACGGAAATGGTGCGAACCAGCACAAGCTGTTCCGGACATGTGATTGACCAAGTCATTATCCGGGACATTTCCGAGAGAAAGAAGAGCGAAGAGCTGCTGATTCATTCGGAGAAGCTGTCAGTCGCTGGACAGCTCGCTGCAGGCATCGCGCATGAGATCCGCAATCCGCTGACATCACTCAAAGGCTTTTTGCAATTAATCGCTTCCGGACGCAGCAGTAAACCGAGCTATTATGTTATTATGCAGGCTGAATTAATCCGTATTGAATCTATTATTAGTGAACTGCTCCTGCTCTCCAAGCCTCAATCCGTGGAATGGTCGTATCAAGATCTTCGTACCGTATTGACGGAGACCGTTACTTTGCTTGAAGCACAGGCTATTCTTCATAATATCGAGATCGAGCTCGCCTCTGCTGCTAGCCCCCTTTGGATCAAGGGAGTTGAGACGCAATTAAAACAGGTGTTTATTTCGATCGTTAAGAATGCGATCGAAGCCATGCCTGGGGGAGGGTTGATTCGAGTGGTTGCGACCTTAGAGGATAATGCCACGGTTATGGTCCGTATTCAGGATCAAGGGCCTGGCCTTGCTGAGGAGCAGCTATCACGAATGGGAGAGCCTTTCTATACCATTAAAGATTGCGGGACGGGTCTAGGCCTTATGGTTACCTATCATATCGTCGATCAGCATAAAGGTACAATCGATGCAGTGAGTGAGATAGGGGAGGGGACGACATTGGTCGTCCAGCTGCCTTATGCAGGGGAAAGAATTAAACGCGGCCTTTAATAATTCGGATACTGTTAGGAATGATCTCTGCTTGTATCGGAGCAAGCCCCAAAGCTTCGCCGTCACCATAAATAATCAGGTTAGCCGCTCGAGGAGATACCTCGTCCGCAGGAGAAATATGTATGCTTGTCCCTCGCAGCATTGTGACGTATTTTAATCGGGTATGAGAGCCGTTCAGCAGCGTAGGGAGTAAGCCGAGAAGCTGCAAGGCAGAGCAGGAATGGACGATACAAATATCGAGCAGCTTGTCGCTGGGATCGGCATCAGGACAAATCCGCAGCCCGCCTCCATAGCTTGGACCATTAGCGACAGCTGCCAGCCAGCCGCGCTCGTAGTGATATTTCTTCCCGTCGACCGTCACCTCTATTGGGATTGGCCGATAGGTGATGAGGGTCTGGAGAACTCCTATCACATAAGCAAACGAACCGATTCGGAGTCGATTGCACCATTTTTTATAGGATGAACGATTGACCGCTTCCGCGATTGCTGAGTCGAATCCGGCTGCTAAGGCGGTGAGGGTCAAGGTCGCTTCATCTAATGAAGAGCGGGTAGCTCGAATAAGATCGATGGTCTGTTCTTGGCCTTCAAGAAGGATTTCGAGGGCATGCAGAGGATTGCTTGGTATATGAAACATTCTTGCCGCATCATTGCCGGAGCCTGCTGGCAGAATGCCTATTGGAACTCCTGCGAGCAAGGGGAGCAGACTATGGAGAGTGCCGTCACCGCCTATGATTGCTACCGCTGTCGGCATTATGCTGTCGAGCTGCTTCTTAATTGCTGGAATAGCATTCTTGCTATCAGACATCATGACTGCCGTGTAGGGGATACCGCGACGCCGTAGCTCTGATTCTACAATGGTCCATACTTGCTTGCCACGGCCGTTGCCAGCCTTCTCATTAATTGCGAATAGATACATAACGTTCCCCTGTCTTTGTCGTTAGTAAGTTAGGTATTAGGCCTCATTATAAAGCTGTTCCAATGAAATTGAAACCACTTTTGTAAGTAATCGTATTATGCTGAGTATGAAGTTAATCATTCTATCATGTGGAGGCTGCTCATATGTTTAATCGTCTATTTGCTAGTATTGGAATTGGCTCTGCAAAGATTGATACCCTGCTTGACAAGACCCGCTATTCACCAGGTGAATTGGTCACTGGCGTAGTCAAGGTGAAGGGAGGAAATGCTGAACAACGCATTGAGACGATTACGCTATCAGTCATGACTGAATATATTAAGGAATCTAATGATACTAAAGTAAGGCATCATAGCGAGATCAGCCGTTGCCGCGTCTCTGATCCCTTTGTCCTGTCAGTAGGGGAATTAAAAGAGGTGCCGTTCTCGTTCCGACTGCCTCATCGGGCTCCGTTGACGATTGGAAGCACGCCGGTATGGGTGAAGACAGGGCTGGATATTAGCGGAGGGGTGGACTCTGGCGACAATGACCGGATTGATATTGCTCCTACGCCAGCAATGGAGACGATATTAAATGCAATGAAGGTGCTCGGCTTCCAATTCCGCAAGGCAGATTGCGAATATGCATCGCGACTGGGCGGTAACTTGCCTTTCGTCCAAGAATTCGAATTTGTGCCAACGACACAGTTCCGCGGACAGTTGGACGAACTGGAAATTATGTTCTTCCCTGCGGACCATGAGCTGGAGATTGTTCTTCAAATCGACCGCAAGGTACGAGGGCTCGGCAGTTTGTTCGCAGAAGCGATGAAGTTGGATGAATCCTTCGTTCGTGTTCGTTTCAGCAATCAACAGATTGCAGCGGGTCATGATGTCGTGGCTAAACAGTTATATGATATTATTTCCCGTTATACCTAGGTTGAAAAACTGGTATTATTCGATTGAATCAGCATGGCTGACAGACGCCCCCTGGGTGAATGTCAGCCATTTATTTGCGCTCATAGAGGGCTAAGATCGAATTGGAAATGGATGTTCTTGCTCCGATGCAAGAATGTGGCATAATAGGAGGAAGGAAATTAGTGAAGGCGAGGTAACAAGAATGGCTGAGCAACTCAAAGCTCTATATGATGGCGATTTCGTTGAGCAATTCGCAGAGCTTGTTCAATCGGTGTGGAGGCCGTTTAATAAGGATTCCTTTGCTGCACGTGTTCATGAAGGGGAGTGGGAGCAGCTTGCACTCAAGGCTCGTTCTCGGCGGATAACCGAAGCGCTTGGGGCAGAGCTGCCTTCTTCTTATGAAGAGGCAATTCATCTATTGGATCAGATTGCCGATCAATGCAGAGGGCTACCGTATATATTCTTTCCCGATTTCGTTGAGCGGTACGGGATGGAGCCAGCGAATTGGGATTTGTCGATGTGGGCGCTTGCGCGCTTCACCAAATACTCTACCTCTGAATTTGCAGTCAGGCCGTTTCTGCTTGCGCAGCCTGAGCGGATGCTGGCGACCATGCTGGAATGGGCAGATCATTCGGACGAGCATGTGAGAAGACTGGCGAGTGAAGGGACAAGACCAAGGCTTCCGTGGGGACAAGCGCTTCCGATGTTTATAAAGGATCCAAATCCGGTGATACCTTTATTAGAGAAGCTCAGACGGGATGATTCGCTGTATGTTCGTAAAAGCGTAGCAAACCATCTGAATGATATCGCCAAGGATAATCCGCGAATCGTTATAGACCTTGCACAGAAGTGGTATGGGGAGCACGTACATACCGATTGGATTATTCGCAGAGGCTGTCGTACTCTGGTGAAAAAGGCAGTGCCTGAGGCGATGCTGCTATTCGGTTATACCGATGCCGGCAGTCATGGTTTGGATGAGCGCTCGAAGATCGTAGAGTCTGCTGGGCTCCGCATTCTGCCAGAAGAAGTGATGATCGGCGGTGAGACGCAGCTTCACTACGAGCTGCAATTGGCAGAGGGAGGTCCCTTCAAGCTGCGAATCGAGTATGGCATAGACTTTGTCAAAGCGACAGGAAAAACCTCGCAAAAACGGTTCTTACTCTCGGATCGCGAATATACCGGAGGGGCTTCGATTGAAGGTGTAAGGGTGCACCGCTTCAAGGATCTGACCACTCGCAAGCATTATCCTGGGCTTCACCGGATATCGCTATGGGTGAATGGGCAGGAGGCAGCTTCTGCCGAGCTGTTAGTCCATTAGAGAAGGATAAGCACATCATGGGGGAGATTCAAGGATGACTATTGGAGCGCGTGTGCTTAAAACAGGAATGGCTGTCGCTCTGGCCATTTTTCTAAGTGATATATTCGGATATCCATCGCCGCTCATTACAGCGGTTGCTGCCATTCTAACGATTCAGCCTTCTATATATCGATCGTGGCAGCAGGTGCTGGATCAATTCCAGACGAATTTGCTGGGCGCCATTATAGCTTTGGTTGCGATGCGGTTATTCGGACAAACGCCTATCGCGGTTGGCTTGGTCTGTATTCTGGTCATTATGGTAAGCATTCGCCTGAAGATGGAGACGACAATCGGGGTAACGCTGGTTACCGTCGTTGCGATAATGGAGGCGCATGGACAGGAGATCACGGTAGCGCTCTCCAGATTCACAATGGTACTTGCCGGAATGGGCGCCGCATTCACAGTTAATGTCCTTGTCTTCCCGCCTCGTCCGAGGAAGCAGTTCACGGAGCAAGTGCATCAAGCTTACGCTCAGCTGTCTCTGCTGCTGCGAACTTCTATATCCGATGAGATGAAGGAGTCTGTGTTCCGTGTGGAGAAGGAGAAGCTTCATCAGACCCTGCGTAAGCTTGAGGATCGCTATTTGCTGTTCGAGGAAGAGCGTAAGGTGCTTGCACGTACCAAAAAGAGCCATGCGCGGCAGCTGCTGGTATCCAAGCAGATGATCAAGTCTTTGCAAAAAGGCTCCGACTTGCTTGAAGTGGTCGAGGAGCATTACTTCTCATCGCCTAGAGCCGGTGATTGGGCCGTCCGCTTCGATGCCCAGATTGAGGAGTTAACCAAGTACCATGAATTGATCCTGCTCAAAATTGAGAATAAAATGAAGCCGAATATGAATGTAGAGCCTGCGGAAGAGCGTGAAATGCGTCTAATTAATGAGCTGACGGATTACGTTCGGGAAGACCCGGATGAGAATAAGCGACTAATCTTTGTAGCCTCCGCGCTGTTCGAATATGCTTATCATCTCCGGCGTTTGGAGAAGGTGGTCGATCAGGTACAGCAGCGGGGAGCAGAAGCTGCAAATGCTGCCACGGATGCGGATAGACTGAGTGAAAATATAGAGAAATAACAAAGAGCAGGGTGACCTCTATTATAGCGGTTACGCTGCTCTTTGTTATGGATTTCAGATTTCACCCGGAAACGCGTTATTTTTCAGTCTTGTTGCTGCCCTTGTGGCGGCGTGGGTGCTGCATATGTGCTTCAGGATCCGCATCGTCATCCTTCGGAATAAGACGCGGGTCCGTTTTTCCTGCATGGTGGTTGTCGAAGTCCAGCTCAACAAGCTCCCATTCGGTTTTGCCGAGTATGACATCGGCAGGAAAGTCATCCCCTCGTTTGAGCTGATCCTCTTGCCCGGCTTCATTACGATATACGCCGGTAACTTCTACCGATTCGCCCGATAGGGGGGCCATTTCATTATGCTGTTCATGTTCACTCATGCTGTTCGTCCCTTCCCTATGCTTATTGTCCGTGCTTAGGTACAGCAGCGTGGTCAGCTTCCGATTGCAGTTCACTCGCTCTTTGCTTGTCTGCTCCAGAGCGATCGGCCTTCGATTGGGCTTTGCTTGCGGCTAACTGTTTGTGGGACGGCTGTTCTCCTGACATTCCGCCATCCTCCTTTCAACTGATGATCCTCCAACAGTG
The DNA here is from genome assembly GCF_059383895.1 of Paenibacillus sp. J22P59. Taxonomy (NCBI): domain Bacteria; kingdom Bacillati; phylum Bacillota; class Bacilli; order Caryophanales; family Paenibacillaceae; genus Paenibacillus; species Paenibacillus sp. J22P59. The sequence continues at coordinate 107,260 of NZ_JBXENX010000006.1, forward strand.
TGCCACAAATCAGCGATTTGTATGAGCATTTCGTTGAAGAATAGCGTGCCAGGCGAGCAATCTTAATTAACCGAATAGCGTGCTTCGAGCTTCTTGCCGCCGAACCACATGAGCAGAATGAAGGCACAGGTTACAAAAATACGCCATGGCTCTTCTCGGAAGCTCCCAATATCGAAGCTGATTAGTGAGATGCTCATAATCATAACGGCCTTCCCTAGAATCGTCGCGATAGCAAAGGTACGGAAGGGAACCGAGCTAAGCCCAGAAACAATATTGATTAGCGAAGAAGGGGAGAAAGGGAAGCAGGCGAGCAGGAATAAGGGAGTAAATCCTCTCTGGTCCACCCAATTGAAGAACCGTTCGGATCGGGGGAACCGCCGCTCGATCCGTGCTTTGACATTATGGCCAAGCTTACGGCTTATTGAAAAGACGCAGACGGCTCCAACAGATACGCCAATCCATGAGAAAAGAAAGCCAAAGCCGAGCCCGAATATATTGGCATTGGCTGCCACAATAACCAACAGCGGTAGGAAAGGCAGGAATGACTCCAGAAGCGGGAGAAGAATACCGAGCAGAGGGCCAAAATGGGCGAAGCTTTCCAGCGTTCGCTGAATATGCTCCAGATCAATATTTTTGACATAATAGATCCAATCCTGCAATATAACCATCGCTTCAAAACTCCACTCTGCCCTATGTAGAGGGCTATCTTATCTTAATCAGTCATTGTTCCTCCCCGCAGTAAGCTGGAAGGGAACAGTAAGTACAGCAATCCAATGAATCCAAACAATAATGCACTTATCCAGATGACGGAGGTTTCTCCATAGGAAGCGGCCACCAGTCCTCCTGCGATTGGCCCAATCATGCCGCCAAAGCCTTCGACAGTAGATAGTATGCCCCAGCCCAGCCCCTCCTGCTTAGGTGGTACGTAAGCAGCAAGCAGTGCGTTCCATGCCGGCAGAATAGCTGCATATGACAAGCCAAGCACCATCGCAATGATTAAACAATACCAGAACGGAAGCTTCCATGCCAGCATATATAAGCCGCCAGCGAATAGACCAAAACCCGTGACGAGGAACCACTTCCCGCCTCCTAGCTTGTCTGATAATCGTCCCATCGGAATGAGGCCAATTGCAGCGAATGCCCCTCCTGCTGTCAACAGCAGGGAGTATTGTGCACCAGCAATTCCAAGATGCTTCTCTGCAAAGCTCGGCAGAATCGGAACGAGCATACTGGCGCCTGCTGTCTGTAGAATCATGCCAGGCAATAAGAGCCTCATTTGGCGCAAACGGGAGCCGAGCACTTCAATTTGCGTGCGTAAAGGTATAGCTTGTAATTGATTGGCCCGCTTGCTGCTCATGAACAAGGACAAGATAGTGGCAAGAAGAGATAAGGACAGCAGCAAATTATAGGTTGTCTTAGTATTGTATTCAAGAAGCACGTTACAAATGATCGGTCCTGAGCCTAATCCTACAAGCCATATCGTATATAGGAAGCCCATCTGTGTAGCGCGCTGCTCCTCGCTTACTTTGGTTAGGCAAACAATCCAGATTGGGGACATCCCAATACCGTATAGCGCCGAAGCTGTAATGAACAGCCAAGGCGCGGCAGCGAATTGGAGGAGAAAGACGCCGAGCAGGGAAAGGAACAATCCAGTCTGAACGACCAGCCGGATTGAGAAGCGGTCCAGTAAGTAGCCGATGGCTACCTTGAGAATGGTATCGGTCAAATAATGCGCAGTAATGGCTATGCCTATAATATCCAAAGACAAGCCAAGCGTTTTTTGCCCGTAAATAGGCAAGAGGCTGATGAGTACGGCACCGCGGACGAATTCAACTAAGAATAAAATAACGGAGATGAGCCGCATCTCCGCTCCGAACCAGTTATTTTTCACGGATAGAAGCTCTCCTTTACCTCAAGTTAGATTTATAAGTCGGGATACGTTGATTAAGCTGATTGATACTGGATAAGATGGAGCCCGCAATACAATCTGCCGCTACTGTGGCTGTTGGAGCTTGAAGCTCCTGAATGGAAGCTCTTCTGACGCTGATTCGCACGGGATCTTGAATAAGCTCCAATAGGCTGTGAATAAGCTCACCTGCGTTATGGCTTATAGTGGCGGCCCCTTTGGATTGCAGATATAGAGCATTCTGCTTCTCCTGCCCTGGAACTGGCTTGTAGATGAAGATGGGCAAGCCTGCCGCGATGGCTTCCGAGAGCGTGATGCCTCCTGGCTTCGTAACTAGGCATGTAGCGATCGCCATGAGCTCATGAACGTTCTCCACATAGCCGAACACATAGAGGCGATTCGCATGAGGGTGGCCCTTGAATTGCTGCTGTATGGACGTGAATAGGACGTTGTTTCGGCCGCAGACTACTACGAGCTGGGCATCAGGATGCTGATTGAGCAAGCCGCTGCATATGTCTGTCAGATCAGGCATGACACCTTGAGCCCCTGCCATCAAGAGAAGAATAGGCTTGTCGGCGGATAATCCAAATTGCTGATACAGATCGTAGGAAGCTCTTACGGAGCGAAACCCTTGCTTGAGGGGGATTCCGCTTACTACAGCGTGTATGCCAAGAATATCAAGCTCGCGCTTCATATCCTCTGTAGCAACAAAATATCGATCAATTGCTGGATGAACCCAGCGTTGATGAAGATCGAAATCGGTAATGACAGCATAGGAAGGCGGCTTGGTTGGCGCATTGGCCGCCTTGCCCTTTAATCTTGGGATAGCGAACTGCGGGAAGGTATGAATGACAGCATCCGGCTTCTCGGCCTCGAGTATGCGACGAATCGTGTACCTGCCGAAGGAATGGAGAAAGCCGCCGAATAGCGAGTCATGCTTCATGGACCGTGTGAGATCATACATCCAGCCGTAAAGGCGCGGCATGTACGTATAGCTTCTAGTATAGAACCCGCGAGTCATTGTGTTCACCCAAGGATGCGATTCTGCCATCAAGTCAACCAAGAGAGTCGAACAGTTGCCGCGTTCCTCCAATGCGTCTCGAATAGCATGTGCAGCTTGTAGATGACCTTCACCATAGGATGCATACAAAATTAATATTTTCGGCTGTTGCTCCAGATTAGGACCCTGAATTACCATAGAAGCCTACACCTCCTTGCCGCAAGTATAGCGGTCGATTGTCAAATCCCTGTAAGCGGAAGCTGTGTTTGAATATATTATTTTTGTATAATGGCGTTTGTATCCAAAAAAGTCGCAAGAGCTATTCGGAGTATGAAAGTCGAGCTTAGCGGGCACTTTCAGGGGAAGGATATCGCTTAGAGGATGCAAATAAGGCGATGCTCCTCGTGCGAGCATCGCCTTGCTTGGAATGGTTAGATTAGGGGTAAGTAAATCAGATCAATAAGTTGAATAAGACAGGGTCTTTATTCAACTCAACGAACTGAATGCCTTTCTTCTGCATACGGCTTATGAGAGGCTCGTAATCCTCCCGGTGCTTAAGCTCGATGCCGACCAAAGAAGGCCCATTGTCTTTGTTATGCTTCTTCGTATATTCGAAGCGGGTAATATCATCATTCGGACCGAGCACATCGTCGAGAAATTCACGAAGGGCGCCAGCTCGCTGCGGGAAGCTCAGCATGAAATAATGTTTGAGCCCTTCATAAATTAGGGAGCGCTCCTTGATTTCTTGCATGCGGTCAATGTCGTTATTACCGCCGCTGATCACGCAGACGATCGTCTTGCCGACAATTTGATCTTTGATCAGGTCCAGCGCTGCAATCGGCAATGCTCCAGCAGGCTCCGCAACGATAGCATTCTCGTTGTACAAGTCCAGCAGAGTGGTACATACTTTTCCTTCAGGAACGGTTATAACGTCGTCCAGCAGATCGCGGCAAATCGCGAAGGTCATATCACCGACCCGTTTGACCGCTGCGCCGTCAACGAACTTATCAATCTGATCAAGCGGCACGACTTCACCAGCGTCTAATGACTGACGCATGGAGGACGCTCCTTCCGGCTCGATTCCGATTACTTGCGTAGACGGGGATACTGTCTTAACATAAGAGGCAACACCAGCTGCCAGACCGCCGCCGCCGACTGATAGGAGCACGTAGTCAGGAACGGTCTCAGCGGCTTCCATTAGCTCTTGGCCGATGGTCCCATTGCCGGCAATGATCTTCGGATCATCGAATGGATGGATGAAAGCCATGTCGCTTCGCTTGCTCTCTGCGATTGCGGCAGCATAGGCATCATCGAATGTATCTCCGGTAAGAATAACCTCGACATAAGTGCCCCCAAAAAAGGATACTTGATTGACCTTCTGCCTTGGTGTGGTGCTTGGCATATAGATTTTCCCGTTAATGCCGAGTGTCTGGCAAGAATAGGCTACACCTTGTGCGTGATTGCCTGCGCTGGCACATACAATGCCGGCGGCCAGCCGTTCAGGCGGGAGTGAGCGCATAAGATGGAAGGCGCCGCGTATTTTGAAGGAACGGACGACCTGAAGATCCTCACGCTTGAGCAATACATTACAGTTGTAACGTTCGGACAGCACACGATTATGCTGCAAGGGTGTTCGAATGATAACATCCTTCAGATGCATTTGGGCATGAACAATCTCTTCGAGCCCGATCTTGGGTTGATGAGTCGTTTGGAATTCCATGTAGATCACCTCTCATAGGTCACTTGTACAGGTATATAGGCATAGGTGGACAATTAATAATGTTTTATTATAGCACTAATATTTTTAGTATGCAGAACAAATAAAGTGAGCTGATGACCAGTTCCAAGGAGGTGCAGACGTTTGTCGAAATGGTGGAAACGATCGCTTACAGCTATTCTAATTCTTATCGTACTTCTTTTTGCTGGCGGGTGGTGGCTGCTGTCTTATATCGCGCCGCAAGAGGAGCTTGGACTAACTTATCAGCAGATCGACGTCAGGGATAAGGCTCTCACAATGGTGAAACGTCTTAAGCCAGAGCTTCTGCTGACAGAATCGGATATTAACAATCTAGTCATCAAGCAGCTGAGTGCCGGGGCAGCAAGCGACGTGCTGCCGTCTGGCACTCGACTGGACGGAGCGAGGGTGGAGCTTCAGGGTGACCGCCTGCTTGCCCATTTGAATGTAACCTATAAGAATAAGGTGCCGGCTGCACTGCTGGTTACTTATCAGCTGTCTTGGCAGGCTCCGAATGTAGTAGTGGAGCCTGTGTCACTAAGGATCAAAGGAATTGATCTGCCTCATGACAATCTGGAGCGAATCATTATTCCATTAGATCTATCCGGGCAGGATATTGTGTCGGTCGGAGATGTGCAGTTCGAGACAGACCGTGTTGTTATTAGGCTGCAGTTTGATTTGTAGGCAGTGAAAGGGCTGGCTCCATAGGAACGCTTCTCTACAAAGAGAACCGAAGATTGTTGCATGATGAAAGTGCAGGCGAGAGGGCAGAATTAGCCCAGAGCCTGCGCTTTTTTTGTATAAGGGTACTCCACTATTCCACCTTATAGCCGCTTGGCGGCAATGACATCTTCGATCTCTCGAACCCACGCATACCCTGCGCTATCAATACCTTGAGACATGGAGCCCTATAATGTTGATCAAAGAACAATCGAACTTATCATGGTTGCGGACAAACAAGCGCAACAAAAATGGTTTGAAGAGCTGGATGCAGCTGGCACTGATGCTCTAATCCTAGATCGATGCATTGGAAGTCAACATGCTTATGGATTATCAGCAAATAAAGCTGAATATCCTAATCTAGAGCATAGTGAGGCCCACTCTTGGCTATCTAACTTACTTCGATATGTGCGTAGTCCGGATCTGACTATATTAATAGATATTTCTCCAAAAGAAGGTATAAGGCGTAAAGGCAAACATGGAAAAAATGATTGATACGAATCAATTTAGATATGCTTACTGAAGTTAGACAAACTTATATTGGAAATACCTATTCTCCAGGTAAAGGTTTATCAGTAATGGTAAAAGCTGAGTTCCCAGAAAAATCTATTCATGAGGATTTCTATGGAAAAGTGTTACAGGCAGTGCCCCGACTTAAAAAGGACAGCCTCTAGTAAATTAAATTTAGATGTGCCGCTGAATTGTAAACCACAATTGTGGTTTAATCGTATGATTGATTTTGTTATAGTTTACATAAATATCTATAATATCCACATAATTTTAAAATCAGATATTTAGATTGGAGGCATGTGTATTCCTCATTGTTCTCTTTATACAATAAATTGAAGGAGTGTAGGATTTGAAAAGGAGCTATTTTAGTAGGAGAATATTGATGCCACTTATATGTGTAGTTGGTTTAACAATTGGAGGGACTTCGGGATACGCTTATACAATTAATTATAGTTATGGTTATTCTCCTCTCATTCCCACTGTCTATCCGCATCAAGATTTTGATACGGCTTCAAGAGGAGCTATGAGTATTTCCACTAATGTCTGGAATAATATTGATCCAACAGGCTCAGTAAGCAGTTTAGTAGTCACCGGTAGTGTTCATAGTAATTCTGTTTATCCTAAAAAAAATAATAGGAATGAAGTAACTAAAGGTGCCAGGGGAACAAACAAATATGTTATGGAAACCTATTATACTTCAGCTGATCCTGTCATAATTAATTATGCTGTTTGGGAAGCTGACTTTGATGTAAACACATCATTTCCTTGGACGAATAATCCTTCGAGCACTGTGGCGTTAGATGTTCAAAATGCATTTACTCATGAATTAGGTCATTTTTTAGGACTTGGTCATTCGAATGTGTCAGGAGCGACAATGTGGGATTCTGCGGTGTATGGGGAAACATCTAAAAGAAGCCTTGAAACAGATGACAAAGAGGGAATCGAAGACATTTACGGAGGGAGAAGCTAACCATGAAAGCTAAATATGTTATTGCCTTTGTATCTACCGTAATTCTGGGCGCTGTGCTTATCATATTTCTCCCCAACCTTATGCCTGCAACAACAACTACTCATAAGGTTGATGGCCTTATCTTGTACAGGGATAAAACTGATTTAATTGGCGGCTCAGTACTGATTGTTAAAGGGGAAGTAATTGAAGTACTGCCTGGTAAATGGTCTAATCCTGATCTGAAAAAAGGAGAGAATGTAAGGAATATTGTTCAAACAGACATAAAAATAGTAGTTAAAGAAACAATTAAAGGAAATGCTACTGGCAAAGAAATTGTGATTCGAATTGATAAAGGGCAGGCTGGCGATGTTAAAGTCGAATCCGATGGGTATCCTGATTTTGCAATAGGAGAGGAAGCACTTCTATTTCTAAGCAGAGATGATGGTGATCTGTTCAATCCGGAAGAAGACTATTACGTATTAACAGGAATGAAGCAGGGAAAATTCATTAAAAAAGATGATGCAGCATTTATCAATTCGAACGAAGAGGTTGTGACTATAGAAACACTAAAAAAAGAGTTGCCTGAAGAAGAAAAAAAATATGCCGAAAGACCAAGAGTTGACCCTAAATTATATCAACCATAATCAATAATAAAGGTCTTGCCCTGATTTAAAAAGGGTAAGACCTTTATTATTGAGTAGATCAAGTATAAGGGCGGAGGCTAGCACAAACAGACTAACTATTTAATTTAAACATTATCGTAAATCTTCAACGAGTTAATGCCTGCAATTAAGCAATGTAACTAATACCATCTTAGTAAAAGTCTAATGTCCCAATGGACAGGGAGGAATTAAGAGAATCCGTATGTGCTTAGCTAAATACACCAATAATCTTTATTTCTTTAATGTGATGAGAAAAAGTTTGAGAAATATTCGTTGCTTGTGAATGAATTCTTTATTTTCCTTTTTTGTATAAGTGTACTCCACTTTGGGAATCGCGATAGCAATGCGAAAACGGTCAACTAGCTGAGATAGTGCTTATTAGCAGATATAGATTTCAGAAGCAGAAACAGACCTATTAGCTAATCTAAATGAATAAATTGGTAGAAGAAATAAATTAAGCAGCTTACCTTACACTGTCTCACAGTTGAATATTCGACACCCGCCAGCCAATTGTAACCTGGTCATCTTATCAGCCATTTCGTCAAATAGCTAGCTTTACTCATTAACGAAGCATCAACTACTAATTTCCCGCAGTAACCTCACTAATGTGTGAGGCTATGCTCACTCATAAGAGCGCCTTATCATGAATGACAAGCATTCTATGATGCCAGACTCACAGCTCGGGAGGATAGCTTCCCGAAGGATGAGGTTCACCTCCTACATCCAAGCCATCTTTGCTAACCGCGACTATTATAGGAGCATATCCTCACATTGGTATGAGTATGCCGCATAAGAGCTCACATTTTCAGCATTGGGCTTTTTAAAACACCTGCTGGATAGTTGGAAATGGGCTAAGAAAAGAACGTAAGGATTAAAAGTTGACTTTATAGTTGAGAATCGTTATCATATACATATAATTGATAATGATTATCAGTGAAAATGAATAAAACATAACTGAAGTGACCGCAGCTAACTGTAATGATTGCAATGAAAGCCATAGTAGGATGACTAAAAAACTGTATTTTCGGTTATTAATGATAAGAGATTCTATCTATTATGAGGAGGAGATTTACTAGATATGGGCTTGTTATATGAGATGGTTATTAAGAAGAAGCAATCGTTAAGGAATAAGCATGAGAGTAGATTAGCGATCGAGTCTATCAAAAAAGGAGCTGCTGGAGCAGCGGTGGAGTCAAGAGCTGCTAGAGCACTGGCTACACGGCTTACTGCAGCCCAGCCACTAATAGAATCCTAACTAAAATAACAAATAACGTGGAGATATGGAGTTGATTAAGCTATGGGGGAAGGTTCATTCAATAAGCGAGAGGGCCAGCCTGAGGGCCAACTGGAGAAGAAGGAAGACAACGGAAGGCCATGGAACTGGCTGCTGTTCCCATTCTCATCCGTTAGGGTTGGAGAAGATTCTTTGTTTGCCTCGTCAGTTGGCCATGGTATTTATGAAATAACGAGCGATGGTCATTGGCACAAACTGGATAAAGGGATATCTGAAGCAGCTGGCGTTAATCGTCTGCAATTGCATAGCGGCATTCTACATGCTTGCACGAATGAAGGACTATTCCAATTCGAGGATGGACAATGGAAAGCCGTGCTGGATTCCCCCTGTTATCAGTATAGATTGCTTGGAGGCACAGGCTATGCAGCTACCGATTCAGGTCTGTGGTCGCAAACAAGAGGCAGATGGGAGATTACAGCCTCCGAGGGCCAGAAGGTATATGATTTCATCAACCTTCCGCAATATTTAATAGTAGGTCATGATAGCGGAATCTCGCTCTACGACCGATTCATGGATGACTGGGCAGAATTCAAGCTCAATCGGGTGATAACGAGCCTAGCCGTATACAAGGGTCATTTGCTTGGCGTATCGGATAAAGGCGAGCTGCTCGTAGGAGACAAACAAGGTAGATTTGATCGCATAAGATTCGGGAATCATTTCATCTTTTCCATAGTAACGATAGACAGAACGGTCTATGTCTGTACGGATCATGGCTTGTTCCGGTTAACCCATATGCGAGGACAGCTAACGCTCTTCTCCATTAAGCCTGGGCTTCCAGTTACGGATGTTGCAGCACAGGGAGATGACCTGTTTCTGGCAACCTTATTCCAAGGTGTAAAAAGGATTAGTACGAACGGGGATAGCCAGGAGTAGCATAGAGAATATGAAGTTGAATGGCTTCGCCCTATATACAGGGGCGAGGCCATTTGTTGTTAAAAAATGCTTCTTTTAGTAGGAAGAAGATGCTATTATGAGTTTCATATGTGTTGTAAAAGTTTGTAAGAAGAGTATTATTCCATCAAATATTTGATCTATAAGGAGTTGTAATAGATGATTCACGTCGAAGCCATCTCGAAGGAATATAAGCAATTCACAAGATCATCGGGCGTCTTTGGATCGATGAAAAATCTGTTTTCAAGAGAGCATACGTTAATTCAAGCGGTGAACCAGATCTCTTTTTCGCTAGAGAAGGGGGAGGCTGTCGGTTATTTGGGTCCTAATGGGGCGGGAAAATCTACGATGATCAAAATGCTTACAGGGATTCTAGTCCCCACCTCCGGGAGCATCACAGTCAATGGCCTTGTTCCGCATAAGCATCGCAAGGAAATTGCCAAAAAGGTCGGCATTGTCTTCGGCCAACGTAGTCAGCTATGGTGGGATCTTCCTGTACAAGATTCTTTCGAGCTGCATAGGCGTATTTATAAGGTTCATGATACGGACTTTCGGAAGAATATGAATATTTTTCTAGAACTGCTCAATTTGAAAGAATTCATTACTCAGCCAGTAAGGCAGCTAAGTCTAGGCCAACGGATGCGGGCAGAGATTGGGCTCGCGCTTCTGCACAATCCAGACATCGTATTTCTGGATGAGCCCACCATTGGATTAGATGTTATTGCAAAGGATAATATTCGAGCCTTCGTCAAGCAAATGAATCGTGACCGCAAAGTATCTATTCTATTAACCTCCCATGACCTAAAGGATATTGAAGAGATATGTCCTCGCATGCTTATTGTGAATAAAGGGGAGCTCATCTTTGATGGGACGGTAGATCACTTGAAGGCGAATCTATCAACGGGAAAAATTATAACGATTGAATTCGAGGATGATCCTGGCGATTATGTGAAATTAGACAATGCGGTGCAAATCGCGGATCACGGAATTAGAAAGACCTTCCGAATTGATAAAGGGCTGGACTCAGCTATAGATTTCATTCAAGGCGTGTCGCGCCGTTACCCTATTAAAGATTTTGTTCTGCAGGATGCGGATATCGAGGATATTATTCGCCTGTACTATAGAAGCTTGGAAGATCAGCCTCAGCCTGCATTAACCAAACAAGAGAGATTGAGCGTGATTTAATATGATGAGAACGTATTATACGATCACAAGTAAAGCTTTTTTCCGCAATACGGCTTATCGCTCTGAGGTATGGCTGCGGATTTTCGGCAATATTACGATCGTCTTTATGCAGATTGCCATATGGACTGCCTTGCTTGGCACAGGTTCGTTGAATGGGATTGATATAGGGACGATGATTACCTATGCCCTTATTAACACCTCGGTCTCGATGATTCTAATGAACAAGGTTGTCTATACCGTTGACGATAAGCTTAAGACCGGCAATATTACGTCAGATCTATTGAAGCCGATCAGTTATCCGCTGCTTTTGTTTTTTGATCAATTGGGCAATGTCGTGTTCCAGCTTATATTTACCGTTGTCCCGACGATTCTAATCGCATCGCTGCTATTCGGATTCAGCTTTCCTACAGAGCCGTATGCCATTGTCGCTTTTGCCGTCAGCCTGTTGCTGGCTCTAGTCCTTTCGTTTCTCGTTGGCTATCTCATCGCATTGATATCCTTCTGGTTTCTGACAACCTTTGCCTTGGATTGGATGGTATCAGCCCTAATCACCGTTTTCTCAGGCTCGTTCCTGCCCTTGTGGTTCTTCTCGGCCGAATGGCGATTCGTCGCAGAGCTGCTTCCCTTTCAATACTTAGGCTTCATTCCTGCTGCAATCTATATGGAGAAGCTGGATCTGAGTGAAATCGTATGGGTGCTTGGAAAAGGAAGCCTGTGGGTTCTGCTGCTGTGGCTTGCAGCTAGACTGCTGTGGTGGAGAGCAATCAAAAGATTAGTCATACAAGGCGGTTAAAGCGCTATAGTTGAGGTGGGAATTTATGAATATTTCGTTGTTCACATACTTTGTTAAATTGGTTATCAAGTCTCGTATGGAATACCGAGGAGCATTCCTGATTGGGGCAGTCGGTCAGATTGTAGGCTATGCTGCCAATTACCTCGTTATTTGGCTGCTACTGCAGCGCTTCGATACGATCAACGGCTGGAGCTGGTCGGAAATTGCTTTTCTATATAGCTTGAACTTACTTACCTATGCGATAGGAGCTTCCTTCACCTATACGCCAATGGTCGGGCTCGATCAAATCATTGTGAACGGCGATTTCGATAAATACTTAACGAAGCCGTTGTCTCCGTTTATTTATTTCATCGCGAACCTATTCAACATTGGCTATATTGCTCATATTGTCATTTCTATTCTGGTCCTATTCTGGTCGATCTCTCAGGCAGACATGAGCTGGACGGTTACTAAGGTAATCTACTTGTTTCTTGCCGTAATCAGCGGTTCTTTTCTGCAGGCAGCGGGCTTGATTGTAATCGGGTCGTTGTCCTTTATCTTTCTGCGGGTTCAATTTTTGTTCTCGATCTTTTTTAGGATGAAAGAATTTATTGCTTATCCCATATCCGTGTACGGAACGCTGCTGCAAATTATTTTAACGTGGATTGTTCCGCTTGCTATGATTAATTATTATCCAAGTCTGTTTCTGTTCGACGAGAGTGTGCTATCGAATAAAATTCTAGGAATTACAGCGCTAGTGATTGGACCGCTCAGCTTCTACCTTGCGTATAAGCTATGGATGTATGGGGCTAATAAATATCAAGGGGCTGGGGGCTAGTCATTTTCCTGTAATGATTGCTAACCATATCTTTTAATAGGCTGCTCTTAGCAGCTTTTTTTCTTTATGGTAGACAAATGATAGCGAGTTTTGTAACATGGCAATAGAATTGCGGTCTTTATATGGATGGTCGCGGAACTTTTTTTGCATACAAACACACCCAAACAGAATACCGCAAGGGGAGATTATCGTGCCTGAAGATTTATTGTTAACCTTTCGCTCACCGCCGCTGCCTTTTTTCATAGAATCGAATAGAAGGACTTATCAGGCTGGAGAAGAGCATCCGAATCGGACGAATCTGGGTGTCTTCGACCTGTTGTTTGTACAACAGGGAAAGCTGTATATAGCTGAGGAAGAGAACAAATGGGAGCTTGGAGCAGGGGATGTCCTTATCCTTCGGCCGGACAAATGGCATTATTCCTATGAGCCTTGCCAAGAGGAGACGGTATTCGATTGGATACATTTCCAGACGGTTGGGGCATGGGAGGAGACGGAGGGTAGCCAGACAGGCTCGCTGCGAGGCGATTATTATACATACGCCATCCGCTTGCCCAAAAAGATTCATTTGTCCTATCCGGATGAAGCCAAGCTGATCTTCTCTCAGCTGCATGATGCAGCGAGAAGCTCATCGCATGGCGCATTCTGGGAACGGCAGCAGCGCTTCCTTCATTTGCTGCAAATGCTGGATGAGGGCTGGCGCTCCGATGCTGCCCGTGCAGGGGTGTCCGTCGCAGAACGGGCTGCCGCTTATTTGAAATTAAATTATCGCAGCGTCATCACGAATACGATGCTAAGCGAAGCCTTGCAGCTTCATACGAATTACATCACTCGTTGCATGACCGAGGTGTTCGATTGTACGCCGCAGCAATATTTGCTGTATTATCGTCTGGATCAAGCGAAGCTGCTGCTTATCAAGACGGATTGGACGATTGCACGAATTGCAGAGGAGACGGGCTTCCGGCAAACGCCGCATTTCTCCAGGCTGTTCGCTGCCCAGACGGGCATGCCTCCGCTCAAATTCCGTAAACGCTTCACCCATTAATAGAATAGCTGGTGCATAGAATCCCCCTTTGTCTGCAAATACTTGGTAAATCCAGTATAGCGACATAAGGGGGATTTTTGCATGATTGAGCGTTATTCGATTACAGCCGATATCGGGGATATAGTGGATGCCTTTCAAATACAACAACTGATTCATTGTTATACGAACCGCTTCAATATCGTACCGATGCAAACTGTATCCATCATCCTTAATGGGGCCTCGGGCAAACGAACGATGGATGAAGCCAGGTGGGGACTGTTTCCATTCTGGGCGAAGGATTCGGTGAACGCAGATTGCGAGAGGCTGTCTGATAAGCGATTTTTTGCGCGGCAGCTTAAGCAGCAGCGCTGCATTGTGCCATGCAGTGGTTTTTTTGGCTGGCAGCCCTTCGGGCAAGAGAAGGACCCGCGGGCGATGCATATTGTGATTCCGAATTATCATGTGCTTGGCCTTGCGGGCTTCTATGATAGCTGGATGACTTATTCCGGTAAACAAATGCGAGCCTTTACGATTCTCACGGGCCCCTCTTCAGGCGCTATGTCGCAATGGCTGCCCCGGGTTCCGATTATTCTCGACGAGGATGGCATTGCCGATTGGCTGAATCCAGAGGTTCATGATTATCGCTCACTGCGCAAGCATTTGGAGCCGATGGAATCCTACAGGATGCACGCCTATCCCGTCACGAACGCAGTCAGCGATGATGCCTTTGAGTCACCTGACTGCATTCGGGAGATTAGGCCGGATTTTGCATGAGGAGACAGGGTCATGGGTGATAGAAACATTAATGTTATAGGTTATTGATGTCACTTAATATTCGGGTCATTAATCTGAAAGCACGCGCTGAAGCTCAGCAGTCAATAACGGTACAATCTCAAATAAGTCCCCGACGATGCCATAGTCAGCGATGCTGAAGATGGGGGCGTCGGGGTCTTTGTTGATCGCGACGATAACGCGCGACTGGCTCATGCCAGCCAGATGCTGGATGGCGCCGCTTATGCCGCATGCGATATAGAGCTGCGGCGTTACGACTTTGCCGGTCTGCCCGATCTGGAGGGCATAGCCGCAGTAGCCTGCGTCGCATGCGCCGCGAGAGGCGCCGACAGCTCCGCCGAGTACATCGGCGAGTGCTTGCAACGGCTCGAAGCCTGCTGCGCTGCGGACGCCTCTGCCGCCGGATACGACGACGTCGGCCTCGGCGAGATCTATCTGGCCGCCAGCTCTGCGGACGAGTGAGCGCACGGCGGTGTAGAGGGTTGGCACGGTGAAGGGCAGTGCCTGAACCGTGCCAGAGCTTGATCCGGCAGCGATAGGTTCTGCGGCCGGCAAGTTATTCGGGCGCACCGTGATCACCCACGGATGCCCCGGCACGAAGCTGCGCTGCTCGAACGCTTTGCCAGCGTAGAGCGGGCGAGTGAAGATGGCGCTGCCATCTGGCGAAGCTTCGATGGCAGTGACGTCGGCGACATGGCCGGCGCCGAAGGCCGCCGCGATGCGGGGAGCGAGATCGCGCCCGATAGCGGTATGGCCGAGCAGCAGCGCGTCCGGGCGCACCGCCTCCATTGCCGCGCGAAGGACGGCGATATACGCTTCGGGCGCGTACACGCTAAGTGCAGGGTCATCGGCGACATGCACGATATCCGCGCCATGCGCAAGGAGTGCAGCCGCTTCATCGGCAGCACCCGAGCTCGCAGCGATGACAGCTTGGACGGAGCCGTCATCGCCAGCAAGCTGCCGTGCTGCGCCAAGGGCTTCCAGCACAACGCGGCGCAGCTGGCCGTCTCTAGACTCGGCGAATACGAGTAAGGTCTTCTTAGCCATCTAATGGACATCTCCTTTTCGAGAATCGCTGTCCTGACAAGGACGACGAACCGTGTAATCAAACGGCGGTCAGTAATTAATAGCCTTAAATGCAGTGCAGCCTAGGGCCAGAGCAGCCGCACCAGCTCGGCAGCCTGCTCATTCGCAGTCCCCGTGAGCTTTTTGCCTGCTGCACGCGGTGCTGGAGGCAGCAGGGCACGACGAACGGTGCGTGCTTCTGTCTCTGCCTCTGCGAGCAGATTGCCATCGCCATTGATCTCTTCGAGTGTGGTTCGGGTCAGGGGCTTCCTTTTCGCTTTCATAATGCCGGGAAGCGACGGGTAACGAGGCTCATTCAGCCCTTGCTGAGCAGTGATGAGAGCAGGCAGCGGTATAACGACTGTCTCCGCATCTCCTTCAACATCTCGCTCAATAATTGCGAAGCGGGTAGCATCTACATGAAGCTTATCGCCGTCTGCTGTAATTCCGTCCCCATCGGTAATATCAATCTTGACCGCGGCTGAGGCATGGGGAAGACCTAGCCGCTGTGCTATTTGCAAGGCAACACTGCCAGATCCGCTGTCGACAGCGAATAGGCCAGCCAGCAGCAGATCCGGCTGCAAAGGCTGTATGATCGCCGTTAGCGCTGCGGCAATACGATAGCTGTCATCAGTCTCAATGCCTGCGCTGTCCAGTCGAATGGCTTCGTCTGCTCCCATTGCCAGTGCTGTTCGCAGCGCTTCCTCTGCTCGCTCGCTTCCACAGGTCACAACGCGTATTTGTCCACCATGAAGCTCTCGAAGCTTAAGCGCTTCTTCCAATGCGTACTCATCATAAGGATTAATGATTAGCTTCACCGCGTCCTCCGATATGCCGGAAGCTGTAACGATAATCTTTTCCTCCGTATCAAAGGTCTGCTTTATAAGAACGACAATATTCAGCATCCTCGCTCATCGCCTCCTTTTGTCATGATTTCAGGGCTCCTTACAAGCTTTATTCAACTCTTTTTGCGCTTCGTTCAACTTCCTGTCATCAGTGCTACGATATGTGTGAATGAAGCCAAATAGACCGTGCTCCTTCCTTAGAGAGGGGCGGCATGTTCACGTTGCAGGACTCATATACTGGAACAACGCAATTTTATGAAAGCGCTTTAAAGCTTGTCCGATCCGTGCAAATGAAGGAGGGTGAATGAGCATGTTGCTAGCGCTGGGGTGGTCGGTAGAGCAATGGACAGCTGTTGTGAGGTGGGGGTTGTTCGTAATCGTTGTCTTGCTGGCTGGGACCGCGTTCGTAACGGTTGTGCTGCGTCGTATCGGTTATATGAAGCTGGGCAGTCCGACGGTTTTTGCATGGAAGCCCCCGAGGCGAATGACGAGGCTGAAAGAGAAGTATACCTTCACTAGTCAGATACTGGGGCATCGCAAGCTGCTGCATGATGCTAGAAGCGGTGTCATGCATCTCGTTTACTTCTATGGCTTCATCGTTCTACAGTTCGGTGCGGCGGATCTTATTTGGAAAAAGCTTAGCGGTCATCCGATCCCCTTTCCTTTTTATAACGGCTTCGCCTGGAGTCAGGAATTAACGGTATCTCTCGTTCTGTTTGCTGTGCTGTACGGCGCTTACCGTCGTTACGGGGAACGGCTCGACCGATTGAAGCGAGGCTGGAAGCCGTCGCTGGTGCTGTGGTTCATTGGCAGCCTGATGCTGACCGTCTTATTAACGCTGGCATTCGAGAGAATTGCCATTAATGAGACTGAGGCGGCAGTTAGTATTGAAGCAAGTATTGGAGCTGGCAGCAGCATTCATCTGGTAGATGATCGTTATGCACCAGTATCAGTTCTGCTTGCTGAGGGGCTCAGCTGGGTCGGTGTGGATCAAGGGGGAACGGCAGCGGTGCTCGGATATGAGCTGTTCTGGTGGCTTCATTTGTTGGTGCTGTTATCCTTTGCGGTTTATGTGCCTCAATCGAAGCATTTTCATCTGTTGACGGCCCCAATTAATTTATGGCTCCGGAGACGAACGCCCGTCGGCAGATTATCCCCGCTTCATCTAGAGGACGAGGAGATTGAGACATTCGGCGCTGGCCGAGTGGAGGACTTCAATCAGAAGCAACTGCTTGATCTATACGCCTGTGTAGAATGTGGGCGCTGCACGAATGTATGCCCGGCTTCCAATACCGGCAAGCTGCTGTCACCCATGCATCTAATAACCAAGCTTCGTGACCATCTCACTGAGAAAGGGGCTGCCATTACTTCCCGTTCTCCATGGATTCCAGCTCGATTAGGAGGCATTGCCGCAGGTGCGCATGTCATGGGAGCCGTGATGCCGGTATGGGAGGAGGGCTTTGGAGGAAGTGCTACATCTATTAGGCCGACGATGGCTGCGCAGGCACAGGCATGGACAGTCCGTCATGAAGCGTTGGCGGAGGAGGTTCAACTGGTCGGTGAGGTGATGACAGAGGAAGAATTGTGGGCCTGTACGACATGCCGCAACTGCGAAGAGATGTGCCCCGTGGGAAATGAGCATGTCGATAAAATTATTGATATGAGGCGTTATCTGGTCCTCATGGAAGGCAAGCTGCCTGCAGATGGTCAACGGGCCTTGCAAAATATTGAGCGGCAAAGCAATCCATGGGGACTTCCCAGAGCGGAGCGGGCTGCATGGATAGAGGAATGCGAAATCCGCACAGGCGTAAGAGTGAAGACCATGCAGGAAATGAAAAAGCTTGGCACGAAGCCAGAGCTGTTGTTATGGGCAGGCTCGATGGGAGCCTATGATACGAGAAGCAGGCAGGTGCTTTATGATGTGGTGCGGCTGCTTAATCATGCTGGGGTCTCTTTTGCAACGCTCGGGGTGGAAGAAAAGAGCTCAGGGGATACAGCCCGCCGTATCGGCAATGAGCTGTTATTCCAGGAATTATGCCGCGAGAATGTGGAAACGCTGCAAAAATACGCCGTTTCAACTATTGTGACGGTCTGCCCTCATACGTACAATACGTTCAAAAATGAATATGTCGACTTCGGCCTTTCTCCCGATGTTCGAATCGAGCATCACACGGAGCTGCTCGCAAGGCTGCTCAAGGAAGGAAGGCTTCATCCTAAATATGCGGTGGAGGAACAAATTACATTCCATGATTCTTGCTACTTAGGCCGCTATAACGGCGTGTATGAAGCGCCAAGGGATGTGCTGAGGGCAATACCAGGCGTGCAGCTGAAAGAGATGGTCCGTTCACGCGAGAATGGGATGTGCTGCGGTGCTGGAGGGGGCCTGATGTGGATGGAGGAGAAGAGTGGCGTTAGGGTGAACCAGGCCAGAGTGGAGCAGGCTCTTGAAGTACAGCCATCCATTATAGGCTCTGCATGCCCCTATTGCTTAACGATGATGGAGGATGGTTTGAAGTCGCTGGAGGCCGATAACGTGATATTGGCTCGGGATGTAGCAGAGCTGCTTGCATTAAGCGTGCTCGGGGGGAGAGGAAGCCGTTGAGGGAGGGCAAGAGGCGGCGTTGTCGGGTATTCCAAGCAAGCTCCTTGCTTGGAATACCCGTTCCAATAGAGCAAGGGCATAAGGCATAACTATTTAGGAGGTGCTTGTACATGTCGATCCATCTATCGGGGGCAGTACGGCGTGCTGCCGTTATCGGCTCCGGCGTCATGGGCGCAGGAATCGCCGCTCATCTTGCGAATGCGGGCATCCGCGTTCTGCTGCTTGATGTTGTTCCACAATCGCTTACAGCAGAGGAAGAACAGCGGGGTTGGACGCTTGCCCATCCACAGGTGCGCAGCCGATTGGCGAAATCGGCTATTCAGCGATTGTCCAAGACGCAGCCGGCGCCGCTCTACGATACAGCTTTTGCTGAGCGAATTACGCCCGGCAATCTGGAGGATGATTTGCTGGAATTATCGAATGTGGACTGGATTATTGAGGCAGTGGTCGAAAGGCTCGATGTGAAGCAGGAGCTGCTTGCCAAAGTGGAGGCAGTATGGAAGCCCGGCACGCTCGTCAGCAGCAATACTTCAGGCTTGTCTGTGAATGAGATGACGGAGGGAAGGGGAGAAGCGTTCCGTCAGCATTTTGCAGCCACTCATTTTTTCAACCCGCCAAGGTATATGAAGCTTGTTGAGGTCGTGCCTACAGAGGTCACAGACCCGGCAGTGACAGCGAAGCTTACAGAGTTATGCGAGAAGAGGCTGGGCAAGGGAGTTGTGCCTGCTAAGGATACGCCGAATTTTATCGCCAATCGAATCGGCACTTATGGCATGCTGGTTACGCTGGAGGAGGTTATTCGATACGGGCTGACGGTGGAGGAGGCCGATGCGCTTACAGGACCTGCTATGGGCAGGCCCAGAACAGCTACGTTCCGTATGCTCGACCTCGTTGGTCTGGATACGCTGCTTCATGTTGTAGACAATGTGCGGAACAAAAGCAGTGATCCGGCAGAGATTGCCGTATTCACAAGACCTGCTCTGCTCGAGCAATTAGTCGGGGCAGGAAGGCTTGGGGAGAAATCCGGAAGTGGATTTTATCGCAAGGTTAAGGGGGAGAAAGGCGGCAGCGAGATTGAGTCGCTTCATTTGCAGACGCTGGCTTATATGCCTAAGAAACAGATCAGCTCGACCGTTATAGATGCTGTCAAAGCAGCCAAGGGCGTCACGGCCAAGGTACAGGCGCTTCTGGGTGCTGAGCCGGGCAATCGCTACTCTCTATTTGCGTGGCATTCGATTAAGAGAGTGCTGCTCTATTCCGCTAGCCTGCTCGGAGTTATTGCAGACTCGATCCTTGATATAGATCGGGCGATGAAATGGGGCTTCAATTGGGAGCTGGGCCCGTTCGAGCTATGGGATACAATCGGCTTGAAGCGCTCAGTGGAGCGAATGATTAAGGAAGGCGATGAAGTGCCCGAATGGGTGATTCATTGGCTGGAAGCGGGCAATGAGAGCTTTTACAAAATAGCCGATGGAAAGCGGGTGCACTTCTCAGAAGGTGCATATGCCTGTCAGGAGCAGGGGCAGGATGAGATCAGCTTAGCCTCGCTCAAAGCAAAGGGTCGTACAGTGCTTAGAAATTCGGGCGCGAGCTTGATTGATATAGGAGATGAGGTTGTCTGTCTTGAGTTTCATTCCCCAAATAATGCGATTGGCGGTGATATTCTAGCAGCTATTCGGGATAGTGCGGATGAGGTAAGCCGTAATTGGCGAGGGCTCGTCATTGCCAACGAAGGGCGTAATTTTTGTGTAGGCGCGAACCTGATGCTGCTTCTGATGGAAGCGCAGAATGGCGAGTGGGATGAGGTGGAGGCAATCATCCGTTTCTTCCAATCCAGCATGCTGCAGTTAAAAAAGCTGGATCGCCCCGTCGTCGCAGCTCCGCATCGCATGACATTGGGCGGCGGAGTAGAGGCCTGTCTGCCAGCCGATCTAATTATCTATTCGCCAGAAACATATTTCGGATTAGTGGAGACAGGAGTGGGCCTTATTCCGGCTGGAGGAGGTTCAAAAGAAGCCGCTGTTCTTGCGATGCAACGTGCGGCAGGAGGAGAAATTCAACCGCATCTGAACGCGCTGTTCGAGACCGTCGCGATGGCCAAAGCCTCCTCCAGCGGCTTCGACGTTGCGCGTCTTGGGCTGAAGCGCCCGCAGGACCGCGTGATTATGCAGCAGGATGCGCGTATGGCCGAGGCGAAGCGCGCTGTGCTTGAACTGGATCGGGCGGGTTACGTGCCTCCCGCAGAGATGCGCGTAAGGATTGCCGGACGCGAAGGCAAAGCCGTGCTGCGGATGGGCGTGCACAGCCTCTTGCTAGGAGGGCAGATCAGCGAGCATGATGTTTTGATCGGCAGCAAGCTGGCCCATGTTCTGGCTGGTGGGGATGCTGCGCCAGGAGCAGAGGTGAGCGAGCAATATTTGCTCGATCTGGAATGCGAGGCATTCCTGAGCCTTTGCGGGGAACCCAAGACGCAGGCGCGAATGAGCCATATGCTTGCTACCGGCAAGCCGCTGCGGAACTAATAGGCTGATTAATAACTAGCTTGCGATAAACCAAACAACCTACCAAACAACCCATCAACCAACCCATCAACCAACCCATCAACCAACCCATCAACCAACCCATCAACCAACCCATCAACCAACCCATCAACCAACCCATCAACCAACCCATCAACCAACCTACCCACTAACACATACTACTTTATCCTTATGGCAGACCTATCTATTTGTTCATTTAAACTAATTATCCACTGGATTCATCATCAAAAGAGACTTCTTCAATCCACAAGTGAGGCAATTGCTTAAAAGACGGAGTCTAGCCTCACAGAATTTGAAGATCTAACGAAATGTTTGGTGATGTGTGAGGCTAACTTCATAGCTGGGGAGGCTGGCTGCTCGAAGTGTGAGGCTAGCCTCATATAATGCGGCGGGTGGTCGGACGCCAGTGGAAATGAGTGAGGCTAGCCTCATCTAATAGTGAGTTATCCTCTTTCGTATCTCCCAAGCAAGATTGTCACAGGTGGCACATGAGTTGAGTAGCAGCACTCGGTATTTAAGCTGGTAGCTTCCGGCAGCACAAAAGGGAGGGAAAAATCTATGTCTATAGATTCAAGCAAGCGATTCGTGGAGGATGACCGCGATGCGGTTATTGTATCGGCGGTACGGACTGCGGTAGGCAAGGCGAAGCGAGGGAGCTTGGCAGAGACGAGGGCCGAGGATCTTGGGCGGGCAGTTCTGTGCGCAGCATTAGAGAGGGCACCCGGACTAAAGGTGGAAGAAATCGAAGATGTCATTATCGGATGTGCGATGCCTGAGGGCGAGCAAGGGCTGAACATGGCGAGGGTATTGTCGCTCTATGCGGGATTTCCCGTATCGACACCTGCGGTAACGATTAATCGGTTCTGTGCGTCAGGGCTGCAGGCAATAGCTTATGCGGCAGAACGAATTAGGCTGGGTGAAGCCGAGGTTATTGCTGCTGGCGGGGTGGAGAGCATGAGCCATGTGCCGATGACCGGCTTCAGGCTGTCCCCGCATCCCGGTATCGTAGATACGAGACCGAAAATCTATATGGGGATGGGCCATACGGCGGAGGAGGTGGCACGGCGCTTTCAAGTGACGAGGGCGGCACAGGACGCTTTTGCAGCAGCCAGTCACAAAAAAGCAGCAGATGCGATTGAAGCAGGCCGCTTCAAGGAAGAGATCGTTCCAATTACAGCCACTCGCTCGGGTGTGAATGATGCTGGACGGCCGTGGGAGAACACTTTCGTTTTCGACACGGATGAAGGGCTGCGAGCTGACACCACGCCTGAGACGTTGGCGCAGCTAAAGCCGTCCTTCGCTCGTGAAGGAACAGTCACGGCAGGGAATACCTCGCAGATGAGCGATGGCGCTGCAGCGGTTATAGTAATGAGCCGCGCTCGGGCAAGGCAGCTAGGGCTTCGCCCGCTAGCAGCCTTGCGCAGCTACAGCGTCGCGGGGGTGGCCCCCGAGGTCATGGGGATTGGACCGATTGAGGCGGTTCCGAAAGCATTGACCCGAGCAGGGATAGCTCTTGCTGATGTAGATATTTTTGAGATAAATGAAGCATTTGCTGCCCAGTGTATACCGATTATTGAACAGCTAGGCATCGATCCAGAGCGCGTGAATGTGAATGGGGGAGCGATCGCGCTTGGTCACCCATTAGGCTGTACGGGTACGAAGCTGTCAGTGTCGCTTATTCATGAGCTTCAGCGTCGCGGCGGCGGCATTGGTGTCGTAACGATGTGCGTAGGAGGCGGAATGGGAGCAGCGGGAGTATTCGAGGTTTACTAAG
The DNA here is from genome assembly GCF_059383895.1 of Paenibacillus sp. J22P59. Taxonomy (NCBI): domain Bacteria; kingdom Bacillati; phylum Bacillota; class Bacilli; order Caryophanales; family Paenibacillaceae; genus Paenibacillus; species Paenibacillus sp. J22P59. The sequence goes on from NZ_JBXENX010000006.1 coordinate 130,361, forward strand.
GCAAGGAAGGGAGCTGGCTTGCATGGCACAAAGCATTCGTTTTGGCGGAAGGTTTGTCGTAGAGGATGCACAGCCTTCGGAAACGGTAACCCCGGAGGATTTTACCGAGGAGCAACGGATGATGGCGGACGCTGCCAAGGGGTTTCTCGAAGGGGACGTTATTCCTCATGATGCACAGCTGGAAGGCTTGGATTATGACTTGACCGTTAAGCTGCTGCGGCAGGCAGGCGAGCTTGGCTTATTGGGTGCAGACGTGCCGGAGGCCTACGGGGGGCTTGGCCTGGATAAGGTGAGCACGACGCTGCTCGCAGAGACGCTATCCCGAGCTTCTTCCTTTGCTTTATCGGTTGGAGCACATACGGGGATCGGGACGCTGCCGATCGTATTCTTCGGCTCGACCGCGCAGAAGCGCAAATACTTGCCTAAGCTGGCAAGCGGTGAGCTGATTGCCGCCTATTGCCTGACGGAGCCCGCTTCTGGCTCGGATGCGCTTGGGGCGAAGACAACAGCGAAGCTGTCGAGTGATGGCAAGTATTATGTACTGAACGGCTCCAAGCTGTACATCACGAATGCAGGCTTTGCGGACGTATTCATTGTGTATGCCAAGGTAGACGGGCAAGCTTTTACCGCATTCATTGTGGAAAAGAATATGCCTGGCTTCAGCATTGGGCCAGAAGAGCACAAGATGGGGATCAAAGGCTCATCGACTTGCCCTTTATTTTTCGAGGATGTGGAGGTTCCAGTAGAGAATGTGCTTGGTCAGGTTGGAAAAGGGCATCGGATTGCTTTTAACATCCTGAATATTGGACGATTCAAGCTAGGGGCTGCATGTCTAGGCTCCTCAAAGGAAACGATTGAGCTCGCTGCCAAATATGCCAATACGAGAAAGCAATTCGGGCGTGCAATTGCCTCCTATCCCTTAATCGGTGCGAAGCTGGCGGATATGAATATTAGGACCTATGTGCTGGAAAGCATGGTATACCGGACGGCAGGCTGGATCGATGGAATGCTGAGCACGCCCGAGGTCGAGGATGAGGGTGATTCGGCGGATGCAGAAGCGCTGGCTGCAAAAGCAATCAGTGAATACGCGCTGGAATGTTCGATTGTAAAGGTGTTCGCATCGGAAGCTCTTGATTTCATCGCGGATGAAGGCGTCCAGATTCACGGCGGGTACGGCTATATTCGGGAATATAAAATCGAGCGAATCTATCGGGATTCACGAATTAATCGGATATTCGAAGGGACGAATGAGATTAATCGAATGCTTATTCCGAGTACTCTGCTGAAAAAAGCCATGAAAGGCGAGCTGCCGCTGATCGCCAAAGCGCAAGCTCTTCAAGCAGAGCTGGTTCTGCCTATGCCCTTGCCGGTATTTGATGCTCCACTTGCCAAAGAGGCCTACCGAGTGCAACAAGCCAAAAAAACATTTCTCGCCATTGGCGGTTTAGCTGTCCAAAAGCTTGGCGCAAATCTCGAGCAAGAGCAGGAGGTGCTATGTGCTCTCGCAGATGTCATGATCCAATTATTCGCAATGGAGAGTGCTCTGCTGCGTACCCAGAAGCGAATAGAAAGCAAGGAGGGTTCCTCTTCAAAGGCTGCGAATGCGATTCTAATGACTGAAGTTTTTGTTCAGGAGGCCATGGAGCGAATCGAATCGTATGCGAAGCGTACGCTGGTTGCATTGGAGCGAGGGGACGGACTGCAAATGCAGCTGTCTGTGCTCAAGAAGCTGATGCGTTCCCCGTTAATAGATACGATCGCAGCCAAAAGAGAGATCGCCGCGCGAGTTACGCAAGGTGAGCATTACATTGTGTAGGAGGGGGACGCCATATGGATCCGTCAAAACCGGAAGAACCGTTCGTACAAGGCGATGGGCAAAAACCAACCGAAGCCTTGCCTGCTGACTCTGCACCTGCACCTGAAGAGGAAAATGCACAGTCTGAGGAGCAAACAGTCTTCTCTATTGAAAAAGACCCCTCCTCAGCTGATGACTTGCCTGAATCGGACACGATCGTCTCAAATTGGTCGGAAGCGCCATCCGCTATTGCAGAGGAACCTCCAATAAACGAGGATTGGATAGCTGATTCTGAGCATGCTAGCACTGAAGCATCATCCGAGCTTATCGTAATAAATGATTTGGATGAACTCGAATCTGAGCCCGAGCCAGTCCCCGAACCTGAAACTGAACCCGAACCAGTATCAGAACCAGAACCAGTATCAGAACCAGAACCAGAACCAGAACGAGAACCGGAAAAGCAAGAGGTTAAGCTTACGAAGCCTTGGCTTGCGTACTACCCCGAAGAGGTTCCTGAGACACTGGATTATCCCAATCACGGTGTGGGCCAATTTTTGATCGCTGCAGCGGAAAAATTCCCTGGCCGGGAAGCGATTCACTTCCTAGGCAAGTCTGTGAGCTACCGCGAGCTGTATCAGGATGCTGTTCGGTTGGCTAACGGCCTGAGCTCGCTCGGAGTTGGCAAAGGCGACCGTGTAGCCATTATGCTGCCGAATTGCCCGCAAGCGGTAGCGTCTTATTTCGCTGTGCTTTTACTGGGTGCTATTGCCGTACAGACTAATCCGCTCTATGTCGAGCGTGAATTGGAGCATCAGCTCTCCGATAGTGGAGCTATGACAATCATTACAGTAGATCTGCTCTATTCACGTCTTGCGCGGGTAAGGGGCGAGGACCCCGAGGCAGGACCGCTGCCGCAGCTGCGCCATGTAATTGTAACGTCGATTAAAGACGGGCTCCCTTTTCCCAAAAACCTGCTTTACCCACTCAAGCAACGCAAAGAAGGCTTCAAGGCAGACATCCCCTATGGATACAAAGGGGTTATCGCCTATCGCCGTTTGCTCGCTGCCAGCTCCAAGCATCCCCTCACAGCCGAGATAAACGGAGAAGACCTGGCACTGCTTCAATATACAGGAGGCACGACGGGAACGCCTAAGGGCGTGATGCTGACACATCGCAACCTCGTCGCGAACACAATGCAGACATCTGCTTGGTGCTTCAAGGTGAAAGCAGGAGAGGAAAAATTTCTTGCTGCACTGCCCCTGTTTCATGTCTTCGGTTTGACGGTATTAATGAATATGGCTGTTTTGAATGCAGGCTCCCTTATTCTGCTGCCGAGATTCGAGACTGCGGCGGTGCTGCAGACGATCAGCAAGCAGAAGCCTACGATTTTTCCAGGCGCGCCTACTATGTATGTTGCCATAATTAATCATAAGGATGCACTGAGCAGTGATTTATCTTCTATTGAAGTTTGCATAAGCGGCTCAGCAGGCTTGCCTCTGGAGGTGCAGGATCAATTCGAGGCGCTGAGCGGCGGCCGATTAATTGAAGGCTTTGGGCTTACCGAGGCCTCCCCTGTCACACACGCCAATCCGATCTGGGGAAGACGCAAAATCGGCACCATCGGTCTTCCTTTTCCCGATACGGTTGCGGCAATCGTAGATCCGGATGGTCGGCTGCTTGCACCAGGAGCAATTGGTGAAGTTGTCATCCGCGGCCCGCAGGTGATGCGAGGCTATTGGAATCATCCTGAGGAAACTGCGTATACGTTAAGAGGGGGCTGGTTGCATACAGGCGATCTAGGGTTCATGGATGAAGAGGGCTATTTCACAATCGTCGATCGGATGAAGGACGTCATTATTGCAGGCGGCTTCAACATTTATCCGCGAGATGTGGAGGAAGTGCTGTTCGAGCATCCCGCTATCCGTGAAGCAGCGGTTGTCGGTGTGAAGGACCCTTATCGCGGTGAGACGGTTAAAGCCTTCATTGTATTCAAAGAAGGGGTTAGCGCTACACAGCAGCAGCTTGATCAATGGTGCAGGAAACGGCTCGCGGCGTATAAAGTTCCGCATTTGTATGAGTTCCGGGACACGCTTCCCAAGACCATGATCGGCAAGGTGCTCAGACGCAAGCTTATTGAAGAGGAGAAGGAGTCCAATAGCAAGCCTCGTGAAGGCGGGTGAGGAATCATGCCGGGTAACGATTGGCAGACCGAGCAGCTCGGATATATAGAAAGTCTGGCTCAGCAGGCAGAGTCGACTTTCTGGGGTGAACTGGGCTGTGAAATCATAAGTGTGCAAGCCGATAAGGTTAGCATTCGTCTGGAAGCTGGGCAGCGGCATATGAATCTGCTTCATATTGTTCATGGCGGCGTATTGATGTCTCTGATGGATAATGCGATGGGGCTGCTCGTTATACTTGCTTGTCGAGGTGAAAAGACGGTTACGGCCCATATGAATACACACTTTCTGGAGAGTGCGCAAGGCGGCGAGCTGACCTGTGAGGCGGAGCTGCTGCATCGGATCGGGAGGACGATCACCCTGCAAGCTTCTGTCCAAGATAGCGAAGGAAGACTCATTGCATGGGGAAGCGGGGCCTATCGGATCTTGTCGAAGGAGAGTAAATAAAAGTACTTTTAGCAGTTGTCGGGGCACTTCCAATTGGTTATAATACCCTATATATGGAATTTATGTTTGTTGGATTGAGTGTGAAATTTAATTCGCCTTAAACCGATAAAGTAAATAGGGATGGAGGCGTGGATATGGTAGACAACTGGGTGACCTTACTTTTGCTAGCGTTCGGGATTATAGTGGCTATTGTTGGCGTAGTCGCTTATTTACGAATGTTTAACAGAGAGAAAAGTATGTTGTCATCTCGCTCTACAGGAGATATCCCGCCTCCAATTGTACCGCCCGCGCCTGCTGACAGTCCAATCAACCACACTGACCAGATGCACAAGGATTAGGCAGTTCTAACATTTGTCTACTTTCGCATTTGATGCTTAAATGTTATAATAGTAAGAAAAATGCAAACATTGTGACTTATTGACCATGGAGATGCCTGCACCGATGGGGTTCTTGCGGAATAAGAGCCGTGTCCGTTCTCGGGATTTGTTGTTTAGGACGACCATCCAACGTATAGGGGAGGAGATTTCATGGCGAAGCATAGCCAGAATGAAGTCAAGGAAAGCCTGAAGGAACTTACGAGGATTTTTCAACCCAAGGACCCGCGCAAATTTGTTCGAGAATATATTCGGAAGTATCGGATTACCGGTGGCTATGAGGATGAATTGACGATTTTGGTTGAAGACGAGATGGGTAAGATCAACTCCTCGGTCGGATGAGTGCATGAATAAATGAATATTTGCTTTGCTCCTAACAGGCATGAAGGCGCAGAGCTTTTTTTGTGCCTATAAATAAACAAATAACCTCCGATTCCATCATGCTGATGGGGGCGGAGGTTATTTGTTTCACCTAGCTGCCTTGGAATCAAGGCGAGGCTACGAAGGGTTCTATATGAATGTGAACGTGAGTGATTCGATGCGATTCGTACATTATTTTCTCGACCTGCTCGGTAATATCGTGGCTTTCACTAACGGTAAGCTGATGGTCAACTCCGATCGTAACATCTACCAGCTTGTAGTTGCCATGGATTCGAGCCTTGATATCAATAATAGACATGACACCTGGACACTGGCGTATGGTCTTCTTGATGGTCTGCAATTCCTGAGGATCGAAGCCATCTGTGAGCGAGTGCGTAGCATCCCGGAATATTTGCCATGCGGTTATGCAAATAATGATACCAACAATAACGGCTGTTAAGGGGTCGAGCCACGGCAGGCCTAATTGTGAGCCAACGATCCCGATGAATGCGCCTATGCTGACGAAGGCGTCTGAGCGATTATCCTGTGCGGCAGCCATCATTGCTTGGCTATTGATGCGTTTGGCAAGACGTACGTTATATCTGTAGACGATATAAATCGCAATCGCACAAAATAAAGCGGTCCAAGCGGCAATCATATCTGGCGATTCGATAATAGGCGTTCTAAACTTCTGGAAGGATTGATACAACACCTGAAGGCCAACGGCGAACATAATAAATGAGGCAATTAGGGAAGCGATAGTCTCCGCACGATAATGTCCATAACGATGGTCCTTGTCAGGCGGCTTGCGGGAGATGCGTAATCCGATCAGAACAGCTATGGAAGCAATGATATCGGTGGAGTTATTCAGCCCGTCCGCAGATAGAGCTTCGGAGTTCATCGTGTAGCCGATGGTTAGCTTGATGGCAGCTAGAATGAGGTAGGCGATGATGCTTAACCAAGCGCCTTTTTCGCCTAGCTTGAGGTCGTTGTACGTTTCGTTCAAGGTTCTACACTTCACTTTCCTATTAGTCAACAGCTATCATACTAAACGAAAGCAGTGTGGGTCTAGAGAAACAGTGTTGTCGTTAACCTCAAAAACAGGCTTGGGCAAACTTTGTTGCCCCAGTCCAAATTTCCTTTAATGAAGGGTTGCCCCAAGCTGATGCAGGATTGTCGTAAAATTTACTATCCGTAATGCGTATGGATCTTCCTTTTCCTGAATAGTGTGACTATAAGGGGGGATGCCTGACATGGCGATGGGTTTGAAATCGAAGGAAGAGATTGCTTGTATTCGCAAAGCGGGACAAATTGTAGCGGATTGCCATCAAGCGATAGCCAAACGAATAGCTCCCGGCGTGACTACGCTTGAGATTGACCGGTTCGCAGAGCGCTTCATGCTGGAGCGAGGAGCGACTCCTGCCCAGAAGGGCTACAAGGGTTACCCGTTCGCCACCTGCGCATCCGTTAACGAGGTCGTATGCCACGGGTTCCCCAGTAGAGAGCCGCTCTCCTCTGGGGATATTGTCACGATTGATATGGTTGCAGACGTGGAAGGCTGGAAAGCAGACTCGGCTTGGACCTATGTGATCGGCATACCCTCGAAGGAGACGGGCAAGCTGCTTCGGGTGACGAAGCTGGCGCTGAGCAAGGGCATCGCAGAGGCGAAGGTGGGCAAGCGACTCGGAGATATTGGGCATGCGATCCAGATGTGTGCGGAGAAGGCCGGTTATCAGGTCATAACGAGCTTTGCAGGGCATGGAATTGGTCGGTTTATACATGAGCCTCCACAGGTCGATCACCGCGGAGCAGCAGGCGAAGGAGAGCTGCTGGAGGAAGGCATGGTCATTACGGTCGAACCCATTCTGACAACTGGTCAAGCGAATGTACACATCGGGTTAGACGGCTGGACGGCCCGTACGACAGACGGCAGCCTGTCCGCGCAGTTTGAACATACGGTTGCGATTACAAGAGAAGGTCCGATAATTTTGACGCGGTAAAGCCGCTTGGTGATAGGAAGGAAGATATGAAGGATGACAACTAGCCCTGCCTCTTGGCAGGGTTTTCGCGCTGTGGATGGAAGAAGTATAATAAGAGGATAGAAGAAATATAACGATGATGATTCGGCAAGAGGATAGGGATGGAAAATAACGCAGAGGAGATGGATGATATGATTAGCTTCATAAAGGCTAGTGAGTTGAAAGAGAAACTAGTGGATAGTAGGAAACGAGACTTTGTCCTCGCAGATTGCAGATTTTTGCTAAATGATCCGGCAGCAGGGGAAGCCGCTTACTTGGCAGGACATATTCCGAGTGCTTTCTATTTGGATCTGGAGCGTGATTTGTCTGGTCCTAAGCAGCCGGGCGGTGCTGGTGGTCGCCATCCATTGCCAGAAGCAGGTCAATTCGCGGACAAGCTCTCCTCTGTGGGGATTAGCAATACAACGACTGTGATTGCTTATGATGATCAGGGCGGTGCAATGGCTTCACGGTTGTTGTGGCTGTTGCAATGGCTTGGACATTCAGGAGAGAGTGTGATTGTTGCAGGCGGCTTCGCTGCATGGCAGGAGGCTGATGGGGCAATCTCTACAGAGGCGCCAGAGGTGAACGCAGAGAGGTTCGAACCGAAGGTGAACGAGTCGAGCGTAGTAGACGCTGCCTATGTACGAGAGCGTTTGGGCTCGGATAAGGTGACGCTTATTGATTCGCGTGAGGCTCCTCGCTATCGCGGTGAGGTGGAGCCAATTGATCCGGTAGCGGGTCATATTCCAGGCGCGGTTAACCGCTTCTGGAAGGATGGCTTGGAAGCGGACGGTACACTGAAGGATGCGGAAGCTCAGCGTGATCGCTTCCCTGGACTAGGGCAAGACGATGAGATCATCGTCTATTGCGGCTCTGGCGTTACGGCTACGCCGAACGTATTCGCGCTAGAGAAAGCAGGCTTTCGGAATGTAAAGCTGTATGCGGGTAGCTGGAGCGATTGGAGTTCGGTTGAGGGGAATCCGATTGCGGTGGGGGACGAGGAGAAAGCATAGGTAGACATATAGTATGCGTATCTTAAATACATCGCCAAGTGGGCCAAGTGTCTTGGGCGATGTATTTTTCATGCTCGAAGTCAACACGGAGTCAACGATTGCTATCTGTAAACACTTTTAGGAAATCCCGTACAAGCGCCTGTTTTATATACCTTCGATACATCGAATAGCACCGTTTGCGTACGTAAAGAAGGCTGGCAGTTACCGTATTAGAATGGGTTCCCGATTTTCTTTGCGTGCGGTGGCTACATGGAATTAATCAAGCCAAGTCAACAACTCAACAGCGAAAAGTGCTCATTCAACATGGAGTCAACAAAATGGTGTTTTAAGGTTATCCGAGCGTAAAGCAACCGTTTACCTGCTGTTGTTACCATTTGGACATGAATTGCTCCTTTCAAAGTGGATGCAAAAAGTCGCTAAAGACTGATTCATTCGACATAATTGTAAATTATAGGAATTTAAGAGACAAGGCATCTACATAGCACTTAAAGCAAGATCGTTAAAGGGAAAGGATAGCTCAATAATTTTACAAACCCTCTACATATGGAGTTATTTACGGAGTTCGTAAATAAGCAGTTAGCCGAAATGAATGTAGGTTGAAATAAACACAAAATATATTCTTATGGTATAATAATCCAAAAACAAGGGGTTAAAGAATGAAAAAAAATCTGGATGAAATAATGAATTGGTATGTTAAGCAAAGACCAGTCTATCAAAACCTCTCAAATAAAGTAGAATCTATTATCAGAGAAGTTCTTGATTCAACCAGCGTACCGTATTATACAATTAGCAGTAGAGCTAAAGAAATAGATAGCTTTATTAGTAAAGCATCAAAAGAAAAGTATAAGGATCCATTATTCGAAATAAAGGATTTCGCAGGCATTCGGATCATTACCTTTGTTAAGTCTGAAGTCTATGAATGTTCAGAAATCATAAAACCGTTATTTGATATCGATTTTGATCATAGTGTTGATAAGAGTAAAGAGCTTGGGGACAACAGAGTAGGGTATCGATCAGTACACTATGTAGCAAAGTTGACTCAAGAGAGATTAAACTTGCCTGAATATAATCTATTCAAAGATATGTATTTTGAAATTCAGATTAGAACAATACTTGAGCATGCTTGGGCTGATATATCTCACGATAGAAACTATAAATTTAATGGAGTCCTACCTCCAGAAAAAGACATTCAAAGGAGATTTTCTTTAGCTGCTGCAACTCTTGAACTTGTTGATAGAGAGTTTGACTCTATTTCCAAAGAAATTAGTCAATATGAAAAGCAAGTTGCACAAAAAACAAGCAGGTCAGAACTGGATATCGATATAAATACTACATCTTTAATTAACTTTCTATCGCATAGGTTTAGCAATTTTATTGAAGATTTTCAGCTTCAACCTGATTTAAATCAAAGTGATGAGATGATAATTTCTGAGCTTAATGCATACGGATTAAAATCACTTTCTGATTTAAATAATATAATCAATGAAAAACATCTCGATAATTATGTGAGATACACTACGAATTTTTTAGGGTTATTAAGAAACATCATGATAATTAATGATGCTGACAAGTATTTTGAGTATGCTTGGAATAATAATTGGCATGGAATACAAGAAGACTTTTTTAATTTCTTAAAGAGTCTGAACAATAATATCGAAAGCATATTAATACAATACAATGTACATGTATGGGATAAATATGACAATTTAGTCCTAGGTGACGAAGAAAATGATGAATATGATTTTGATGAAGACGATGATGAAGATATTGCATAGCAACATATTATTATGGTACTCGAGATTATAGATTTAAAAGTGTAACCTTAAAAAAAACTAGTAACTTCCGAGCCGCTGGCATCGGGCGGTCGGGTAGGCGTGGACGGCATATTCCTGTTTGTAGTCGAGGTTAGAGAATACATGCTCTTAGAGCCACCAAGCTCAGGGGGTATAAGAGGGTAAAGTTGGTTCAGGAGCAAAGTATAGAGGTTCGGCATCCACGGCGATCAGGCCACCAACAAAAGTTGGCGTAGGTCGGTTTCGACCCGCCCAGGGCAAGCAGGAGTGGCATTCAGGCTTGGTCGAGGAGTAGCAGTGTACGCCACGGCGTAAGCCGCTAGTCCTCGTGGGCAAAGGTACGACGCAAGAAGCGTAAAAAGCGTAAACTCTGAATACATGCCTTTGTGAAGCGATGTATGCTTGGATATATATATTTTTAGATATACATATTTATATTTACTCTTTTTACTCCTTTACGCGATCCTTTCTGGTGCGGTCTCTAGGGTATCTGTATGTTTTACGCTTCTTTACGCTCGTTTACTCTTAGCCGATGTATTCAGTTTGGTTGTGTCCTTTGTCAGCGCGGTTTCAGGCTATCTTGCTATTATTTATGCTTGGGGTAAGGGCGCTGTAGTCAAAGTCATTTGGTCGGCTTGCTGGCTTAAGTGATCTGCCGCCTGTGTGTTGCTGCTTGCTGTTTGCCGGTCCACTTGGTTGTCGTGGGGCTGTATTTTCTATTGTCTTAAGTTCTCTTTCGCTGGTCGGCAGCTTGAAGCTTCGCTCATGTTGGGGCTGGACCGTCATGCGCCGCTCACACCCCTTACTCTCCGAACTAATGACGCTGGCGTGCCAAAAGCTGAGCCTTTCGACCTCGCGGCGGAAACAACGTCTCATGATCGTCAGCTTCAACGACTCAATGAACCCAAGGGAATCCCGTTGCTCTGTACATGCCCAACGTCCCCACCTTGAAACCACGTCCAGCGCATAACCGACAGCTGGAGCGATTGGAGCTCTTATGCTGGAAATCCGGTTGCTACTGGCGACGAGGAGAAGGCTTAAGCGATAATATCGTATGCAAAGTTTTGAATGCATCGCCATGTGGGCTGAGGCCTTAGGCGATGTATTTTTTATGCCTCGAAGTCAATATAGAGTAAGCAAACGATCCTAGCAAATTCATAACACAATGATTCTAACAGAACGTATGCCCCTATCAATTAAAGCCCATGTATACAGACGAAGGGGGCGAGTTAGTCCTCCATAGCGAAGGTGTATTCCTCGTTAAAATCAATGATTTTAATGAACAAGAAATATTTAATATGAAATTTATCACAAATATTAAACTGGAAAAACTTTCTTTTGAGACACTCACAAAGCTACTTTAATATGTTAACCTTACCTCATATTGGTTCATAATGGAGGGATATATGAAGCTGCTGATAGTAGAGGATGATACAGCGATATCGTATACAATTGCTAGGGTTATGCGGGATGAAGGGTACGAGGTTATGGAATGCCATGACGGAGAAGAGGGCTTGCATCACGCAATGTGCGGTGAGTTCGATCTGATTATTTTGGATATTATGCTGCCCAAAATTGATGGATTTACGTTCATCCAAGAGCTCGGGAAGCAAAGAGTGGATACTCCGATTCTTTGTCTGACGGCGAAAGATGGATTGAATGACCGGGTAAAGGGGCTGACCATCGGGGCAGACGATTATGTGGTGAAGCCATTCGAAATTCCTGAGCTGACCGTCAGAGTCAAAGTACTGCTGCGTCGGTATGGCAAGGTTAATCAAGAGGAGCAGATTACCTATGGCTCGATCGCTATTCAAGTCAGAAACCGAGTGGCAACAGTTGCAGGAGAAGAGCTGACTTTAACGGAAAAGGAATATGATCTGCTTGAGTACCTGCTCATGAATAAAGAGCAGATTTTGACGAAGGAGCAAATCTATAACCGGATTTGGGGGCTTGATTCGGAAGCAGGGATCGGCATCGTCGAGCTTTATGTCCACTATCTTCGCAAGAAGCTGTCGCCCTGGGATGCAGGTCAATTTATTCAAACCGTAAGAGGATTGGGTTACAGACTCAGGATGTAGTGGTTTTTCAAAGGAAAATCAAAGGTTCATCCCTTATATTCCCTTTATACTTATATAAGGGGGATACGATTCATGAGCCATGTAAGACAGAGGATTAAGAACACCAGGCTGTTCATTTTATTGGCAGGCATTGTGTTGCTGATTGTAGGCGGTTTGTTATGGGGGGCTCAACACGAGTCCGAGGATTTCAGCACAATTATTCAAGAGATAGCAGTTGCCGCACTTAAAGATGATCCTGAGTCCCAGCTTTATTTTGGTGTGGAAGACGCAGATGGTATGAGTTGGGACCCTATTAAGCTTACAGACCTATCGAATGCCGATTATAAAGAAATAAACCAGAAGACTGAAGACTTTTTGAAAAAGCTGACTACATATGATGCTGCCAGGCTCTCTCCGGAAGACAAGCTTACCTATGATATCCTCGAATGGTATCTAAGCGCGGCACTACAACTGAATAAATATATGGATCTAAACACGAATGAATATACTTCCCTTTCTTATTTTCCACCATATTTTGCGAACAACTATCCGATCGGTAATCAAGATGACGCAGAAAATTATATTGCTGCGCTGAACGGATTTTCGGACAAAGTTGCACATTTTATAGACAGAATTCAAGACAAGCAGAAGAAGGGAATCGTCCCCTCTTCTGAATTTCTGAAGGGAATCATTGCCAATTACGAGGATTTGCGATATACAAAACCAGAGGATACGATATTGTACACGTTATATACAGAGAAGCTATCCAAGTTAAATCTTGAGCCCTCCAAAGAAGAGGAACTGAAAAAAGACCTGCTGCAGACTCTAACTGATCATGTACTGACTTCCTACGACAAACTTATCGACTTGATCAAGGATGATCTTATGAAGCAAGCATCTGTGAGTCAGGGGATCTGGAGCCAGCCCGGTGGCAGCGAGTTTTATTCCGCTCAGCTTAGATTTACCACGGGTACAGAGCTTACTCCTCTGGAAATTCATGAGATGGCCAAACGCAGAGTAGAAGAGATTGCCAAGGAACTAAGAAGTCAAGCTCCGGGAAAAGCACAGGAAGCTGCAGCTGCAGCCAAACTCCTGACAGGAGATGAATTGCTGCAAGCGATTAACGGCAGCCTGTCGGAAGCAACGTCCAAGCTGTCCGATTGGTTTGAAGAGGAGCTTATCCCGGATCATCCGGTGGATATGAGAATATATCAGAATTCAATCTTAGGCCCGTTCTATATTCCATTATCTATAGACGGAGATAGGGGCGGAAGGTTTTTACTTTCGCTTGATAATCCGATACCTGCAGGAATGGCCAAGCTTATTACGATGCATGAAGGCACTCCAGGGCATCATTTTCAATTTGCAATTCAATATAATCAACCGACAATTCCATTAGCCCGCAAAATATTCAGGACACCTGGATTCATGGAAGGATGGGCGGTTTATGCAGAAGCCTTGTACGTCGAGATGGGCTTCCTTGATCAAAGCACAATACAAAATCGTCTGCTTAGCAATTACGTAGGTACCGTGATAGACACGGGTATCAATGAGTTGAAATGGACAAGAGAACAAGCGAATGAATATCTAGTAAGCGTCATTGGAATGAAGAATAATGACTTGATCGATAGCGTTATTGCTTTTCCTGGGCTTAATACGAGCTATGCTATCGGATCAGATCAGTTCCAATCTCTTCGAGATAAAGCGGAAACCGAGCTCAATGATCGATTCGATATCAAAGCATTTCATTCCGTGCTCCTTCGGAACGGCAATATGCCATTCCCTATCCTAGAGCAGCTAGTAAATCAATACATTGAGTCCGCTAAATGAAAGGAGAGCAGCCCCCATCATGATCAAACGCACGCTCGTGCACATGACGATATGGAACAGCTTAATCGTATTTCTCTTGTTCGTCATGCTAGGGGGAGCGTTATATGGGCTGGCGCGTTATCAGATTTATTCAGACATTGACCGCCAACTGGTATTCAATATTGATCATATGCGACAAATTTCCCTGAGCACCGGAGAGCAAGTGATTAAAATTGATTCAGAAGAACCGGAACGTTTCATCTTAAACTATTATTGGGATTCCAACGATGATTTGATTGGACGCGTATATTATGAAAGACCATTTCTCGATATTAGTTTGATTCTTCGGGAGAAACAAAACCATATGGGACCCGAGTCGATACAGATGGGGGAGAAAATCTACCGGTTCGTTAGCAGGCCCTATCAGGGCAATGTACCAGAGGCCGAGAAGCTGTCGAACATACCCTTGAAAACGGTCCAAATCATTACGGAAATTTCAGCCGAGGTGTTTTATTTGAATCGGTTGTTATGGAGTATTGGTATCGGAATAGGTATCGGCGCGTTATTATCAATCATTGCTGGTTATATATTGGCAAGACGGGCGCTCATTCCCATTCAGAAGGCTTGGGACAAGCAACAGCAATTCATCGCAGATGCCTCGCACGAGTTAAGGAGCCCGCTTTCTGTCATCCGTGGGCAAGCGCAATTATTGCTGCGGCATCCCGACCATACGATTGAGGAAGAAAGCGTTCCGATCTCAGCCATTTTGAAAGAAACCAAAAGAATGAGCAGCATGGTAAGCGGGCTGCTTCTTCTGGCTAGAGGCGATTCACATGAGGAAGTAATTGCATGTAAGCCTGTGCGAGTGGATAGAATAATAAAAGAGCTTGCAACCAATATTGAACCGATCATGGATTACAAGCAGTTGCGTATACAGCTCCATGTTGAAGACGAGGAACTGCTCATTAATGGAGACGAGGATCGACTCGTGCAGTTGTTTATGATTGTCATGGACAATGCTATCAAATTTACACAGGAGCATGGGCAAATCGATCTTGCCTGCATTAGGCAGGGGAAATCCGTTCTTGTAACCGTCAAGGATAATGGTGCGGGGATATCGGAACGTGATTTGCCGCTCGTTTTTAACCGCTTTTACAAGGGAGATTCAGCTAGAGATAGAGGGAATTCTGGAGCGGGCTTAGGGCTATCTATCGCACGCTGGATTGTTGACCAACATGAGGGTATTATCCATATTAACAGCGAGACAGGACATGGCACGTCGGTTACGGTTCGTTTTCCGATGATGGGCTATTTGATAGAAAAATAGCTTGAACGATGGAAGTGCTGATCTGCGAAACGAGGTAAAGACATAAACAAGGGGTATCCAGACATTAAATTATCTCGGCTGTTAGTCCGGGGTGTTAATGTAGGGATCCCCTTTTTTCGTTTGCAGACATCTAACAGTGCCCAGATGATCAAAGAATATTAGTATTCTATCAGATTAGCTGACAACGCACCCTAAGGAAATAGAAGGAAATCAATTATGGAATCTAGAAGACATACAAACTACGTATATGTCGCGCTCAGGCTGCATAGAAAGGTACAGAACGGGGGGAGCTTGATGCGAAAGCAAGGCAGAGCTATATTTGTATGGTTTAATTATATTTTGTTAGGGATATGCGTGTTGTTCTATATTGTCCTCCTGCGTGCACCGAGCCCCTTTTTGAAGGGAGCTGCTGTTGGACTGATTGTGTACGGTGTAAGCTATGGATTGATCCGTATCGGGTGGTACAGGTTTGTCAGAGGGGTGTTTCTTACAGTGTTATTTTCCATATTTGCTTTAGCGCTGTACGCATTATGGTATATTATGCAGAACGGGGATATGGCATTAACTATTTAAGGGTACCGCTGGGGATGGAATAGCGTGCTGAAAGCTTGTGGAACTGATTTACGGATAAGACTGCGTGGATAAGATAAGCGTCTTGTTATTGATGAAGCCGGAGAGAAGCTATTCCAATACATGTGCAATCACGGAGGATCTTCTACGCAAATCCGGCATGTGATGAGTTCTCTAAGGGAACTGGTCACATGCCGGATTTTCTATTAATCAGATTTCTTTTTTGGTTTCGGTTCATTGCGATGATGGAGTATTATACAATATTCCCGTAATGACCCTCTTCGTAATCAGCATCAATATTTCGACAGCTTGAATAGCGGCCTCACAATCTTGCGTATCCAATAAGCCATCATCGTCGCTGGGGTCCATGAGCTGCGCTTGTTCTGGATGTATTGATCGCTGATAATATAAGTCCGAGTCGAAGGAGGGCTCTTCAGACCGAACTTTTCCCACATTGCCGGGTCATTCGAGCCTCCTAGCTTGACAAGCATATTCGCTGACTCACTATTTATTTTAGCCGGAATTTCCTCGTATGCTTGGGTAATTTGCGCATGAAACTCGTCGATCGGATTACGGCTGGCAAGGCTCTCCAAGTGAATGCCTTCGCGAATGTACGACACGTATGCCAGATGGTCAGCCCAAGCCTCGTCGATATAAAAAAGCCGTACCCGCTGCTCTGAAGGGCTCATCGGCTTTTCGCCTTTCAAAATTCCGAGCCGCTCCTCGTATAAAATTCGCCTCTGATCCTCCACCATATCCGAATAACCGTTCAGCTCCTGGCGCATATGGAAGTTTTGGCCCATAATAACGCGCTGAATATGCGCGATTTTGCTGCGGAGCACTGTCTCATCGAGAGCCTCATCCTGCCTAAGATTGCGAATCGCCTTATCAATGTTGAATTGAAGCAGCAGCTCGTCCTCCAAGCTTACGAAAAATACAGAAGCCCCCGGATCGCCTTGGCGGCCAGAACGCCCGCGCAACTGGTTGTCGATCCTAACACTTTCGTTCACATGCGTACCAATCACGTACAAACCGCCCAGCTTGTTGACAACTTCTGCTTGCGTGGGGTTACCGCCGCCTAGCCGAATATCAACGCCGCGCCCTGCCATATTCGTAGACACCGTCACGGCGCCAATTTCTCCTGCTTTGGCGATAATCTCGGCTTCTTTTGCGTCGTTTTTCGCATTCAGAACATGGCAAGGTACGTTGGCAGCCGCTAGCGCCTCCGCCAGCATATCCGACTCCTCGACGCTTGACGTACCAATAAGAATCGGACGTCCCGTCGCATGAACGGACGAGATCTCTTGTACAAGCGCCTTAAGCTTGGCTTCTTTATGGGTATAAATCCGATGAGGAAGGTCGATTCGTCTATTTGTTCGGTTCGGTGGAATTTGCAGAACCTGCAGGTCATAAATATGTTCGAACTCCATTGCAGATGCGTGCGCGGTAGCTGTCATTCCACAAGCCTTTGGATATAGGCTAAGGAAGTGCTGAAGGGTAATCGTACCGAGAATTTTTCCTCCAGCTTGTGACTGCAGTCCTTCTTTGGCGACAAGCGCATCCTGCAGCCCGTTCGGCAAATGCCTGTTCTCCGCTACACGGCCGGTATATTCGTCTATCAGCTCGATTTTACCGTCCCGAACGATGTAATCGACGTCTTTTTTCAGCAATACTTCCGCATGCAGCGCGCAATTTAATGATGATAGCAAATGATTATTATGGCTTTCGTATAAATTGCCGCATCTCAGCAGCGATTCCGCTTTTGCAGAGCCTGCTTCGTTCAAATATACATTCCGCTGGAATTCATCGAAGTCATAATGCTGGGCTTGCTCGAGCTGTCGAGCCACTTCTGCGAAACGAATGACGTCGCTCTTGGAAGGGCCCGACTCGCCGGCAATGACTAGCGGTACCCGCGCTTCGTCGAGAAGCAGTGAATCCGCTTCGTCAACAATGACGTAGTGGAAAGGACGATGCACGGTATCGGCTTCGTGTAATGCGATCGTGTCGCGCAAAAAATCGAATCCCGCCTCTTTGGCCGTAACATAGGTTACATCTGCGGCGTACACTTCCCGTTTCTCGGAGAGGCTCATGCCTGATTGAACCGAGTGTACCGTTAACCCGAGAAAACGATAGATCGGGCCCATCCACTCTGCATCCCGACTTGCCAAATAATCGTTAAAAGTCAGCACATGAACGCCCTTGCCGGTTAGCGCATTTAGATAAGCAGGCATAACAGCAGAGAGCGTTTTTCCTTCGCCGGTATGCTGCTCAATCAAAAACCTCTCGTGCAGAGCAATGGCAGCCATGATCTGGACATCGTAAGGCTGTAATCCAAGCGTTCGCTTCGCCGCCTCACACACGAGTGCGTAGGCATCGACAAGCAGCTCATCCAAGGACGTGCCTGATTTTGCTTCTTTTTGCAGCCGGAGCGATTCCGCTTGAAGCTGTTGATCGTCCCATGCTTCCAAATTCCGTTGCCGGATGAGTTCCACCTTGTCCTGATAGGCTTTCAGCTTATGCTGGGTATGCTGAGTATCGAGGTCTTTGAACTTTTGCATCAACTTGACGGCTATATTCATAAGAATTTAATCTCCCCTCGGTAGATATACGTCTAGTTTTGAATACTATTTGCGCTGATCCGACACCCATCAAGTTCAAATCCACTTTATAAAAACAAAACCATATACCGTACCTACCGCTATCACCGGGTTCCAACATTAAGTATTTTCCACATAGGATTCTTGGGCAGATAAGAAGCTGAAGTAATTGGCTTCTTGTTGTCTCTAATGGTCCTAAAATCGGGAGAGCCGACAAGGGTCTAATTCGCTTCTGGACTCCCGTTCGATTAGTTCACTTGCAGCCAGACGCGCAATCAACGGCGCCAGCGTAATGGCAGAATGCATCACCACCAGATAAAGTCCTTTCATATGATCATGGAAGCCCACGATCGGGTAGCCGTCTTCAGGCATTGGTCTCATCCCAACCTTGATGCTTTCCAGTTCCAATTGCTCTCCGCCCTGTAGACTGCGACGCAATGTCTCAAACGCTCGCTTGCCGACCGCCTCTGGTCCGTTTTCCACCGACTCGTCGATATAATCTTCTGCAGCCAGCAGCGTATGATCCGTCAGTTGACGCGCTTCAAATTGCGCATTTGAGATTAATGTGTGTATTAGCCTATTTGGAGTTTTCATTCGAATCAGAATGGAAGGAGACGGCGTTATCGGAACGGGACAGCCTAACGGGTCGCAAAGTTCGGGTACCCCCGTGCCTGCGGCCAATACCACGACATCCGACTCCAGAAAACCTTTGGACGTATGGACGCCTACTATGCGGGAATTTTGTTGCTGCAGTTGTGTAACGTTGGTATCGAACTGAACCTTTGCTCCGTACTCACGCGCTTTGCTCAACAACTGCTCCGTCAGCCCTATCGGGTCCACCGCACCTTCTTCACTGGCAAACATCGCATAATCCGGGTATTCCTTCAGATTAGGTTCCAATTCCTCAAGCTGCTTCCGATTCAATTGTTGAAGCTGGAGTTGCTCCTCTAGGGGCGGATTACCCCAAGTCAGTGCCCCGTGCCAATGAATGTGCAATTCGGGCAGCTCTTGCTGAAGCGCATGATATTCTCTCAAAGCAGCATCGTATAAATGCCTGTACTGGGGAGCCACCCTATGAGTCGTATGTATCCAGGCAAAGGATTTGTCCGTGACTTCACGAGCAGCAGCGGGGTGTCGTTCAATTACGGTTACATCTTGATGTTGTTTTGCTAGATGATAGGCCATGGATGCCCCGACAATCCCTGCGCCAATAATCACGATTTTTTGTTTATTCAATAATGGCCCCTCCTTTTCACCCTAGTGTAACATAGGCAGGCAGAGAAGAGGGCTCGATTCCGAAGTGGAATCGAGCCCTTTTTTAATCAAATCTATAAGTTATCGAGCTGTGACAGGTTTCTGATGACAACAGCGCAAGCTATTTAGCTACGGTTTCTAATGCGACTTCAATCATATCGTTGAAGGTAGTTTGTCTCTCTTGTGCAGTCGTTTTTTCTCCAGTAAGAATATGATCACTTACCGTTAGGAGGCTGAGGCCTTTGGCACCCAATTTAACCGTTAAATAATAAAGTGCGGCTGTTTCCATTTCTACTGCCAATACGCCATGTCGGCCAAGCTTTGTAACTATATCTTTATCTTCTGTGTAGAAAATATCAGAGGAAAGCACGTTCCCTACGCGAAGGTTAAGGCCTTTGCCCTCACCAATTTCATAAGCGGTTTTGATTAAATCAAAGCTCCCAATCTGAGGAAAGTCAAATCCAGGGAACTGGTTGCGAATAATAGCCGAATCGGTAGCCGCTGCTTGCGCAATAAGAACATCGCGGAGATTAACATCATGTTGAATAGCGCCGCATGTACCGATACGAACGAGATTTTTTGCACCATAATCGTTGATTAATTCATGAATATATATGGCTGCAGAAGGCATGCCCATTCCTGTACCTTGAATCGATACTCGGTTACCTTTGTAGGTTCCTGTAAAGCCTAACATGCCACGGACATTGTTGTAACAGATTACATCTTCGAGGAAGGTCTCCGCAATATACTTTGCACGCAGCGGATCTCCAGGTAATAAGACGGATTCTGCAATTTCGCCAATCTTTGCTTCGATATGAAAACTCATGTGAATTCCCTCCAATGGTTCTTCTCGTGTATTACAAAATAGAATGCACGAGAATCATAGCATGATTCATATTCACATGATGTTAAAGGGATTACGTTACTTTTGTGAACTGGTTCACAGAATAACTGTTAGCGCAGTAACGGAAATAAAGCGCTGTCATTTGTAATATTAAGTACACGGCATCGCTAGATGTTATGCCACTTACGCATTGTAGGTAGCTCTTCTGTTACGTTACAGATCGATTCTATCATTTCCTTATCAAGGAGGTAGAGGTACTTATCACGAATGTCGATCAGCCCTTCGGCTTGAAACTCACCCAGCGTTTTGGATATAGATTCTCGCGTGACTCCAAGCATGTTGGCGAACAAGGATTGATTAATTTTGAAATCAATTTTGTATGCGTTATCACTGGCGACTCCATAGTTGTAATAGAGATCCATAATGAGATTAACTACTTTTCCACGTACGTCATGGAAGGTCAAATAACGAATCATGCGATTGAGCATACGAGTTCGCACTACAAGAATTTTATAAGCGTTTCGCAGGATAGAAGGATGTTGATCTACAAGCTGTAGGAAATCTCGCTTTGACAGCAGCCAAACGTTGACGTCTTCTAAGGCTTCTATGGATGAGATCCGATGATTGTCGCTGGAGAGGGCTTCTACTTCTCCAATGATATCGCCGGCACTAGTAATGCTTAGAACGACTTCTTTTCCTTCGTACATGCGATAAATCTTGATCATACCTGATCGAATAAGAAAAACTTCGTCACTTTGGTCATTTTCAAACATGAGAACATGATTCTTTTTGAATCGCCGTTCCTTAAGCAATGGGGTTATTTTTTGTAATTCATCCTTAGGAATGTCCGAGAAAATCGAGATGTCTGCGATGTTGTCGATCATAAGCAGTTGTCCTTTCCCATTACAGTATTTAGGCAGCTCAAAGGTAAGAGATTACGAAATGGCTAGAAATGTATTGTAGCATGGATGACGTGGATTATAGAAATGCCATATTATAGCTTTTTTTGAGAATGGAGGACTATAAATGAAATTCGAGCGAATAAACGTGATTGTGCTAGATAGTGTTGGGATTGGCGCATTACCAGATGCTCCAGACTTCGGAGATGAAGGCAGCCATACATTAGGACATATTTGCACGCAAGTACCGGACATGAAATTGCCGAATCTAACAGCACTGGGTCTAGGTAATATTGTACCGCTAGCCTCAATTGCTCAAGCGGATAATCCTCTAGCATGTTATGGCAAGATGGCGGAGGTATCGGTAGGCAAAGATACAATGACGGGTCATTGGGAACTGATGGGGCTCGAGGTAAAGGTGCCTTTTCAAGTATATCCCGACGGATTTCCAGAGGAACTGATTGGGAAGTTTGAAGCAATGACAGGTCGCAAGGTGATTGGAAACAAGCCAGCTTCTGGAACTGAGATTCTGGACGAGTATGGAGAAGAGCAGCTCCGAACGGGCGCATGGATTGTTTATACTTCCGGAGACAGCGTATTCCAGATCGCAGCTCATGAGGATGTTATTCCATTAAATGAGCTGTATCACGCATGTGAAATTGCAAGGGAGCTAACCTTGAATGATCCTTACGTGGTTGGCCGAATCATAGCGAGGCCTTATATCGGTGAGCCAGGCGCTTATAAGCGTACACCTAATCGGCATGATTATGCCCTCGAACCTTTTGGAGAAACCGTACTTAATCATCTCAAGAATGAAGGTCTCGATGTTATTTCAGTCGGGAAGATCAACGATATTTTCTCAGGACAAGGAATTAGTGAATCCTATCCAACAAAGAGTAATTTGGATGGTATCACAGCAACGATTAACCTGCTGAATCGACCTTTTAACGGATTGTTATTCACAAACTTAGTTGATTTTGATTCTTTATACGGTCATCGTCGCGATCCTAAAGGATATGCTGCCTGCCTTGAAGAGTTCGATCAGTATGTACCAGAGCTTATGCAGCAAATCGGAGACAAAGACTTGCTTATCATTACGGCTGATCATGGTAACGATCCTACTGCGCCAGGAACCGACCATACCCGGGAATACGTGCCCATTTTGATTTACAACCCATTATTAGCGACGAACGCCATTTCTATCGGGACAAGAAGCACATTTGCTGATTTGGCGGCAACGATTGCAGAAAATTTCATGGTCACTAAACCAGCTATCGGGGAAAGCTTCTTGGCATTGTTGATAAATCAAATCAATAACGAGGAATAAAACATTAGGGGGAATTCACAATGAGAAAAACAATGAAAGCATTATTGCCTTTAATACTGATTTTCACACTAGTCATAACAGCATGTGGTCAAAATGGCAGCAAAAGCGAAGCCGATAACGCAGGCGCTGCAGGTACGGATAATAAACAAGAGCTCAAAAAGCTGAAAGTCGGAATGGTTACCGATCTTGGCAGTGTAAATGATAAATCCTTTAACCAAAGTGCGTGGGAAGCGTTGCAGAAATTAAATAAGGATTTTGGCTTTGAAGTGAAATACCTGGAACCAAAAACAGATAGCGATGTTGTACCTAACTTAAATCAATTTGTCAAAGCAAACTATGATTTAACATGGGCAACTGCTTTTACTTTAGCCGATGCAGTAACCCAGCTATCCAAAGAAAATCCAGATAAGATGTTTGGAATTATCGATTCTGACCTCGTGCTGCCGAATGTAGCAGCTATCTCTTTTAAGGAGCAAGAAGGTTCGTTCCTTGTCGGTGTTATCGCAGGTCTAACGACCACAACAAATAAAATTGGCTTTGTAGGCGGCATGGATATTCCTGTTATTAAACGATTTGAGGCGGGCTTCCGTGAAGGAATAAAAGCTGTAAATCCAGATGCGAAATTAATCGTTAATTATACAGGGCTATTCAACCGGGTAGATATGGGCAAATCTGCAGCTTCTACAATCTATAACGATGGTGCAGATATCATATTCCATGCAGCAGGACTAACAGGTAACGGTATATTTAACGAAGCGAAGGAACGCAATAGCAAGGGCGGAAAAGTATGGGTCATTGGTGTGGATAAAGATCAATCTTTAACGTTCGGAGATGATGTGACATTAACTTCAATGATCAAAAAAGTAGATGAGGCTGTTTACCAAGCTTCAAAAAAATTAGCTGAGGGTGATTTCCCGGCGGGGAAAGTAACAGTAATGGGCCTCAAAGAAAATGGAGTCGATATTGCTCCCAATTCGAAAGTTAATGTAGCGCCAGAAGTTCTTGCTAAGGTCGAGGAATATCGCACGAAAATAATCAATGGTGAAATCGTCGTGCCGGAAAAATAATGCGATTTCGTCCCCTCCTCTATTATTGTCTTTACTAGAGAGGGGACGAATATTCGGGGAGGGTCTTATATGACTAAGGCAGATGTCGTGTTAGAGCTGAAAGGGATAACCAAAAGATTCCCCGGCGTTGTCGCTAACGATTCGATTAGCTTGCAATTAAAGCGTGGAGAAATTCATGCTTTGCTCGGGGAAAATGGATCAGGGAAATCCACCCTAATGAGTATCGTATTCGGTTTATATCAGCCAGACGAAGGCGAAATTCATGTGAATGGGAAGCATGAGCTGATGGATAGTCCAAACAAGGCGATTGAGCTCGGGATTGGGATGGTGCATCAGCATTTTAAACTGGTAGAGCCCTTTACGGTAACGGAAAATATCATTCTCGGTATGGAACCCAAAAAGGGTATGAAGATTGATATTAAAGGAGCAAGCCAAAGGGTCAAGGAACTTTCGGAACGTTATAAGCTAGATGTCGATTCAATGGCAACCATTGAATCGATCAGCGTAGGGATGCAGCAGCGTGTAGAAATATTAAAAACACTATACCGTGGAGCAGATATTCTAATCTTCGATGAGCCGACTGCGGTGTTAACTCCACAAGAGATTACAGAATTACTGGCTATTATGAAGCGTCTTGTCGCTGAGGGCAAATCTATTATCCTCATTACACATAAGCTTAAGGAAATTATGGAGATAGCAGATACCTGCACCATTATTCGGCGCGGTAAGCGGATTGAAAGCGTGGAAGTAGCTAAGAGCAATGCGCAGCAATTAGCAGAAAAGATGGTGGGTAAAGAAGTTAATTTTAAGACTGCAAAAAGTGCAGCTAACCCTGGAACAGCATTATTGGAAATAAAAGATTTGATGGTTCAAGGCAGCAGCGGCAAGGCTGCTGTTAATAATCTCAGCTTCTCTGTGCGGGCGGGTGAGATTGTCGGTATTGCTGGTGTAGACGGCAATGGTCAATCAGAGCTAATCGAAGCGTTAACGGGTATGCGAAGCATACGTTCAGGTGAAATTTGGTTGCAAGGCAAAAGCATCGCCAATCTTGCTCCACGTACGATTGCTGAAGCGGGAATGTCACATATTCCGCAGGATCGACATAAACATGGACTCGTTCTGGACTTTTCTGTCAGTGAGAATACAATTTTACAAACCTATTATCAACCAGAAATAAGCAAGCATGGGTTCATTAATAAGAAAACGATGGATGACATGGCAGCACGTTTAGTGAACGAGTTTGATATACGCACACCAGGCATTGATACATCCGTTCGTTCGATGTCAGGAGGCAACCAACAAAAAATCATTATCGCACGCGAAATTGATAAAAACCCACAGGTCTTAATAGCGGCACAACCTACGCGAGGGCTGGACGTAGGCGCGATTGAATTTGTGCATCAACAATTAATTGCAGAACGTGATCAAGGCAAGGCTGTTTTGCTGATATCGTTTGAGCTGGATGAAATACTCAATGTGGCAGATCGTATTCTGGTCCTATTCGGCGGACAACTGGTTGGAGAAACAACGCCAGAAACAACGAATGATCAGCAATTAGGAATGATGATGGCAGGCAAGCATGAAGGAGAAGGCATTCATGAATAAAATAATGAGTATTTTCAGGCGAGAATCAGCACTTCTCCCTCTTGTTGCTATTATTATGGGTTTACTATTAGGTGCCCTTATTATGTGGATCGGCGGCTACGATCCAGTGCTGGCCTATAAATCCCTAATCGATAAAATAGTTGGCAGCCGTTACGATTTCGGAGAGGCCTTGCGTACAATTGTACCGCTTATAATGAGCGGCTTAGCCGTAGCGATCGCTTTTCGTTCTGGGATGTTTAATATTGGTGTAGACGGTCAGATTATTATGGGATCGTTGGGTGCCTTAATTGTAGGCACACAGTTTAGCCTTCCACCTCTGCTGCATGCGCTGCTGGCTGTCCTGGTTGGTGCCTTGCTTGGCGGGATGTGGGGAGCGCTTGTGGGTTATATCAAGGCCAAACGTGGCATTAATGAAGTAATTACCAGCATCATGCTTAATTTTATTGCGCTTTATTTGGCGAATTACATTATTCGAACGTTCATTCCGCAAGCAGGAACACAACGATCCGCATTGATCCATGACTCTGCCAGTATTCAGATTAGCTGGCTCTCTGAGCTGATGGATGGCGCACGTATCCATTGGGGATTTTTGATTGCGATCCTAGCGGTTGTTTTCTATCACATCTATTTAACCAAGACCACATGGGGCTATGAGCTGCGAGCGGTTGGACTTAATTCTGATGCTGCTAAATATGCAGGAATGAAGGTCTCGAATGTTATGGTTCGTACCATGTTTATTTCTGGCGTATTTGGCGGTTTGATTGGTACCTTTGAAGTGTTAGGTGTGTTTAACTATGTGGCGATCAACTCGGTTTCATCTGGCCTCGGTTTTGATGGTATAGCGGTAGCTTTGCTTGGCGGCAATAGTGCACTTGGTGTATTCCTCTCTGCGTCTCTGATAGGAGGCCTTACCTATGGTTCACAAGGCATGAGCTTTGGCGCAGAGGTGCCAGGCGAAATCATTCGGATGATTATTGCATTTATTATCTTTTTTGTTGCTGCACCAGGCATTGTTAAACTGCTTTCCCGGATGATTAAACTAAAATCAAAGAAGAAGGTGTGACAGATGGAGATAATTGGCAATTTACTGAATGGGACGCTCGTATTCTCAACTGCCCTTATCTTTGCTGCACTCGGTGGACTCATTTCCGAACGCTCAGGAGTCATTAATATTGGACTAGAAGGGTTTATGGTATCTGGAGCCTTTTTCTCGGCAATAACGGCCCATTATGCAGAAATAGCAGGCTTTGGCGGTTTCTCACCTTGGTTAGGCTTACTCGGAGCCTTCCTATTTACAATTATTTTTTCTAGCATTCATGCGGTTGCCTCCATTACGTTCAAGGCGAATCAGGTTGTGAGCGGGGTTGTCATCAATATTCTTGCAGCAAGCTCAACGTTCTTTTTCGTCAAATTACTTTTTGACGGATCAGCGGAAACACCGCTTCTAACATCAGTTTTTCATAAGGTGACCATTCCTTATTTAAGCGATATTCCATTCATAGGCAATGTATTCTTCAATGCTTATCCGACGACGTATATTGCGATTGCGCTAGTCATTGTCCTATTCTTTTATTTGTTTAAGACCTCAGGCGGGCTCAGGCTTCGCTCTGTTGGCGAGCATCCAAGTGCTGCAGATACGGTTGGCATAAAAGTAAATCGCACGCGTTACCTCGCTGTTATTCTAAGCGGATCGCTTGCCGCGCTCGGCGGAGCAACGATTGTACTTACGTCGAATGGCAACTTTGCTTTTAATACCATTTCAGGACAAGGCTATATTGCGCTTGCGGCTGTTATTTTTGGAAAATGGAATCCTATTGGTGTGATGCTTGCTTCATTATTTTTTGGGTTAGCCCAGGCAGCAAAGGACCAATTGCAAATCTTTGAGTTTGCTGCTAGCATTCCAAATGAGTTCTTCTATATGCTTCCATATGTTCTAACATTACTCGTATTAATTGGAGCAGTAGGGAAAGCTCGTTCACCGAAAGCATTAGGCGAGCCTTATGATGTTGGGAAACGATAAAAGGTGGTTATACATTGGAAAGCCGATTACAGAAACTGTTCCATATAAAAAAAGAAAATTCGACGGTTCGTACGGAATTAGTTGCAGGAACGACTTCATTTATGACGGTTGCCTATATCATTGCGGTGAATGGAGCCATCTTGCAGCTAGCCGGCATGCCCTATGAAGCAGCAACGATTGTTACGGTCATCTGCTCTTTTATCGGTTGTATGCTGATGGCTCTTTGGGCGAATTCACCGTTAATTCTCGTCCCTGGGATGGGGGACAATGCATTTTTTGTTTTTACATTAGTATTCTCCTTAGGACTTACGTGGCAGCAAGCACTTGCAGCTGTATTTTTGGCGGGTATTGTATTTATGTTAACTGCGGTAACGAAAGGGGCAGACTATTTATCGCGTTCGATCCCGGCGTCCATGATTAACGCTATGACCGCAGGAATTGGTCTTTTTATTGCTTTCCTAGGATTGAAAAATGGGGGAATCATCGTTGCAAGCGAAGGAACTTTCGTTACCTTGGCGAAGCTTAGTGACCCCCATGCTCTAACGACTATATTGACTTTATTGATCGCGATACCGCTTTTCATGCGAAATGTAAAAGGCAGCTTCTTAATTGCTATTATCGCAGGCACAGGCATTGGTGCGCTGCTTGGTATCGTTGATTTTTCAACTTTGCGTGATTTTAGCATTTCCTTTAACGGGTACGGAGAGCTGTTTTTTGCCATGGATTTTAGTGGGATCGGTACGCTTAATTTCTGGATAGCTGTTTTTTCTTTATCAATGGTCATTATTTTTCAGAATATGGGAGCGCAGCTAGGGATGCTTCCAGACAAAGCGAAGTTTCGTAAGTCCTTTCAGGCTAACTCCGTTTCGGTTGTAAGTGCAGGGCTATTGGGCTGCAGTCCGATGACGACAGCAGCCGAGGCTGCAACAGGCATTGCATCAGGCGGGAGAACGGGACTAACCTCTTTTACAACGGGAATTCTGTTTATTCCTGCATTGTTTCTCATTCCGCTTTTCAAAATAATCCCGAATAGTGCGATTGCTACTGTGCTCATCATTGTTGGCTGCCTTATGTTTCAGAGCATCAAGGAGATTCCATTCAATGATTTCACAGAAGCTTTTCCAGCTTATCTAATGATGGCGATTATGCCGCTATCCTTTAGTATTGCGAATGGGATTGCGTTTGGGTTCATTGCTTACCCGATTATGAAGCTGGTCACGGGTCGAAGGAAAGAAGTATCTATAACGATGTACGTCATCGCATTTTTTTTCATGCTTTATTTCATATTAGGTTCGATTTAAGAGGTCTTCATAGCGGGGTCAATATGACACTGGACACGTAATCGCATGTGACTCCGCAGATGGAAGGGATATTATTGGCGAAAAAAGATCCCCAAGCGGCTGCTTGAGGATGACGGTGATCAGGAACGGGTCAGTGTTTGGTCAGCTTTGCTGGATAGCTGCTTGAACAGCCACGATAAGGCGAACATGACAGCCGTGAAAGCCAAACTGGACCAGAAGCTGATGGGTACTGTCCAGACATCCTTAAACAGAAAGGTTGAATATACATAGATGGCGATTGCTAAGATATAAGTGACGCCGCCGAGAATAAGCCAGGATTTGGGCCCGAAGACAGTAGTCTTAAGTGCATACAACAGCACAAGTATAACAATTCCGCCTAAAGCGACTATGATCAGAATGGGCACCATACTGATTTGCTCCACTTTAAGAGAGGGAATGAAATAAGAGAGCAGTTGAACGATCGTTTGTACGGCAAATAGCGAACCTAGCAGAATGGCCGTGTAATTGAGCACATCAAGCACCCAGGACTGCTTGCTTTGATGAGGGATGTTGGCAATTAGTGTATCGCAGTAAGCTTGAAGATCATCGCCAAAAACATCCTGAGCGTTTTTTCCATGCTGCTGTGCTTCAATTAAATGCTCAAGCAGCTCAAGCAAGACGCTTTCCGTAATATATTCGGATCGGGCATTCAGTCGGATGTAAACCATAGCATTCTCATAAGCGGCCAAATTCTCGTCGCTCAAAAGCTTGCGGCGTTCATTATTCAACAGAATCATTTGCTTGGTGTTCATCGCGATTCCTCCTTAAATAAGCGATAGCCATGTATAACTGTGCCCAGCTTTCATCGAACAACTGCAAGGCGCGTTCACCCTTGGCAGTAAGACGATAATATTTTCGGTCAGGACCAGTTGCAGAGGGCTTCATCGTTCCTACAATGAGCTCATTTTTTTGCATGCGCAGCAGTAGCGGGTAAATGCTTCCTTCCTTGACCATTGTCAGTCCTGCCTCATGCAGCTTCTCGCTCAGCTCATATCCGTATACCTCCTTCTCCCAAATAATTGAAAGTATGCAGCCCTCCAGCAAGCCCTTCAGCATCTGACTATCCAAGTCATAATCCCTCCTTGCTATTTGCATTTCAAACTACTTGTGCTATAAAAAGGAGGCTATATTGCAATACAAGGTAGCTGATATTGGAAGTATAACATGAGCTATGTTGCAATGCAAGTTAGCGAATCTACGGCTATCGGATTCTTCCCATAGGAAATCCAATCCAATTGCTCCAGCTTCCCGCAAAATTAATTTTTATCATCACGTCTTTCTAAAGTCTCTCTGATGTAATCGGGCGAAGCATGGACTTCGCGATCAACAGCAAGAACTGCTCCATTAACCTTGACGTGGTCAATGATCATGGTTCCCCAATCGGGGAGATGTTGTGCCTCTCCTATAAACCTGCTGCCGGCTAAAGATCCGTTATTCATCTTTGCTCCTGCAAAGAGACATTCCTCGAATGTACAATACATGAGATGAGCACCGCGAAAGTTAGCGTCCAAGAAACGGCAACGGATAAACAATACGTCTCTTCCTTTCGTATGGCTCAAATTGCTGCCTGCAAAATCGCAATCTTCAAACCGCTCGCCAAATGCAGCATTCTTGAGAATTGCTTTATGAAATGAACAATATTTGAATATCTTCGTAATGAATCTGCCATCCAGTTTGACCCCATCAAAACGGCAATTTATAAAAGTAGAGTAGATCAGACCGCTGTCTGGCTTGAAAAGTGCGTAGGATAGATCGAGGTTTTGTACGGTGATATACTGCATGGACTCAGTCAAAACAACCCCTCGAAAATCCTCTAATCCGGTAGAGGTTTGGCCGAAAGGGGAAGAAGGAAACGAGCGGTCTTTTTTGTGCAAGTTTTGTTTTCCTGATACGGCAGCCAATGCCTCGTTGACGGCAGTGATCTGCTCTGGCTTCCACCTGGAAATCAATTGATTCTTATTCACTAAGTTAGCCTCCTCATAGCTTATTTTATTTTGACGGAGTGTAATATGAAGTGCGACAGCTAATACAAAGAAACTGTTGAGCGCACGCCAATAAGCACCGTCGCAGCTTGGTCGTCTGAGGTTAATTTTAACGGGGGTGGCGCTCGGAAGTGGGTATGGCGCCATGACACTTATGCTAACGCTGAAGATGGATCAGAATCAGATGAACTTTGTGCTGATCGCTCCCCATATGGCGCGCAGGCTGGTGGGGAGCAATCACAAGTGGGTGTTGCCGACATCAGGGCTGATCGGTGTTTTTTATATTTATTATCCAGATCCAAATAATGAGCCGCCATAGTCAGCTTGTATACGTAACAAAGTACATCGTTCATGAAGCGATGTACTTTGTTTGTTTGTGGAGAATCGAGTGTAACTTCCCCGAACCTGCCCTTTTCAGCTAGGTATTATAACGGCGGCCATTCATATAGAAATTATCCTCGCGGCCAACTCTGAAGGATATTTCCAGATCGGGTATACCAAGCGACCGGACATGCCTATCAATCGCCTCGCCCATCTTATCGCGCACTTCATCCCCCCGCTCAAACCACCATACGTCGATGACAGGGTACGAGTCGGTATATTTCCCATCGAATATAGCGGTGACATGCAGGCACTCTAAAGTGAAATTATCCGTTCCACAGTTGCATATGGCAGCCATCTCCTCTACAAGCGGTATGCTAATTGCACGTATGCCCTCGGCTGGGATTCCTCTGAAAATTAATTGCGGCATCTAATATCCTCCTGTCGATATGAAACTTGTCAGAATCTGTTCTTATTGTATATGTACAAGTCTGTTTGTGGCAATTCGGAAGGCTAAGCTTCACAGGATCAAGAATCGCTCTTTGTTCGACTGGCCTTTACATGCTTAAGCTGGGCGACGATGATGACGCTAATGATGGCTAACAGGAACCAGGAGCTGATCTTACTGAAACTAACGAGCTGCCAGGTTTGCTGTTGGTTAGGATATTTCCAAGCATCAAAAAATGTGGCGATATTCTCAGCAAGCCAAATAAAGAAGCCTACAATAATAAAGGCGAGCGCTAAGGGCATTCGATAAGTTGTAGCTCTCACCCGATAGATGATCCATGTCCTCCAAAAAACAATAAAGACAAGCCCCGTCAGCCACCAACGGAAATCAGGAATAAAGTGATGGGTGAAAAAGTTGAAGTAGATCGCGCCGCCCAGCAGGAGCGAAGGTGTAAATCCAGGCCAGCCGGTCATGTCCATTTTCAGTCTCCGCCATATTTGGCACATAAAGCTTGCTACGCTTGCATACATGAATCCGCTGTAGAGTGGGACACCCAGCAGCTTCGTATATCCGAACTCAGGGTATGACCACGATCCCATCCTCACTTTATATAGCTCGAGAGCCAAGCCAATAAGGTGAAATAGGCAGATGACTTTGATTTCATCGCGCGTTTCTAGTCCGCTGCGGTACATCATATATTGTATGCCAAGCAAGATAAGCAGGATAGCATCATAACGAGGAATGAAAGATAGCTCTATGGCGTTAGAGAGAGCTAACGTTATGAATATCGCAACAGGAAATAGGCAGCTCATCGCCTGATGATAGCCAAAATGCAACAGTTGAATGATTGATTTCAATTCGGCTTCTCCCCCGGAACTCTTTTTGGATTGCTTTTGTACTAATGATAAAGGTGTATTGGGCTTAGAAAAAGAGAAATTAGCTGATGATAAATTGCTTATTTTCAGCTTTTATACCCACCTCTTAAGAGGAGTTATCGGGCTTAATTGAAAGCACACCCGTATTGAAATGCTCTGTAATGTTTAATATTTCTAATTCTTAGGCTCCATATGTTACAATTAGCCGGTTGGGATTCTAGAAGATTTCACTGTGAATAGAAGTCTGTTATTGTTTCCATAAAAAAGGATAAGAAGCAGAAGGGAGTAAGGCCATGACACAAGCTGAAGACCATAAAAGAAAAAATTGGAAAAGAGATATTATTCTCTTTCTAACTAGTCAAACCCTCTCGTTATTTGGCTCCGCATTAGTTCAATATGCCATCATGTGGCATATTACACTTACTACAAAGTCGGGTATGATGATGACGCTATTTATTATTTGTGGATTCATTCCTACTTTTCTATTGTCGCCATTCGCAGGGGTGTGGGCGGACCGTTTCAACCGCAAATACCTGATCATGATAGCCGATGCCATGATTGCTATTGTTACGTTATTGCTTGCTATTACGTTTTTAGTCGGCTATGACGAGATTTGGCTGTTATTTGCCATTGCCGCCGTTCGTGCGCTGGGGGCGGGTATTCAGACGCCTGCAGTTGGAGCAATATTGCCCCAAATCTTACCAGAGGACAAACTTACGAAAGTAAATGGAATAAACGGAAGCCTTCAAGCACTCATGATGTTCGTTGCGCCCATCGTTAGCGCGACGCTGCTCACAATGGCGACGATTGAAGTTATATTCTTTATCGATGTTGTAACGGCGGCGATCGCGATCTTTACTTTATTTTTCTTTTTGAAAATCCCATTGCATCAAAAGGCGACTGATGCACAAACGACGAGTTATTTGGATGATTTCAAACTCGGAATAAGCTATATAAAGAATCATAGCTTTCTGAAAACCTTCTTTGTCTTTTTCGCTTTTTTCTTTGTATTAATGGCACCCGCTGCGTTTTTAACGCCTCTGCAAGTGACCCGCAGCTTCGGAGATGATTATTGGCGATTGACGGCCATTGAGATTGCTTTCTCGATCGGTATGATGGCTGGCGGAGCGGTTATCGCATCATGGGGCGGCTTCCGCAACAAGGTATATACGATGACATTCGCCAACCTGATAATGGGAGTGTGTACGTTAGCTTTGGGCATTGTGCCGATCTTCTGGATCTATTTAATAGTCATGGGCCTCTTCGGTGTTGCTATGCCTGTCTTTAATACACCGACGACTGTCTTGCTGCAGGAGAGGGTCGACCCGAATTACATGGGACGAATATTCGGCGTATTCGGTATGATATCGACTTCGATGATGCCAATCGGAATGCTGATATTCGGACCGCTGTCGGATGTGATGGACATTGAATGGCTGCTGATTGGAACGGGGATATTGATTGTCCTGCTGTCCATTATCTTTGTTCGGAACAGACGTCTGGTTGAAGCTGGTATGCCATTAATTAAGGAACCATCATCGCAGGGATAATCATAAGTTACAAGCAGGCTTCTAGTAACCACTTCACTATATTTCGAAAACAAATGCCCCCTAGAATGAATATCGGATAAGTTTATCCAATGTTCATTTCTAGGGGGTATTTTACAAAAAAAGGATGTTCAGCTGAATCTCCAGCCGAACATCCTTTCACTATTTTAGAAACCATTCCAGACGATTGTCTTATCAATTGGGAATCGGGAGGATGGGCGAGCAGGAACGGTTGCCTTGCCAATTGCGATCAACATGACGGGTATATATCGCGGCGGTACGTTAAATGCTTGAATAAATTGATCAGCATCGAAACCGCCCATAGGGCAAGAATCGAGGCCCTTCCCCTTCACCGCGAGCATGAGCTGCATTGCAGCCAGCGATGCGCTGCGGATCGCTTCATCACGTGGATAGTTCGGCCCGCCTTTGTATGCCGCTTCAATTTGGGCGATCAGGCCTGACATGATATGTTCCGGAAGCAGCCCGGCTTGTACGTCCGGTCCAAAGACGTCCTCGGTGTTCAGATTGGCTTGAAGGTCTCCTAATATGGCGACGACGACGGAAGCTTCAACTACTTGCTTTTGCCCGTTAGCGATAGGAAGCAGCTTCTCTTTTGCCGACTGGTCATTGAAGGCGAGGAACCTCCAATGCTGAAGATTCCAGGCCGATGGCGCGCTGCTTGCAACTTCTAGCAGTTCTCTAACCTCTTGTTCTCTTATTTCGTAGGAATCGTCAAAATGTTTGACGGAATGACGTTCCCGACTGATGGTAAAGAAATCGCTTTGTGCAGCAGATGACATTTACACTCAACTCCTTCATTTGGTTAATTAGGTTTCATGATTCTGCACGTTCAGCTTGCAACAGTTGCTTCACTGCTTTTTTTCGCCCCAGTCGTTGCGTTCCAATAACCCCAGCTATAATCAGCACAGAGCCGATCAAATGGTACACCGTAACGTCTTCTCCGAGAACTATCGCTCCGGCCGCTAGGGAGACGATCGTAGAAAGATTAGCAAATACGCTCATTTTCGATGCTTCCATTCTGGACAGGATATAGTTGGCTAACAATGCTGTGATCAACGAGGATATAATGCCCAAGAAAACAATAGATATGACAAAGGTACTGCTCGATAGCGGTGCAAAAAAGCGATCAAGCGTACCAGTCGCAGCATGACTGGTGAACGAAAGGATTAGGAAAACGGCAAATCCAATAGCCATCATCATATAAGTGAGTTCCGCCGGGCTGAACTGTTTGGTAAGCGACCGGGCCATTACGGTATATCCGGCAAAAACGACGCAAGTCAACAGCAACAAAGAGATCCCCATAATGTTGGACCAATCAATGCCGCCGCCTTTCATAATGAAGATGAATACAACACCGAACACCGACACAAAGATCGACAGCTTCTGTAATAGGGTGGTCGCTTCTTTTAAAAAGACGGAGGCGACGATCATCGTTATGATCGGGGTGAACGCGTACAATATGCCCCCTTCTGCTGATGTAGCATGCTGCAGCCCGTACGCTTGAAGGGTGAAAAAACCAAGCGGGTACATGGCTGCGAGCAACAGCACTTTATGCCACGGCTTGCCGCGGTAGACGAGCTTGACCCAGCCGAACGCTACTGGGACGGACATGACGAGGAATGAAGCGGTGAAACGAAAGGCCAGCGTGTCGAGCGGACTGGCGTAATCGAGCGCTTTTTTGGCAAACAAAAAAGACAATCCGATAATGATCGCGTTAAGCACGGCGAAGAAATAGGGAAGCTTTAATTCTTTTGCATTCAAAATGGCATCATCCTCTACAAATAATGTGAGCGTGTTCGCGATCGTCTCAAGCTATGAGTTGATAATATGGCAAACGGACTACTCGAACAATATCATTTTGATCAATCTGTACCGATACAGTTGGTGGTGTATTGTATAATGACAAGAGAAGATTAGGATACGGACGGGGGAAGCGGCATGAAAAAGTATTTTATGATTCTATCCGATATGGAGAATAAGATCAGGCAGGAATTATACACTCCTGGCCAAAAACTGCCTTCCGTTCGACGTTCAGCGGAAACCTATGGCTGCAGCATCAGCACGATTACGAGGGCATACGCGGAATTGGAGAAGCGTCACACCATTTATTCGGTTCCACAAAGCGGCTTTTATATGGTTGAGAAGCCGGGAGAATGGCGTGACAATAGAGACAGCCAAATAATCAATTTCGCTACGGTGCTGCCGGATTTGGATGCGTTCCCATTTCTGGACTTTCAACATTGTTTGAACAAAGCGATCGATACCTACAAGTACGACCTGTTTACTTATGGCGAACCGCAAGGGCTGGAATCCTTTCGCCACACGCTTGTTTCCCATTTGGCTAATGACCAAGTGTTCGCCACCGCGCAGCGGATCATTGTCACCTCAGGAGCGCAGCAAGCGCTTGAAATATTGGCAAAAATGCCGTTTCCAAACGGAAAAAAAGCGATTTTGGTAGAACAGCCGACTTACGATATCTATTTGCGATTTCTGGAGAGGGAGGGTATACCGGTATATGGCATCCCTCGTACGGCGGCAGGTATTGATTTACGGGAATTAGAACAGAGGTTCAAAAGCGGCGAAATCAAATTTTTCTATACAATGTCAAGATATCATAACCCGCTCGGCACAACCTATAGCGTAGAAGAGAGAAGGGCCATCGCCAGATTGGCTGGCAAATACGATGTATTCATCTTGGAGGACGATTACATGGCCGACTTGGGTATAGAGCGGCAATTCGATCCCATCTACGCTTACGATGGAGGCTCGAATGTCATTTATTTGAAGAGCTTCTCCAAAATTATCTTTCCGGGCCTAAGGGTGGGCGCAATTGTATTGCCGGAACGGCTGCTTAAGACATTTCATGCCTACAAAATATACCCCGACACTTCGCTGTTGTCTCAGGCAGCGCTCGAAGTGTATATCAAGAATGGCATGTATGAACGGCACAAGCACAAAATAGTCAGCTTGTACGATTCGCGAATGCGGGCTTTGAACGAGTCAGTGGAACGGTACAATGTACAAGGGTTAATTGAAGTGCCCCACATTCGTTCAGGCATTTATACGCATTTCAAGCTGAGTTCGAAGATTAACATAGAACGTCTCATAAAGCGGCTTGTTGGGAGGAAAATTAGTGTCGTGTCTGGCAAAGGATTCTATTTATCAAATTACCTGGAGCGAGAAAAGTTCTTGCGGATCAGCATCTCCCAGACACAGCCGGAGCAGATAAATGAAGGGGTTAAGGTGATCATTGAGGAAATAGGGAAGGAAAGCAAGTGGTAATCTTTATTTTATGATCGAATACGTAAAAGTTTTGCTTGACGAGAGGAAGCATTTTATGCAAAGTTACTGTGGTGTAGAGAAGGTTAAAAGAGCGCGAAAAGCGAGAAAAGGTGAAATATGATGAAAGCCAATCGAATGGAAGCATTCAGCGATGGCGTACTGGCGATTATCATTACGATCATGGTGTTGGAATTCAAAGTGCCGGAAGGCCATGACTGGCAAGCACTGATAGGGATCGGTCCAAAGATTCTTAGTTATATCTTCAGTTTCATATATGTCGGCATCTACTGGAACAATCATCATCATCTGCTGCACATGGTTAGAACGATGAACGGGCGGTTGATGTGGCTTAACTTGCTGCTTCTCTTCTGGTTATCCCTTATTCCGTTCACAACAGCTTGGATGGGGGAAAGCCATTTTGCCGCTACTCCAACGGCGCTGTATGGTATTATTCTTCTACTCGCGGCACTCTCATACTGGCTGCTTCAGCGTGCGATTACTAACCAGCATTCCGGCGATTCCTCCTTCGTAGCAGCGATAGGAAAAGACTGGAAGGGGAGGTTGTCTCCTTTGCTCTACTTGATCGCGAGCTTGACCGCATATGTGAGTCCTTGGATATCTGGCTTCTTTTTCGTACTCGTTGCCGTAATCTGGTTCGTGCCAGATAAGCGAATCGAGCATGCTCTGAGAGGCCGCTAAGAAATGCGCTGCATTTGGTAAGAAAACGGCGACATAGTAATGAAGCTGGGGTGGCTATACGAAAACTTTGTCCTCCTAAGGTCTGGGGGACGAAGTTTTCTGATTTTGGATTGATATATTTTAGCAAATGAGAAGGGGCTGCCCCAAAAGTCATGAAGATGATTTTTGGGACAGCCTCTTTCCTTAACTTCTAAGCGCTCTATCCCTTACGCTGTAGACGGCATATGAAGAGCTTACCTTATTTTAGGAAGCGTTTTTCGTAAAAATAGGTTTAATCTCGAGGTGTATTAGAAATAAAGTAAGCTATCTTCAGTAGTCGGAAACCAAGCTTCTCCACTACTGAAGATAGCTTCACTGTTGCTCCTTTTTATCTGTCTGAGCCTTGGAATAGAGCAAATGTGTTCATTAAATTGTACATGACATTCCTTCACCACCTTGGGAGCCAGCCATTTTTTTTAGAATGGCCATGGGATGGGAACAGCTGCAGTACAGGAAGACCGGTGTGGATGCCACCTTTCATGTGAATGAAAGAAGATCACATGCGTAACGGTCAACTTAAGCCTAGCAACACTGCGCAGATCGGATCTGAAAATCAGCCCATTATTATTAGCTGCGGCGGGGAAAGTGGTCAATATACTAGGGGTATTATAGGTGGCAACTAGAGGTTGCGCCTTGATGCACCTAGAACTAGCTTTACTTCATTTACACACTTCTTTAATACTGAAATTGTAGGGAGAGGCGATGAGAACTATGATTTTTAGTGAACGTTTAAAAAGAGAAAGAGAGAAAAAAGGCTGGTCACAAACAGAGCTCGCTGAAAAGATCCATGTTAGTCGCCAGTCCGTTTCTAAATGGGAGACAGGAAAAAACTATCCAAGTATTGAGGTAATCATCGATTTGAGTGATTTATTTGGTATTACAATTGACGAACTATTAAGGAGTGATGCAGAGTTGAAAGAGAAAGTAATTCAAGATAGTAAGCAATTGGCATATCCAAAGTGGAAAGTTTTGTTTGATAGTATGTTCTTATTAGGTGTTTTGTTATTAGTGTCAAAAATAATCATTGTCGCTTTAAATCATTTTGTAGGAACAAATATTCTTATACTAGAGGGATTACCGAAAGCAGTAACCAATTTTGCTCCACTCATTTTAATGGTGATTGGTGGAGTTGGCAGCGATCAATTGAAAAATAAATATATTTGATTTTAACCTGAAAAAATGTGCTTTGCTGGACTCAGGCTGCGATGGTCGGAATGGCTGCATGTACGGATGGAGCTTCGCTGTCGGTTAAATTGGATAAGAAGGAGCTTCGTAAACATTTAGGCTACCTTATGAAACTTATTTAATTGAAGAAGTCGAGGATACCAATATGTCAGCCATGAAAAGCGGACCGTAACGGCCCGCCGGTGTTAAAGCTTTTTGGCATAATAGACCCACAGGCCATAGAACACAATTAAAGCAAACAACAGGCTGCCTACTAAAGTAAAGAAGACTGTGGAGCTAAAGAAGCCGGAGACGATGGCGGCAACGCCAAGTACGATGAAGATAACGCTTATACCGAGCGTACTTGCATTGCGGATAATCAGTCCGGTTCGCTCATCGTTTTCCGCAATGTACATCTTTTTCATCGCAGCCTCGTCATTTCTGATCCTCATACATTTGCCTAAATAAAAGGCTGCTATTACCTCAAGGCCGATGAAAGCCCCGGTGTGAAAGCCTTTGATAAAGCTGGGGAGAACGGGCAGATGGTCACGGTAGAGCGTCAGCACCACATAAATTAACGCAGCAGCTATTGCTACAAGTGATACCAGGTTTGTGCGGATTCGCATTTTTTCTTTATACGTATTCATTACATTTCCTCCGTTTCGCTGAAATCAAATACCTCTTCAATTGTCAGTCCGAAATACTTAGCGATTTTGTATGCAAGCACAAGTGAGGCTGTGTACTTTCCCACTTCAAGCGAAGTGATCGTCTGTCGAGTCACGCCGACGGCTAACCCCAATTCTTCCTGAGAAAGCTTGTGCTGCTTGCGTAGTTCGGGAATTCGTGTTTTCAATTTACCACACCTTTGCAATGTTTGCTTTGCATATTTAGTATAGTTTGCTTTGCACA
Organism: Paenibacillus sp. J22P59; assembly: GCF_059383895.1. Taxonomy (NCBI): domain Bacteria; kingdom Bacillati; phylum Bacillota; class Bacilli; order Caryophanales; family Paenibacillaceae; genus Paenibacillus; species Paenibacillus sp. J22P59. The sequence goes on from NZ_JBXENX010000006.1 coordinate 170,344, forward strand.
AAATGTAAAGCCTACTTTGCAAAAAAAAGTCTACTCCACACGTAATATGGATTAAATTTATACTAAAGTAATTTAAAAATCATTTTGGAAGTATTATACTGATAGGTAACAATTGAGAAGGGAAGGTTTTTATGTGCGGAAGCATAGCCTTTCGGAGAATTCGAGCAGTTTTGCTAGATCTTATTTATATGTAACAAACTGCAATGTGAAATCGAGGTGAGTAGGGGATATGGGCAAAAGGATGAAAAGCATAGGCATATTCAATTTGGTTACTGCGTTATTTATAAGCATATTGTGGATTTCTGTGTTCTTTATTCAAGGTTTATCTGGTGCTGTCTCATGGAGTCTGCTAAAGATGTTTTTGCCGTTTGTCGGCTTAGTAGGGGCAATTTCTAGCATCATATTTATTATTATTCGACTTATAAAAAAGAAAACGATTTTTCGCAATCTCATATCGTTTGCATTAAGTGCTGTTTTGATTTTTCCGATTCTCCTTACCTTAAATATTATAAAGTTCGCTTATCCTTCAAGCATAGATAAAAGCTCTCCATCTGTAACTGTAATATGGCCGCTTCAAGAAAAGAGCGTTGTAGGTTGCTTCTCAACCATTTGAAAAAGGATAGTATAACCGTTAAAGCAGGCGATCGTGTGAAGCCCGGCGACTTGATTGGACGTGTAGGTAATAGTGGGTCAACCTCTGAACCGCATTTACATATTCATCATCAGCGTCAAGACCCAACCCAAACGTTAATGCCTATTTTCGCTGAAGGTCTGCCACTATATTTTAAAGATATGGATGGGAGGACTATGCCGGAGAAAGATCAAATCATTGTGCCCGAGTAGGTTACAAACTGGAGGATATGGGATGTGATTTACAGTGAATGGCTGCTGATCTGTTCATTCAACTCATTCTCGTATATCCACAAAAAGAAGAGCTAAAAAAACCGAAACGAAGGTTCGTTTCGGCTGTTATTAAAGTATAGCTATGTGATTTGTTATTAAAATTATGGAGTGAAAGACAAAAGGATGCTGTTAATACCCGTCCATGCATTAGTAGTTACATAAATGGTATAAGTGTCATAAGGAAGGTTGTTCACGCTTCCACTTGGAGTGCCACCATTATAACCAGAATAGACTACAACTCCTGAACTGTTCTTCACTTGGAACTGATACCATAAAACAGGACCATATTCAGAATCTGATACGGCGTCGATATGAATATTTAGTTTGCCTGAACCTGTGATGGATTGACTCGCATTGGCAGATGCCACCGACAACGGAATAACCAATGCAATTACCATTACTAACATAAGAGATAGCCATTTTTTTCTCACTTTTCTCTCAATCCTTTCTTCCTATGAATTTGTTAAATCCTTAACACAAGCACTTCCGTTGCTTTTGATGCAGCGACTGCTCAAACGGAAGTTACAATCAAAATGTAACATAATGTAATATTTGGATTCAATAGAGCTTTATGCTCATTATATTCATTTTGATATAATCTAACTGATAAATGGATTTTGTTGTAGTGAGTTTACATTATGTATTTTTGAAAATGAAATAGGATAGGAGCTATGATGAATGTCCTTTATTACAGGGATGGAATTATGTCGGCGATTTCATACGGAGGTTGTTGAGCCTATACTCTCAGATGCTTTTCCGGATTTACGATATTCCTCTGCTTTGCTTGGTCCGGGGAGTGAAGTGCTGGGCTATGATACAGAAATGTCAACCGATCATGATTGGGGGCCAAGAGTATATCTTTTTCTTAGTAATGAAGATATTGATTGCTCCGAACAGATAAGACAATCTCTGAGTGAGCGAGTGCCCAAATCGTTTTATGGCTTTCTGGTTGATATAAGAAAGAGCGTTATTACAACGTTGCCGGAGTTTATCGAAAATTACTTAGGTGTTAACATAAATGAATCTTTGGGATTAGAGGATTGGCTATCACTCCCCTCGCAGTCGCTCCTCGAGATAACAAAAGGGGCAATTTATAGGGATGATAGGGGTCTGCTCTCATCATTACGCAAGCAATTCAGCTATTATCCCCATGATATTTGGTTATACCTAATGGCATCCAATTGGCAACGAATCGGGCAAGAAGAACACTTGATGCTTCGTGCGGGTTTTGCAGGCGATGAACTTGGCTCTGCTATTATTGCTTCACGTATTGTCCGCGATATCATCAATCTCTGTTTTCTAATGGAACGTCAGTATGCTCCATACCCAAAATGGTTTGGCACCGCATTTAAACAGTTGAAATGCTCGGATCAATTGCTGCCTTATCTTTGGGAAGCTCAGACGGCGACTGCTTGGAGAGAACGTGAGGGCGCATTTAATAATGCTTATAAGCTTTTATCAAGCATGCATAATGGATTAGAAATTACCGAGCTCATCTCTAATGAGGTGTCATACTTCTATGATCGTCCCTTCAAAGTCATGCATGGAGAAGAAATCGCAGGAATGATTTTGGAGCAGGTTGTAGATGAGAATATCCGCCAGTTTGCTGACAGACGCTTAATCGGCAACATTGATCAAATTACAGATAATACCGATTTCAGAAATATCGTTCGTGGAGCTGGTGAAGAAGGGGAATATGCGAGAAATGCGCTCAAGGGACTTTTCCGAATATCCCATAGGGGCTAGTCCTGAATTATTACAAAGTAGAAATGAATTATCTGAATATAGAGTTATTCTAATGTTTCGTGATTAAATGGGAATCCGGTCTTTTTGTGTTGGATGATCCATGTTGTATATATGCAAATTTTTGCTTGATTTACATAGTCCTTCGGAATACAATATAGTAAATATTTGGTATGTACAACTGGCGTAAACGTGGATAACCACGAGGGAGTACATATTCATAGCGTCGTACGCCTGGGCAAAGTATTTGATCTTAGATCAGATGCTTTTTTTTATTTCACACGAGGAAAGGTTAGGTGTATGGGATGAAAATGGCTTATATTTTGTTCGATGAGATGACAACGTTAGATTTTGTAGGTTTTTATGAAGCTGTAACATGGTTGGGTATTCTGAAGATAAAAGAAAATGTGTCATGGGATTTCTGTTCAAACAAAGAGCAAGTCACCGATGATAGAGGATTGACGATAAGAATTGACCATGTCTGTCCTGATCTGTCGGTCTATGATCTGATCTTTATTCCCGGAGGATTAGCTACTAGGCGGCTTAGATTTGATAACGAGTTTATAGCATGGATTCAGACTGCACGAGAGGTGGAGTATAAAATATCGGTTTGTACAGGTGCTTTAATTCTGGGAGCTGCAGGGTTTCTAGCTGGGAAAACAGCAACTACAAATCCTTCTGCTTATGAGCTGTTAACTCCTTATTGTGGAGAAGTAGTCAAGCAGCGCTTTGTTAGAGACGGTAATATTTTCACAGGCGGTGGAGTGTCGGCTTCTATTGATCTGGGGCTGTATTTCATAGAATCACTTACAAATGAAGCGGTAGTGCAGCAGGTTCAAGAAAAGATGGATTACCCATACTACACTTCGATTTCGACAAATTGAAACTACATAAAAAATTCGAAACTGTTTGTGTAGAGAGCTGTTAAACACAAGCATTGTGAATAGAAGAATATGCTATTGCGGTCTTGATCCCGATTTCATTTCATTGGATTACTTATGCTATATTTGAAGTAGAGTCCCTGTAAGGGAAATTCAGCATGAGGGAAGTGGAACAATGAATCTGGAAGCGGTTATGCAGGAGCTTGAAGCCCTAGGAAAGGAACGCACTAAGAAGATATATCAGTCTAATGGTGCGCATGAGCCGCTTTTTGGGGTGGCTACAGGTGCAATGAAGCCGATCTTAAGGAAAACTAAGCTGAATCAACCATTGGCTGAGCAACTCTATGCTACAGGGAATTATGATGCCATGTATTTTGCCGGAGTGATCGCAGAGCCACAGGCAATGACTGAGGCGGATTTTGAACGATGGATAGATGGAGCTTATTTTTATATGCTATCGGATTTTGTCGTTGCAGTCACTTTGGCAGAAGCGGATATTGCACAAGAGGTTTCTGATAAATGGATTGCAAGCGATATAGAGCTGCGAATGTCGGCGGGCTGGAGCTGTTATTGCTGGCTGCTCGGCAATCGTCCAGATAGTGAATTTTCCGAAGAGAAGCTTGCTAATATGCTGGAACAAGTTAAAAATACGATCCACAATGCGCCCGAACGCGCGAAATATGCAATGAATAGTTTCATTTACACGGTCGGAGTATCCTATCAGCCTCTCCATGATAAAGCGGTCGAGATCGCTAAGGAGGTCGGCCCGGTAGAGGTCAATAGCGGCACTGCCAAGAGCAAGCTCTTGAACGCCTCTGCTAATATTCAAAAGGCAATAGATAAAGGGCAGATTGGCTTCAAACGAAAGCATGTAAGGTGTTAGACTTTATTACGTCTTTGCCTTCTCCTTCTTAGTAAATCACCCCCATTAGTGTTGAACAAAGAAGGAGAAGGATTAATAAGTTTTATTATTGTTGCACACGCTGCATTCGCATTATTCAACATCTATAATTATATGGAAATTAATTGTTGTGCTGATTGCAAAAATCGTATATAGTTCCGTTGTAATACTATGCAAAATTGTACAATTACAATTATAAGGTGGAACCTCAGCATGATAACGAATAGCGGATATGCCAGCACTCAGGTATTGGATGGGAATGCAGTATTAGCGGCAATCGAGCATACATTGGCCATGATTGAATTCGATATCCATGGAAAGGTGTTATGGGCTAATGACAATTTTGCTAAGGCTATGGAATATGAACCAGTAGAAATGTCAGGGCTTACTCATCGACAGTTTTGCACTGCGGAGTATGTGAATAGTCCTGAGTATGTGAAGCTGTGGAATGATTTGAAGAGCGGCAATCCCTTCCAGGAGAAAATAATGCGTATCACGAAGAATCAGCATATCCGATGGTTAGAGGCGACCTATACCCCAATTGCGAATTCAGAAGGCCAAATCGTGGCAGTTCTTAAGATCGCAACGGATATTACGAGCCGAGAAAATACGGCCGCTGCATTCACCAAAGAACTGAAGCAAATGGCAGAGGATCTCTTGAAGCGTGCGGATGAAGGGGTTTTAAGCAGCCACCGAATAACTTCAGCAATTGATAAGATCGTTAAGGAATCGGATGATAATATGCATGTTCTCCAATTGATGGAGCATAAAGCCGGCGCTATCCAGAAAACGACAAAAGCCATCTCAGAGATTGCTTCGCAAACCAAGCTGCTTGCTCTGAATGCAGCAATAGAGGCTGCACATGCTGGAGAGTATGGTCTCGGATTTAACGTGGTGGCAAGCGAGGTTCGCAAGCTGGCTAATCAGACAGAAGAAGCTACGAAGGAAGTAAACGCTACGCTTCAGGATATTGCTGCTCAGGTGCTGGAAATCTCCAAAGGACTAAAGCGGACACGAATAGTCATATCAGATAGCGAGATGAGTACCCAGCAAGCTGTTGATGAATTTACGGGAATTGGCCAAGCTGCACGTGAGCTGGACAAGCAAGCCAAACTCGTAGGAGACTTGCTTTAAAATAATTAAATTTTAGAAAAATGACATCCTTCAAGCGAAGAGGGCAGATATACATAAATGAAAAGCATCAGAGCCTCTTCGTACTATCCATCTTCCCTTCCCCCTGTATCACCCCTACAAAAAAGCCTGCACTACACCAAAGCTTTTATTCATCTCCCGATTAAATCCTTTTGAATCGTTGTTCTCACTGAAATGTTTAATGATTATTTATGAATGCTTACGACTATCATTGCGCATAATAATTAAAGACGGGCATATGTATGAGTTGTGCTTATTAATTTCCAAATATATGAATAAATGTTTTTAATTATCCCTGATTAATTGATGATTAATCTATACACAAGGATAATGTTTTGATATCATATTGTTTTGTAGTATAATATATTATATTAAAAATTTTAACGTTAAAGGAGTTAGATGAAATGGATCGTTTAGCAGGTAAAGTAGTCATTATTACAGGTGGCGCTCGCGGTATGGGCGAATCTCATGTTCGTAAATTCGCAAGCGAAGGTGCAAAAGTTGTTTTCACCGATTTGAATGAAGAGGGCGGACAAGCTTTGGCAGCAGAGCTTGGAGAAAATGTTAAGTTCGTGAAGCAAGATGTAACAAAAGCAGCTGATTGGGAGACTGTTGTTGCAGAAACAGAAAAGGCATTTGGTCCTGTTAACGTACTCGTGAACAATGCAGGCATTAGCATGAGCAAATCGATTTTTGACATGACAGAAGCAGACTACAGAAAAATTGTTGAAATCAATCAAGTTTCTGTATTCCTGGGCATTAAAGCAACGGCTGATTCTATGAAAAAGACAGGAAATGGATCTATCGTTAATATTTCTTCCATGAATGGTCTTGTTGGTGGAGCAGTTGGTTACACGGATACGAAATTTGCGGTTCGTGGACTAACAAAAGCAGCAGCTCTTCAATTAGCTTCCTTCAATATTCGCGTAAACTCCGTGCATCCAGGTGTTATCGAAACACCAATGGTTACACAAGGCGATGCAGTTGAAGTTATCAAAGAATTTGCAAAACATATTCCTCTTAAGCGTCTGGCTCAATCCGAAGAAGTATCTGATCTGGTGCTCTTCCTTGCCTCTGACGAGTCAAGCTATTCGACTGGCTCTGAGTTCGTTATCGACGGTGGCTTAACAGCAATGTAGTTTCAAACAAATAAAAGGGGCACCCAATTGGGTGCCCCTTTTATTTGTTATAACGTCTACTTAACGGAGGAAGCTTCACTCGAATTGAGCAATGAAAGTGTAACGGCAATTGCCTGATCAATAAATGATGGCTCTGGTCGAGATTTCAACATTACGGTTAGTCCGATTAACGACAGGATGAGCGCTTGTGCTAAAGGCTTGGCCTGAGTATGTCCGTTCAATTCTCCTGATTGCATGCCTCGTTCAATCGTTTCTTGGAATATGACCGCCAAGTACATTTGGTGTTCTCTCGTGAGAATTTCGAATTTCTCATCATGAGGCGCTAGCTCAACCATGGTATTGATGCAGAAGCAGCCCCGACTGCGATCACCTGCATATTCCTCTTCAACTACGCTTTTGAAAAAAGCGGAGAAGGCTTCTTTTACAGAAGAATGGCTCTGCAGCCTAGTTCGTATATCTGAAGCGCGGGACATCGTATAACGGCGCAGTGCAGCTTCGAATAATTCTTTCTTGTCTCCAAAGGCTGAGTAAATACTAGGACGTTGAATTCCCATTCTAGAGGTCAAATCACTCAATGAGGTAGCCTCGTATCCTTTTTCCCAAAAAAGCTCCATCGCTGCTTCTAATACGGTTCCTTCGTCAAATTCACGGGATCTTGCCATGATGAATACCTCTCATTCACCTTTAATTTTTGATTATAGCTTATAAAAAGAACTGCTATAACGATCGAAATTTGTGTACCGATCAATATGTTATTATTCTATCTTTTGCCGAATTATATGTCAAATGCCGAGATGAGTCAGGAGATAGGTTATAGCGTTAGAATCAAATATAAAATAAGTATATGCTTAATTATTCTCATTTTTTTTGGTTGACAATACGAATAATTGTGAGCTATATTCACTAGGTGAAATAACATACCGATCAGTACGTTATTTGTAATATAGAAATGGGGGAGAAGAGGAATGTTCAATAAGGAGGATGCAAGCAAGGGAATAGTCATCGCAGGCAGCAGGGCAGAGCCGTTATCTGCACGGCTAATCGAAGCAGGCACAGAGCAATCTGCTGAAATGTCTCGCTATGTGACGCTATTGTTTGCAGTTGCTTGCGGGATGTCAGTTGCGAATATCTACTTCGCACAGCCGTTGCTTGATCGTCTATCGGGCGAGTTCGGAATCGACTATTCAATCATTGGCATCGTGGTTACTGTTACGCAAATTTTTTATGGGTTGGGACTGCTGCTATTGGTGCCGCTTGGAGATTTGCTTAGTCAACGAAGCTTGATTATCGGTCAAATGCTATTGTCTGTTCTTGCGCTAATGATGGTTGGAACGGCGGCCAACAGCATTCTATTATTTGCAGGCATGGCTATGGTCGGCTTGCTAGCCGTGGTGACACAGACACTTGTAGCATTCGCAGCAACTATGGCGTCGCCTGCTGAACGAGGCCGTGTTGTTGGGGTGGTTACAAGCGGGATTGTCATCGGCATACTTCTGGCAAGATCGATTTCGGGAATACTGACAGACCTCGCAGGCTGGCGATCCGTGTATTTTGTTTCGGCAGGATTGATGCTGGTGATGGTTGGCATGTTTTATAAGATATTGCCCCGTGTTGAACGGAAGGTGAAAAAACTATCTTACTCTAAGCTGCTAGAATCGATGGTCAGGTTGTTTATTCAAGAACGACTATTGCGTATTCGCTCTATTATTGCTCTGTTCATTTTTGCTGATTTCAGTATTCTATGGACCTCTCTCGTACTGCCTCTTAGCTCTGCGCCTTTATCGCTTTCTCCTAGTGCAATTGGAGCCTTTGGTTTGGTCGGAGTAGCAGGCGCGCTGGCTGCCGCGAGAGCGGGAAGACTTGCTGATCGAGGCTATGGGCAGAGGACGACGGGCACTGCTCTGGTGCTGCTGTTGGTGTCCTGGTTTTTTATCCGTTATACCGAACAATCCCTGTTCGCATTGGTGATTGGCATCGTGCTTCTCGATTTGGCTGTGCAGGCCGTACATGTTACCAATCAGACGATGATCCTTCCACTACGGACTGATGCTCGGAGTCGAATCACTGCCGGGTATATGATCTTCTATTCGATTGGCAGCGCAGTCGGTTCCATTGCTTCGACTCAGATCTATGCGCATTATGGCTGGAATGGAGTATGTGTGTTAGGAGCTTCTGTTAGCGCTGCGGCGCTGCTGTTCTGGATAGTGACTCTCCGCAGTGACGCTACTAGTATGAAATGACAGATCTGAGTCTGAATTAGTCTGTGGATTTGAAACACTGATGAAAATGCAAGAAAACATAATATAAAGGAGCGATTGTTATGGAAATAGGGGTAACTTCGTTTGTAGAAACAAAGCCGGATGTTCACACAGGAGACGTAATAAGTCACGCACAGCGGTTGCGTGAGGTTGTGGAGGAAATTGTTCTTGCTGATCAAGTGGGACTTGATGTGTTTGGCGTTGGTGAGCACCATAGAGCGGATTATGCAGCATCTTCCCCGGCTATCGTACTGGCTGCGGCTGCCGCTCAGACGAAAAAAATCCGGCTGACCAGCGCTGTGACCGTATTATCTTCCTTAGATCCGGTACGCGTTTTTCAGGATTTTGCTACGCTTGACGGCATTTCGAATGGACGGGCAGAGATCATGGCGGGACGAGGCTCTTTTATCGAGTCCTTCCCTCTGTTCGGATATGATTTGGATGATTATGCGGAGCTGTACGAAGAACATTTGGGATTGCTTTTAAAAATACGTGAGTCTGAAAAAGTTACCTGGGAGGGCAAGCATCGTCCTGCGATTAATAACTTGGGCATATATCCAAGGCCTGTTCAGGCTTCTATGCCGATATGGGTTGGCAGCGGGGGCCGAGAGGAGTCCGCTGTTCGTGCAGGCCTGTTAGGGCTGCCTCTAATGCTGGCTATTATCGGTGGAAGACCGACGGATTACGCTCCGCTCGTACAGTTGTATAAGAAAGCAGCGGCGTATGCCGGCCATGATGAATCTCAGCTTCAAGTTGGGTCGCATTCGATAGGGTTTGTTGGAGACAGTACGGAGCAGGCAGCAGATCTCTTTTTTCCATCAACTATGGCAGGCATGAATAGATTGGGCAAGGAACGGGGATGGGGGCATTATGACCGCTCCAGCTACGATGCTGCGCGCAGCTTTGAAGGTGCTCTATATGTTGGGGACCCTGAGATGGTTGCCCGAAAAATCATTCACCTTCGTAAACATGTAGGGGTTACCCGTTTTATGCTGTACGTACCTTTAAGCACGATGCCGCATTCCGAAGTTATGAGGGCTATTGAGCTGCTTGGAACTGAGGTGGCGCCAAGAGTTCGGGAGGAAGTAGCCAAGTGGGAAGCGGAGAAGCACAATTTATAAGCCTATTGAACTGCCGGATACACACCAAAAACTATTTATCTCCATAAGATAGAGTGAATCTACTAAATTGGTAAGGAGATGATAGGAATGTCGAGAAAAGGGGGACACGGATGCGGGGGAGACCGAAGCTCAGGCTCCAAAAGCAGAGGTCGTAAAAGTGGAGGAAACAAAAGCGGCGGCAATAAAAACAATGGCAACAAAAGCAGCGGCAATAAAAACAAATGGAACAAAAGTGATGGAGGCAAAAGCAGTATTTTAATTATTCTTCTACGAATTGGTGTAGGAACGCCCAATATTCGAATTCATTTTGATGGGACATCTCATGTAGGCATCTATCTAGGTATTACAGATGGCTTCGTTCTTCTTAATGTAAGAGGCGTCGTTATTTATATTAAGCTGACATCTATATCGGCTGTTGAGGTTGGTGTCAAAGAAAATAGAAATCGGAATAAAAAGCACCCGTGGAAATGTAAGAAAGTATAGGCTCTCTATTTAATTGGACAAGGCCTTATTAGTTTGACGTGAAAGAACGGACGTTATGTGCACATAACGTCCGTTCTTTCGTTTTGTATATCCTATTCCTGAGAGGCTCTTTTTCCCCTTCGCGAATCTTATAGAATGAAACAAATAGCTGAGTAAATACGTTCAATAAATAGAATGATTTGTAAGGGGAGGGGCTATCGTGTATTTATCCGTAGCTGGCATTAAATATTTAATTCGAGCTTCAGCCTTGTTATCTATTTTAATTGGCTTAATGTATGCTCCAGCTGTATTCCATTTTTCGTTGCCTTTCGAACGTCTTGGTTCTGAATTGGGACAAGGTCAGTATGCCATACAATTATGGGCTAAGTATGCTACAATCGGCGGCCTTGTGGTTATGGTCGGTTCTTTTTTTATAAACGCCTTTCAATCTGCCCGTGTTAGAATTTTCTTCGGGGTATTAGCACTATTATCCATGCTGCTGTTTTTTGCTGCTCAGGTCCCCGCTCTATTCTGGTGGTCATGGGGTGGATTATTCGCTTATTCTTGGTCGACATTACTGGCCTTTGTGCTTCATCTTGCTTTGCTCGCTCTGTCTTCTTGGTCCGGTATTGCTGCCGTACTCTCTATTAAGAAAGAAGCAGCAAGAAGCGGCGCTAACCTGTCCAGATTTAATGGTTTTACTATTATTCGAGCATCTGCCGCTATGTCTATACTATTAGGCGCTGTGTACGTATCCACATTGATTAATGGAATTGACAGTTTGAAGCTGTGGGGAATCTATTCTATATTGGGAGGAGCCTTAATTTTGGTTAGCTCCTACTTGGTCAAGACTGCTCAATTCGATTCGGCAAAGAGATTAGTGATGATGCTAGTAGCAATGCTGCTTCTAATTACCGCTCAATTTCCTCCGTTATTCTGGTGGACAGATTTTTTCAGGGAGACCAGCTCATGGTCCAATTCAGTCTTGTTTTTCCTGCATTTAGGGATGATCGCTCTACCTTACTGGGGTGGATTGATTGCGATACGAACATTGAAGAAATCACAAAGCATCTTGAATATAACGAAGGAGAGCATTCAATGAATGTACAAGATCTGACTGAATGGTCGGAAAATCACCGAATCATGTTTCTTTATTTTTCCTATCGTATCTTAATAGAATGAGTTAACTCGAGTTAATTTCTTGGTTTTTAATACAAATGACTTTATCACACAATATTTTACCTAATATATAGAAAATAATTATTCAATCGAAAAGTTATTGCAAAAAGAAATAGTCAATGCTAAAATACAACTTATTACATCGGAATAATATGAATATAAATCGTATCTACTGGACAACCGGAGAAACGCTAAGGCAACACTAGCGTTTTTACAGCTGTCCTTTTTTTGTTTTCGTTTAACGTCGCTTATGGACGAAATTGAAGGAGTGTGCGAATGATGCAATATAGAAAACTAGGCAGAACGGGCCTCAAAGTATCGCAAGTAAGTCTTGGGACGATGTCCTTCGGCAGATGGATTGACGAGAAAACATCAGCGGCAGTACTGGATGTAGCTCTGGATGCAGGAATAAATCTGATTGATACAGCGGATGTCTATGGCAGGGGAATGGATCTAGGTGATCCAAGCCAGACGGGCGAGGCTGAGGCTATATTAGGGCGGACCCTCAAGGCAAGACGGCATGATATTATTCTCGGAACGAAGGTAATGCCTCCGGTAGGGAAAGGCGTTAATGATTCTGGATTAAGTCGTTATCATATATTCCGGGCCGTGGAGAATAGTCTGCGCCGGTTGCAGACCGACTATATTGACCTTTATCAGGTGCATGGCTTCGATCAGAATACGCCTCTGGAGGAGACACTGCGTGCGTTGGACGATTTGGTCAGGCAAGGCAAGGTTCGTTATATTGGATGCTCTAATTATGCGGCTTGGCAGTTGGCCAAGGCTCATGGCATAAGCGCATTGCAGAGCCTGAATCGTTATGAGAGTGTTCAGCCTGAATACAGCTTAATTACTCGTGATATCGAGAGGGAACTGGTTCCGTATGTGAAATCGGAGCCGACCGGAGTGATTGTGTATAGTCCCCTAGGACGCGGAATTTTGACGGGCAAGTATCGGCAGGGTGAAGCTCCACAGAGTGGAACAAGGCTAGCTGCCGGAGAGAAACGGCTGGAGCTGTTGCTGGAAGGGAACCCCGTGTACAAGCTTGTTGAACAGCTGACTCCGTTAGCGGAAGCTCGGGGCTGGACACTAGCACAGCTTGCGCTGGCTTGGGTGCTTAGCCAATCGTTCGTTTCTTCTGCAATACTGGGCGCTTCCAAGCCAGAGCAGCTGCAAGAATCGTTGAAATTCGCGGATGAACGATTAACGAAGGAAGAATTAATAGAGATTGATCAGCTATCACGCCACTTATCCATCATTCGCTAGGAGGAACACAGACATGAGTACAAACCACACTAACCGTAAGCTTCACCTAGGATTATTTTTATTCTCGACGGGCTATCATCCTGCGGGCTGGAGGCTGCCTGAGGCATTAACAGATGGGGCATTCGATCCGAAGTTTCTGCAACAGGTCGCACGGAAGCTAGAAGAAGCCAAGTTCGATTTTTTCTTCCTCGGTGATGCACTGGCTTCAAGTGCAGATATGCAATATCAGTTCCCTTCCCAGATGGTACGTCTGGAGCCGTTCACAATGATTGCCTATTTGGCAGCCGTAACGGAGAAGATCGGCTTAATCGTCACGGCTAACACGACGTATGCTGAGCCTTATCATATTGCTAGATTAACAGCATCGCTAGATTATTTGAGCAACGGACGCACAGCGTGGAATGTCGTTACGGGTGCGGATACGAGGGCAGCTTTGAATTTCAGCCGCGAGAAGCATTGGGATAATACGAAGCGCTACGATTACGCCGATGAGTTTGTTCAGATCGTTAAGGACCTATGGGATACATGGGAGGACGATGCTTTTGTAAGAGATAAGACGTCAGGCGTATTCGTTGATGCAGATAAGGTGCATGCGATTCACCATAAAGGCGAGCATTTCTCAGTAGCTGGACCATTGAATGTTGCTCGCCCACCACAGGGGCAATTGCCGCTATTGTCCGCGGGTACCTCTGAACGCAGTCAGGAGCTCGGTGCCCAATTCTCGAACGCGATTTTTACAGGTCAAATTCTGCTAGAGGATGCACGCAAGTTTTATGCCGGAATCAAAAGCAAATTAGTGAAATATGGACGGAAGCCCGAGGAGCTGTTCATTATGCCCGGGCTTGTCCCCCTTGTAGGTCGAACGGAAGAAGAAGCAAGGGCCAAATATGAGGAACTGAACTCTTTGTTAGTAACGGATTATGATGTGAAGCCGTTATCCGCACGAATCGGTATTGATCTAGGAAATTATCCGCTTGATGGTCCGCTTCCCGAATTATCGCTATCTACGTTAGAAGGGGATAGTGTAAGCCAGCTTGTTAGGCTGGCTCAGAATGCGGCTGGACATGAGGACATTACCATTCGAGAGCTGTTCCATTACTTTACGGCAACCTGCAGAGGCCATCTGCTCATCGTCGGAGATCCGGAGCAGATTGCAGATACGATTGAGGAATGGTTCGTGAAGGAGGCTGCGGACGGCTTCAATATTTGCCCGCCTTATATGAACGGAGGTCTGGACTTGTTCGTAGAGCTTGTCGTTCCCATTCTGCAGCGTCGCGGCTTGTTCCGTACAGAATATGAAGGAAGTACGTTTAGGGATCATTTTGGCTTACAGCGTCCTTCCAATAAATTCGCTAAGTCGGAGTCCTTGCAGGGAAGCTAGTCCTAACGGTCAGCAACAGGCATAAGGGAGAGCGGGAGGGATTAGCATGAATCATTCAAAATCCGGCAAGCGCGGCGGCATTCTGATCGGACAGCTCGCATTGTTGGCTGTAATACTGGGAGCTATCGAATTTGTCGTCAGACGAGGGATTGTAGGCAAGCTCTACTTGTCAGAGCCGACAGAGGTTGTGAAGGAAATCATTCAGCTGCTCGGGCAGAGCGAGGTCTATATTAGCTTATGGATTACACTGCAGGAGTTTTTGATCGGGTATGTGCTTGCTGCATTGCTGGGAATAGCTACGGGGATGTTCCTTGTGCTCGTGAAGCAGGCGGAAGCATTCTTTCGTCCCTTTCTGTCTGCCTTCATGGCGGTGCCAAAGGTTACGATAATCCCTTTGTTAATGATTTGGTTAGGGATTGGAATGACGCATAAGGTGGCTATTGTGTTCTTATTCTGTTATTTCACAATTGCATTCAATACAATAACGGGCATTAAGCAGACAGCAGACAATCATCTCAAGGTAGCAAGGGTATTCCAAGCATCACGGTTCCAGACCATTACGAAGGTCATCCTGCCATCGGCGGCCCCTACCATATTCGCAGGCTTGCGGATTTCGGCTGCTACTGGTCTTGTCGGGGCATTGTTCGGGGAAATGATCGCATCCGAGGATGGGTTGGGCAACATGCTGGTGAAAGCAACATCATTGTACGATACAGCTCTCGCTTTTGCTGTTATTACGATTGTGACAGTTGTATCTGTACTGATCATCGCCATTATTGATTTATTAGAGAAGAAGGTTTTCTTAAAATGGAAATCACATTAATGATACTTTGGGCCGCGAAGGAAAGGGAGAAGGAAAGCTATGACTAAACAATCCAGACAACGAATTAGTGCAGTAATAATGAGTTTACTATTGTTATCCCTAGTAACCGCTTGCGGAGCGGGTGGGGGAGAGGACCCTAAGAAGGGTGACAAGCAGAATGCCTCACAGGGGGAAGAGCAAAAGCTGGTTAAGGTGAAATATGCAGCCTTCAACGGTGTAAGCGGACTTGTTGCCCATTTTGGCGCAGAAAAGGGATTTTTCGCAGAGGAAGGCCTTGAGGTTGAATTTGTTGCTTCACAAAATGCGGTAGCCGCTCTTACGAGTAAGGATGTCGATATTGCGGATATTGCAACGACGCAGGCAATCGTAGCAGCAGGCAAAGGGGCGCCGATCAAGATCGTATCCTCCATGTTCCGTACGAAGGGTGCCTTCTATTTGATTGGTGGGAAGGATATTAACAAGGTTGAGGATTTAAAGGGGAAAAGAATCGGAGCAGCCGTATTCGGCTCTGGTCTGGACGTCTATACCCAAGTGATTCTCAAAGAGCATGGTCTTAGCAAAGACGATGTGACCCTAGTGGCTAATGGTACGAATGAAGCGGCTTACGCCAGCCTTACCTCCGGGCAAGTAGATGCGACTATTATTCACGAGCCTTTTGTATCCTTGGGTGAAGTGAACGGTGATGTGAAGCTGTTAGCGAAGGGCTGGGATTATCTCCCTAACTTCCATACAGGCGTGCTGGCCTCGAACAATGAGTTTATCGAGAAGCATCCTGAGGTGATTGAGAAGCTGTTGCGAGCTTATTTCAAGTCCCAAGACTATGCGAAGAATAACCTTGAGGAATATAAGGCTTATTTTCTAACTCAGGTGAAAGCAGATCCGAAGGCGATTGATCTTGCTTTTGAACGCGAAAATGTACTGTGGGAAAACAATCCCGATGTAGATAAGCAATCGTTGCTTGAGACACAACAGATTCAGCTAGAGCTCGGCTTCCAAGATCAAATCTATGAAGTCGATGATATTGTTGATTTGCGGTTCATTCCTAAAAAATAGCGTAGAGGGGGAGAAAGCATGGCGGGATTCTCCATTAATAATGTATCTATGGTCTATGGCGGGGCCGCGCCAACCGAGACGCTGTCTGACGTAAGCTTGCAGATCCAGGACGGGGAGTTCCTCTGCATTCTCGGACCTAGCGGCTGCGGCAAGAGTACGCTGCTTGAAATATTGGCAGGGCTGCAGCTGCCGACGACAGGTGAGGTGTGGTTTGACAATAGCAAGCTGGAAGGACCGGATAAGCGCAGAGGAGTAGTCTTTCAGGACCCCTCTCTCTACCCATGGCGCACCGTCTTCCAGAACGTCGAGCTGGGACTTGAAATTCGAGGGACAGCAAAGGCGGAGCGCAAAGCACAGGTGCTGAAATATTTGGAGATGGTGGGGCTTGCCGGATTCGAGCATAAATATCCTCATCATCTGTCTGGCGGTATGCGTCAACGGGCGGGATTAGCTAGAGCTTTGGCGAATCATCCGGAGGTGCTATTAATGGATGAGCCATTTGGAGCGGTCGATCACTTAACTCGGCTGCAATTACAGGATGATCTGCTGAACATTTGGCATGCAGAGAAGAAGACGGTCGTCTTCGTCACGCACGATGTGTCAGAGGCGGTATTCTTGGGAGACAGGGTCGTATTGCTGTCGCCTAGACCGGGGAGGATCAACAAGATCTTTACGGTTTCTCAGCCGAGGCCCCGCAAGCGCGATGATGTGGCATTACTGAAAATCCAGAATGATATTTATGCGGCTATTCACGAGGTGAAGACGCAAGAGAGCTTGGAATTTACGATCTAATTGTTTAATAGGAGAAAGAGGAGGAATGCATCTTATGGCTTTTATAAATATTGTCGATACAGAATGGGTTTCAGCTAGACTTCCAGAGGGAAATCTCGTTCTATTAGATGTGCGGTTCTCTCCGAAAGAAGCGAATTATGGTAAAGCGGCGTATGAGAAGGATCACTTGCCCGGTGCTGTGTTCGTTGATTTCAAGGCGGCACTTACGGATACTCCGCGTGAGCATGGAGGACGAAGCCCGCTGCCTTCTTCGGAGAATCTGGCTAAGCTGTTTGGTGAGCTCGGCATAGATCATTCAACAACGGTAGTTATCTATGAAGATGTAAACGGACCTGCTGCTTCAAGGCTGTGGTGGCTGCTGAAATATGTGGGTCACGATAACGTTCGTATACTGGACGGAGGTTATGAAGCTTGGAAGAAGGCAGGCCTGCCATTGACTAGTGAGGTTCCTGTTATTCGTCCGACAGTGTTCATTCCAACTGTACAAGAGAATCGAATTGTTGATATTAATCAAGTGAAGGCCTCGTTAGGCAAGGATACAGTTAAGCTTGTAGATGCTAGAGACGCCAAGCAGTATCGCGGCGAGGAAGCGCCATTCGATCCGGTGGCTGGTCATATACCTGGGGCAGCTAATTATTTCTGGAAGGATGGCCTGCAAGCAGACGGCAGCTGGCAGACTTCAGACGCTCAGCGTGAACGATTCGCGGCTCTATCCCCAAGCGATGAGATCATTGTCTACTGTGGCTCCGGCATCTCGGCAACGCCGAATGTGTTAGCCTTGGAAGAAGCGGGCTTCGCGAATGTGAAGCTGTATCCGGGCAGTTGGAGCGATTGGATTTCGTATAGCGAGAACCCGATTGCGACGGGAGAGGAATAAGAGCCGAGAGGCGTATAGCAGTATGAGAGGTATGGATACATCGCCATGTGGGCTGAGTGCCTGGGGCGATGTATTTTTATGCTCTAAGTCAACAAGGCGACAACGCTCGCTCTTTGAAAGTACTTTCAGGAAGTTCTAAACCGAGCACTTGCTAGTATGTGCACTTACGAAATTAGGCTGGTAGCTTAATTCTTTAGAGTGGCTGTCTGCCCTTTTGATATAGAATTAAATTGTTTCCTACAATAACTCATAAAATTGATGCGGATTAGAAGTCAACAACTTTCTCTAATCAAAAAACAATCAACAGAAAATCAACAAATCACTATGTAAAATGTGTATAATAAAGGTAAAAAGAGGACCGCTATGTCGGAGGAATTTAAGCTACCCGCGTAGCAAAGAAACATATTCAGCGTGGAAACCCTGTACTGACTAAGACCTTCGGATCCTGCTCTAGTTGGTCTCCTTAAGACAAGGAGGGTTCGTGATTACAAGAACGTAAGCTGAAACTGTCAAAGGAAGAGTGAAAATATGTCCGAAAGATCATCTTCAAAAACTTTAACTATCGTAGGAATTATTTTTATTTTTATTATTTTAAGCGGAGCAGTATTTTCGATTGTTTATCTATTCAATTTATTTGCATCGCTTCAGAAAGAAGTAGTTGCTGCAATTGTAGCAGCAACTGGAACAATACTAGTATCTGTTTTTTCTGTGATTTTCACAAAATATCTTGAAAGAAAAAGAAGTATCGAACAGGAGTTAAGGGATAGAAAGATACCTATGTATGAATCTTTTGTAGAGTTCTGGTTCGATGTACTCTATAAAAAGAGGATAACGGGGGAAGCAATGACAGAAAAGGAAATGTTGGATTTTTATAAAGAGTTTACGCAGCAAATTTTAGTTTGGGGATCAGACGGAGTAATTAAAAAATGGTCTCAATATAGAAGTAAAATTGTAAATATTGAAGATCAGGGATTTAATCAAGAGTTGCTATTTGAATTTGAAGGTCTGTTACTTGAAATTAGGAAGGATACAGGTCACAAAAACAAATATATTAATAAAGGAGATTTATTGGGGCTTTTTATTAACGATATTAGAAATCATCTATAGTGGGAAGAGCCGCCGCACCACTAATATTTCTGGCTCATTGAGCTATTAGTACTGCGATACAAAAGATTTGATCCTAGCGATGGCGAAGTTCCTGATCCCGTAACATTCTCATAGCATAAACGACAGTTGGAGCGATTGGATTTCGTATAGCGGGAACCCGATTGCGACGGGAGAGGAATAAGAATTGAGCTAGAAGTAGCAGTAAACGTATCAGCTAGCAGAGAAAAAAGGCTGCAACAGGTCACTTGTTCATGACCCGTTGCAGCCTTAAGTTTGGGGAATATTACAGGCCGACTATTATATAATTGCTTAGGCTGCCCATGGTAGCCTTTTCCTGCTTGTCCTCTGGAAGTTCGCTTATTACTTTTTGTGCCTCTTCCATTAGATCGTTTTGATCGATCTTAGTTGTCATTCGAATAACGATTTGAGTGCCGCCTGCCTTAACTTGCTTAGATAGCGCAGAGCCGAAATCGGAAGGGGAGGTGGCTTCCAGACCGTTCATGACATAATAATCTTTGGAGCCATCCGTAGAAACAAAGTTCGAAAGCTCTTCATCCGCCCAGAACTCCTTGGACAGCGTGAAGTTCATAGACTCTGCGATCTCATCGCTGGAGTAGAAGAGAAGGTAAGGAACACCGCTATTCGTCGCATTGTTCGTAGAATCAATATGAACCCAGCCGTTAGCGAGCTTAACCTTATTCCAAGCATGAGGAACACCATTCATATCGCCAGTTACGACGATGGCTTCTAGTCCTGCCAAATCGCTTAAAATCTTATACACGGAAGCATAAGAAGCGCATACTCCTATCTTTTTAACCATAATACCGTAGGTCGTGAATGAGTCGTTAAATTCAGGGTCTACGTTCTGAAAATTATTGGACTCAGCATTTTCAAGTGCAGCATCGTCATATTTGGTATTGTCATTCAAGTAATCGTAAATGGCTTTATACTTCTGTTCTTCCGACATATCCGTTTTAATGATATCAGCAACAATTTTGTTGGCTTCCGAAATAACTTCCTTTTGCTTTTGCCTGATATTATCCGCGGATTCCTCGTACTCCAGCTCTAGTGTCAGGGAAGTGTAGTTATATCTCCAGCCCTGCAGACCAATGACAAGTGGATTTTGATACATCACTTCTTGTAAAACATCGGTGATGGTCTCAAAATTTTGAGCCTCGGGAAAAGCTTTTAAAGAAATGCTTTCTTGCACATCTATCATGCTGGTTGCCAAATACTCTTCCAGAGCCGTGTCCGCATTAATCTTAACATCAGAGATCACTTCGGGTGCGGGTACTGCTAGTTGATTGCCCTCTTCGACTTTTTGCTCCGTGTTTTCTTTCTGTGCCTCTTCTACGCCCTTTTCTTGTTCTGCGGTAGAGGAAGAAGCTTCAATAATGGTAGGGACATCAGGGGTAGGTACATAGTCGGTAGAATTCTCGGGTGTGACTAAGCCGGCAGAGCTGTCTTTAGGTCTGATATCGGCAAGCACTTTAAGATCAGTTTCTGTTAGTTTTTCGACATAGACGATGCCATTCATCGCCGTGCCTTTGATCGTGACAGGAATTTCAGTGCGGCCGTATTCTGCGATGCTTACATTAGTATCATAAATAATGTCTCTAGGAGAAATGGACCCATCAACAAAGGTGACATCGGCTTTTGAAGGTAACGCGGAGATATCTTCAAAAGTGTTACTAAAAAAATTGTTGTCTCCTTTAAGTTCTTTAGGCAGTTGTGAAGATAAAGGTACTGTGCTAGCAGCATTGCTGAAAATAGATTCTTTGCCGTCTTTAACCGCAGTAACGTAATACTCGCCATTAACGCCTTGGTTTTGTGCTGATACTCTACCATCGTCGATGGTTTGAACTAAACCCCCGCTACCGTTATCCAGAAAGTCATCAAACTCGGTCTCTGTAACTGTAGCTTGGAGTAATGGACTTGGTCCGATATATGCTTCTTCGGCCCCCGTTACTGGGAGGTTCGTCGTCTCCAGTAATACGATTTTACTGCGCTTATAGACTTTATATTCGGTAGCGCCCTCTACTTTGTTCCAGGTCAATTTGAATAGGCCTTCATTACTGACGTTAGCTTTAAGACTAGGAACCTCCACTTCGGATTTTATGGTAAAAGGAACAATAATAGGCTTATCCAGCTTGGTAGGAGTTGTTGCCTCCATATCATAGTTGATTCGAATATAATAGATCGGCGCATTTCCCCAACCCTCGTTTCCATTCAGGTGCTGGGAAGTAGATAAAATCGCTCCGTTTGGCTTTATTTCGAGCGTATTCTTGTTTTCTTGAAAATCTTTAGGAAAGACCGAGGTTAAAATACGGCTCTTATCTTCTGCTTTAATATCCGTATGAACGGTGATGGCGTCAAAATCGCCCCATACGTCGCTGTTAAACTTAAATTCAAACACTTTGTCCCGGGGAACGTTGTACAATGGCATTAATGCTTTGTCCTTATCGGAACCGTACTTTTTCTTGAGGTCAAAAACCGTAGTCCCACTGGTATTAATGATAGTTTCCTTTGGTGCCTTTGAAGGTTGTACCTCTGCTTCATTACTGCCTGTACAAGCAGTAAGCAGCATACTTACAAGTAAGATTGCTACTAACACTTTTTTCAAAACTGTACACCTCTCCTTAACTAATAATTCCTAAGTCTTATAAACTATTTATGAATCGGCAAAAAGTAACAATATTATATAATACTATGGTTGGAATTGATAGTAAAAAATACCTAGTAGAGTATCTGATCTGTTCAAACAGACCAGATACTTAAAGGACCGGTAAGCAGCCCTCCTCTGTAGAGTTGCTTACCGGTCCTTTGTTCGGTGAGATATGGGTAGAGAACCTAGTGAAAGAAGAGATGATTAAATCAGAACAGGCCGAACAGCTTTTTACAAGTATTTTTGCGTGATGGATCGACGATCTGGGTTGCGCCTGCTTTATCGAGCTTCTCTAATAATGCATCTGGCCCATGCTTGAGCTTAAAGTCCATCTCTTCACTATAAAGAGGCATTAAGCTGAAGAAATGCACTTCTTTCTCCGGTGACACCGTAAGCGTGAAGAACTCTTTAAGCGATTGAACGGTAGAGGGAATGGTAACCATCATGCCGGACAGCTTAGTATTATTTGCATAGGCCTCTGCAGGATCGCCATTTGGAATTGTGTGTGCAGCATAGAGCCATGTGCTGTATTCATGAGGAAGACGGGCGAGCATCTTCAGGCATCTAATAGGCCAATAGTTTTCTTCATTATTGAAGCCTTCTTCAGTTATTGTCCAAGTGGCAGGGAGACAGATCATGAGTTCGGCATAACGGAACGCTTCGGCTCCCTCGGGAACTGTCATAGGCAGATTGCTCATCCCGCATGTAATCAGGGTAATGTAATTTCTCTCTTTGGTCGGAGCAACGAACAAAATATCGAGATGGACAAGATCGGAGATGACTTCATGGAAAACAGCTTCAATTGGCCCGATATGCTGTTCGACATGCTGAGAAATAAGATCAATGGAAGCAGCATCCCCATGAGCGTGAGTGATAGACCGGTCCAATGATTTATGGTTATAAATGATACTTCCAGCGGGCGAGCGTTCTTCTGTGTTCATAAGGGCTCCTTTGGAATAAAAATATATTTATTTAAATCATACAAGGTTGTGTTCTTTTTGGAAACATTTAGTTTTATAGCTTATATTAATAGTCGCCGTTGATGCTCATACCATTACGAAGTGAATTTATTTTACTGTATGCAAGAAACTTCTTATAAGAATAAAAACTATTTATGAGGAGTATCATTTATATTCATGCATTAGAGATTTAAAGGTGGGTATAATCTAACCACTTATATTTCCTTAAGAATTCGTCTTGACTCTCCTCTCAGGTAAGACCTTAAGCTACATATGGAAAGGAGGAATGCGTAATGCTGTACATGGTAAAAGAATTGTCGGAGCTGTCGAAGATAACAATTAAAACTCTGCATCATTATCACAAGATCGGCCTTCTCGTGCCAAGTGCGATAAGTGAAGCTGGCTACCGTCTGTATGGCGCGAAGGAGCTGGAACGGCTGCAAGAGATTCTCTTTTACAAAGAATTGGAGTTTCCCTTGGATCAAATTAAGGAGATGCTGGAGCATCATTCTGACAGGCTATCCATCCTTTCGCAACAGGAGGAGTTGCTTCTTAGCCGCAGACAGAGGCTGGATGCCATCGTTCAAACGTTGCATAAATCCATTGTATGTATAAAAGGAGGAGAGACCATGGATAACAAGGAGATGTTCAAAGGCTTTGCCAATGAGGAAGAATGGAACATAGCGTTGACCGAGCAAAATCAATATTTGAAGGAAACGTATGGGATGCAGGCTCTTGAGGTTGCCCCTGCAGATATTCAGGAAATAAATGAACAAGCGGCTGAAGCCGCGGCATTCATGACTAATATGGCGAGCTCATTAAGAGCGGGCATAATGCATAACGATGAGCAAATAGAAAATCTTATTCGCAACCATCTTGCGTTCATGAATCAGCATGGGAATAAAATTTCGGCGGATGATTTTGCTGCTCAGAATCGATTTTTCCTGAGTGATGACTTTCATCTTAAGATGCTCGAGAGCCAGCAAACCGGTTTAGCGTATTATTTATCAGCAGCGGCAGAGTCTTTCGTGGCAAGGAATCAATAAGCAAAATCAGATTCGCCACTAGCTAATTACGATAATTATATATCGTAGCAAATTCCAATTTCACCTATTAGGCTATGGCGCTGAAGCAGGTATGAACGAGTCCACTGCTGATATAATAGAATATACGGAGCAATAAAGGGTTAGTTGGAGGTGACTTATGATATGGCCATTATTACTTTTCTCCTTATCGGCTGGATTTTAAGCTGGTTTAAATTTGAACGGTTATTTATTCAAGCCTTTAAAGAGCTGTTTAGTAAAGAGGTATCATCGGCAACTTACTATTTTCTGTTTCTTTGTATCGGGATTTTTGGTGAGATCGTATTACTCTTTCAAGGTGCTTACTACGAGTACTTTTTGCATTGAAAATAGAGTGAGAGCTTTACCTGCTATTACTTATAAGATTTCTTGTAATCGGTAAAAGGGGCTATCCCAAAAGTCATGAAGATGATTTTTGAGACAGCCCTTTTCTTTTTATTTTATAGGTAGAAGGGCTAAAAGCACGTAGCCCCCTGACCCTCTAGGAGCTTTACCCCTTTTCGCTATAGATGGCGCATATGAAGAGCTTACCTTATTTTATGAAGCGTTTTTCGTGAAAACAGGCTTAATCTAGGGGTATATCGGAGATAAGGTCAGCTATATTCGGTAGTCGGAAACCGATCTGCTCCACTAATGAACATAACTTCACTGTTGCTCCTTTTTACCCGTATGAGCAGAGAGATAGAGCAAATGTATTCATTAAAGTGCGCATCACATTCCTTCTCTAGCTTGAAAGCCTGCCTCTTGGGGCAGCCTCTTAATAATGTCCATAATCTTTTGAAAAAATGACATAAATAAGGTTGTTTATGATACATTAAGATGGCGTGCTGAATGGGCAGTACAGCTTAATAATGCTGATATAGCTATCTTTGGAGAAAGGAGTGTAGCGTGAGAAAACTATTTATTATTATGGTATTGATGTTTTTGATCGGATGTTCCAAGGCCCAAGAAAAACCAAGTACAGCTGTTCTAAATACGATAAATATTTCGTTATATTCCACTGTGCATCCAGCAAAAGCTCAACCGATGCTAGTTGATGTAGTCTACGATACGAATGATCTCATGGAATATGAATCCAAGCTACAAACGAATCAAGATGTAGAGCTTCCCAGCCAATATGCTGATAGAGTGTATTATTTGCAGCTGGAATATGTGGAAAATGGGATGTCTGAGTATAAAGATTTTTTGTATGTGAGCACCTCTGAGAACAAAACCTACTTTAAAGAATTTAAGATAGCCCCAAAGTATCATTACGATCATTTTGATGACAATTCAAAAGCATCACTGTTTGAGTCCATTGGGACAACAGGGTGGACTATGTTAACTGAGAAATTACCTATGTAGTCCTTTCCTTTTGTTAAGCTAATCAAGCATAGAAATTAAACGCGTATGGCGAGGTGTATAAGCCTAAGCTTTAACTGCCAGGCAATAGTTCACATTGTCGAATGCCGTTATTATAGTTTCAGATTGGCTGTCATTGTAAGCTTGGAACAGCTGTTTGGTAATTTCCGAAGGAGTCAGATGTTGATAGATAAGCAGGTTAACCTCTTCTAGCATTTGCTCCAGCTCCGAATAGGAATAGCAGGCTTGCATAGGCTCGCCCGCCTGAGCAGCCATCATTACCTGCTTTTTCGCCCGCTCGCCTGCTTTGGGAGTGAATGTCTGCTCATCGGGATAGTCAAAAACGATGCTGCTGCCGCTCGGCACCATAGAAACAATACTAGACAGTAATTGTTTAAACACAGCCTTAGGCAAATAATAGCTGATTCCTAGTAGACTGCTGAAGCTGAGTAGATTCGAGTTATAAGCAGGGCAATTTAGCACATTGTTCTGCCAATTGGATTCGCGAAAATCAGCAGAGATGCAATGCAGATTGGACGGTGCATCCTTATGCAGATCTGATACACGTCTGCGCTTATCAGTTGCAGTAGCGGGATGATCAATTTCGAAGATTTGCAGCTTCGCAGCCCACTCTGGCTGACGGTAGGCGAAGGTATCATATCCTGCAGCAAAAATGAGATATTGTCTGGCACCCAGCGCAGCGGCAAGCGCAAGTGCCTGCTCGGTGAATGCAGCTCTGCCAAGCGGGGATGGAGACAGCTGATGGTCAACGATTCTGCGCAGCGCTTCCTCCTGTGAGCCAATAAAGTGTGGCTGGAAGAAAGCAATCGCCTGAGACATATTGCTCGCGATATTGTGGTACTCTTCGTCGGTCAGCAGCTGTCTGGCAAGCTGATCATCAAAAATTTTAGTTTGATTCTGCTCAGCATGATACGCTCTTGAGAATGCACTGACTAGCGCTGTTAAACTGGCATTGTCCATTTATCTATCACCTCCTTTCAGTTGTAGCATGGGTGTATTGAACGATACAATCCTTGATTTTTCTGCTATTTTATGGTATAATGAACGTGTTAATTTTATTAAATTCACATTATCGCCATAATTGAGGGCGATTTTTTTTATTTTAAGCCTACAATTGCTGCGTCTGCTGCACTATATCACTCTATTAGAAGGAGGAACGATAAATGGATCGATTACTGGGGAAAGTTGCTATTATTACCGGTGTGAGTCGCAGTAAAGGAATAGGGAGCGCCATAGCACGTGCTCTTGCCAGTGAAGGAGCGAATATCTTTTTCACGTATTGGTGCAATTATGATCATGATCAGCCATACGGCGCTGAACTTGATTGGCCGGCATTGTTATCAGACGAGCTTCGTTCATATGGGGTCAGGGTTGCATCTATGGAGTTGGATTTATCCGTTCCTTCTTCTCCAGAGCAGTTGTTGAATGAGGTGCAGGGACTCATCGGATTGCCCGATATATTAATAAATAATGCCACCTATTGCCAAGAGGTAGACTACCAGACGTTGAGCGCAGAAATTCTTAATACTCATTGTGCTGTAAATATTACAGGTACCTGCATGCTGTCCGTTCAGTTTGCGCGGAGGCTCGAAGCAGGCAGTGGAGGGAGAATCATTAACTTAGTTTCGGGACAAGACAAGGGGCCTATGCCGGGCAATCTGGCATACGTTGCTACCAAGGGAGCGATCTCTGCATTTACGGTCTCATTAGCAGCGGAGCTTGCTCCATTAAAGATTACAGTTAATGCCGTCGACCCCGGACCAACAGATTCCGGATGGATGGATGATAGCTTAAAGCAGATCCTGCTTCCGAAGTTCCCGATGGGCAGAATTGGGCAGCCAAATGATGCGGCGAAGCTGATCAGCTTTCTGGCCAGTGATGATGCGCAGTGGATCACAGGGCAAATTATTCATTCAGACGGCGGTTTTTGGGACTGATCTTAGAGTAGCTTGATTTTATCAAAACGTACTTATGTTGCCATCTTCCAGTATCCCCCTGTTTCAGAACATCGCTCTGGAGGTAAGTAAGAGCATACAAGTACAGAGGAGATGACAATCATGAAAACAGACGGATTGAAGGATCAAGCAAAGGGTATTGCGAATCAGACCAAAGGTGAAATTAAGGATAACTACGGCAAAGCAACCGACAATAAGAAGCTGCAGGCCGAAGGTAAAATGGATAAGCTCAAAGGCTCCGCACAGGAGAAATTGGGCGAGCTGAAGGAAAAAATCAGCAAGTAGTGTATAAGTAATTTATCCTTAATTGCGATAGGTTACCGAAGAGCAGTTGGCTTTCCCGCATAGGGAGAGCCAACTGCTCTTTTTATTGAAATCTTTTAAAGTGCTTCGAAAGGCGAGTTAGAATAAAGAACTTTAAATATTCCTTTACAGGAATATTCCCTAGATGGTATATTATTTTTAACAAAAGGAAATACAATTAAGGGGGTGCGTTGGGTTCTATAGTTACCCGTTTGGAGGGTATGACGAAATATAACGAATGGATGATTGTTTATGAATGCTAACGTTATGAGTGCCTTAGCTGAGCCTAACCGACTGCAGATTGTTGAACTATTGCGCGAAAGCCCTTTAACCGTAGGGGAGATTGCCGAGAGGCTCCAGATACGTCAACCTCAAGCGTCCAAGCATTTGCGTGTTCTTAGCGAGGCTGGCATTGTTGAAGTGCAAGCCGTTGCTAATCGGCGTATTTGCAGGCTGCGTCCCGATCCGTTCAAAGAATTGGATGCTTGGCTGGAATCGTATCGTCGTATGTGGGAGGAGCGTTACGATCGGCTGGATGATTATTTGCACATGATGCAAAGCAAGGAAGCAGAAAAGGAAGATTAGCCACAGGCTGTAATCGCTTGAGAGGCAAATAATAATGAGGAGGATATTTCATATGCCGAATTCTAACTTATCTAACCAATTGGTATCCAAGGTTGAAGGCAATACGCTTGTGCTGGAACGCATTTTTAACGCGCCTCGGGAGCTTGTGTTCAAGGCTTATACAGAGGGGGAGCATTTGAAGCAGTGGTGGGGGCCTAAAGGCTGGTCTGTTCCCGTATGCAACGTAGATTTCCGTCCGGGCGGGATATGGCATTATTGCATGAAATGCGAGGATAAGAACCAAGGCGACTTCTACGGTATGGAGTCGTGGGGCAAAGCGATTTATAAGGAAATTACAGCACCCAATCAAATTGTTTACACGGATTATTTCTCCGATGCGGAAGGTAACGCTGCTGAGAATATGCCTTCCACGCAGGTTATACTTGATTTTGTCGAGCTGGAGAATGGGAAGACAAAGCTGATTAATACAGCTAAATATGATTCACCAGAAGCGTTGCAGACGGTACTTGATATGGGCATGCTTCCAGGCATGGCGCAAACGTTGGATAATCTGGATGCTCATTTGGAGAATTTACAGAAGCGCAGCTAAAGATTGGATTATCTATTGTAAATAAACAATACCGGCAGTCTCTCTATGAGGAGGCTGCCGGTATTTGTTTGTCTATATGCCAGGCACTGCTGGATGGCTGCTACTCTTCATCTTCGTCTGACAATACGACATCAAGCACGGTTGTTTGCCCATTTATAATAAGAGGCCTTAAAATTTTTGTTTCTTTACCAGGATAAGAGAAGCGGGCATAAGACTGGCCAGCAGTGACATTTGCAAGTGCATATTGACCGCTTGGGTTGCTTATTGATTGGCGGATAAGCATCCCCTCTTGGGTAATAATCTCGGCAAGGGCCAGATAAAGTGGATTACCGGAAGTATCGCGGATCGTTCCGCGTAGCGTCCCGAACATAACGGGTAGGCGTATGCTTACGTCCTTTGCTCCTCCATTAACGATGATTCCTAGTGAAACCGAACCGAAATCAGGGTTGGAGGCTGATAACGTATAGGTGCCATTCGTGAAGCTCTGTGCTAAGAACCGCCCGGTACCGTCCGTAAAGACGGTACCGGCGACGATGTTCGAGCCATTAGTCAGCACATGAATAATTGTCCCGGCTACCGGTGAACTGTTCACTTCATCGACTACCAGTCCTGTTATGGGGAAGACAGGAGTGGATAATACTACGTCTGCTTTCTGCTGACCCTGCGTCTGATTAATAAATAAGGATTGAGCTCCGTTTGCTCCTGCGTTTGCAATAATCGTCTGCTCACCGCCAGAAAAGCTTGGAATAACGAAGCGCCCATCCTCTGAAGTAATTCCTTCACCATTCGTTACTCCATTGTGATCGACGGCAACAACGGATGTATTAGGTACACCAATGCCAGAAGAATTATGAACGGTTCCCACAATAGAAGTCTGTACAGGACGGAGCAAGAGCTCGATTGTAACCGTTTCGCCACGGGCGATAAGTACCGATGTCTGGTAAGATGCGAATCCAGCAAGAGATGCGGTGACAACATAGTTGGCAGCTGCTGCGTTCGGGATTTCGAAGCGTCCAGAAGGATCAGATACAGTAGCATCTAGCAACGGACCAAAATTGTCGAATTGCAGCAGTCGTACAGAGCTGCCTGACAGCACAACGCCTGAAAGAGAGTTGCGTACAAAGCCAATTAGCTTACCCGGCAGTGGTTGGAGAGCAAAGCTGAATCGGGTTTCCTGATTGGCTAAGATGGCGACACTTCCAAACTCACTTGCATAGCCGTCTGTAGAAATAGTTAAGGAATAGTTCCCTGGTGATAAAGTATTCACGCTATATTTTCCGCCGACTCCACTTACTATCGTTGCAATAACAGAAGAGCTCAAAGCCTTATTTATGCGTATGACTGCGCCTTGGATATTGTCCCCGGTTGTCAAATCGCTGATAAATCCAGTAAGTGTGCCGGGATTGGGAGACAGCTCCAGCACTATTCTTGTTGTAAGGTTGCTGTCTGCTACAACCGCCACGGTATTACTTCCGTAATTCAAGGCGGTTCCAGTTACGACATAATTGCCGATTGGAATGCCTGGCAGCGCAAAAAATCCGGTTTCATCTGAATAAGTTAAATCGACAGGCAAACCAAGAACATCAGTCAATTGAATCAATGCCCCTGTTATTCCAACTCTCGATGACGCATTAATGATGCGCCCTTCCAAGGAAGAGGACCGGAGCCTCAGCGTGATCATTAAGGAAACAGATACACCGGGCATGATGCTTACGCTCGTTTGTGAAGATTCGAAATTCGGTGAATTGATAATAATCAAATACTGTCCAGGCTTTATATTTGGAATGAAAAAGCTGCCATTATTGTTTATGAATACGGTTTGGGTGAGTACCCCTGTATCCGTATAGAGTTTGATCTCGGTTTGACCAGACGGCAGCAGGTTCCCTGCGCTATCTGTCACAATGCCTTTAACACTGCCTGCAAGTGGCGACAGCGCAATATTTGCAACCGCTTCGCCATTGCTGACTATAGTGGCACCCACGGTGTCCAAGCCATAACCGTCTGCTTTTGCAATAATGACGTACGTGCCTGGCTGAAGTCCAAAAAATTGATAGGTGCCGAACATAGTTGCTGCCGTACCGTTAACGATGATGCCTGTTGCGTCTGCGAATCTGATTTCTACATCTGCGCCAGCAATCGGAAGCCCGGTAGATTCATTCGTTATTACGCCTGTTACAGTACCGGGATTAGGCTGGAGAATGAATGTTAAGCCTGTGACTGCACCTCCCGGACTTACTGTCACGCCGATGATTTGGCTGCTGAAGTCAGGAGCTGTTGCGATAGCCGTTTCAATGCCTGCGGGCAGGCTGTTAACGAGGAAGCGTCCATCTGCTTGGACTGCACTTACACCGCGCAGCGTTTCGTTGCCGTTGTATACCCGGACAAATGCTGTTGCTATTGGATTGCCGTCGGTATCTACAACAATGCCGGATATGCTGCCCGGATTCTCTGTCAGTGGAATAATGACGTTTGTCGTCTGGCCGGATGCAATGGTTGCTGCCGTTACCTGCGAGGAGAACCCATCTGCAAGAGCGGTTAAGTAATAGGAGCCTGGTTTTTCGCCAAGAAACGAAAACATGCCATTAATGTCTGTGATAGTAGAAGAAATGAGAACATTATTGTTGTTGTAATATTCGATTAGCACGCCGTTTACGATCGGAGACACTTGGCCAGTTAAGATGCCTGGCTCAGGCAATAAATTGAAGGTAACGGTAGATGTTGAATTGGGACTAATGATAACTCCGAGCAAGGCGCTCTGATAGTTTAATGTTCGAACGGTAACGGTGTAGCTCCCAGGGTTAAGGCCATCAAATTGAAAGACGCTTTCATTGCTTGCCAGCTGGGCATTAACAATAAAATTACTATCGTTTGTAATAGTTGCAATGATGCCGAATAAGGGAAGGCCGGTTTCTGCATCCACGACCCTTCCTTGAATAGATCCGGGGTTAGGGATAAGCACGATAGTTGCATCCGACTGTCTATCTGGCAGCACCTGCAAGGTTGCAAATCCAGATTGGAAAAGCGCAGCAGAAGCGCTGACTGTATATAAATCAGAGGCTAGATTAGGACTGGAGAACAGCCCATTCTCATCTGTGAAGGAATTTGCTATGGTCAGACCGCTGCCCCCTGTTGCTTTCACCTCGATAGCTGCCCCCGCAATTGGAGTACCGTCCTCACTAATAACCACGCCAACTATAGAACCGGGATTTTTGAGCAATGCAAAATTAACTAGAGACTGCTCGTTGTCATTCACGGTTATGCCTTGAAAGGCATTCTGGTAGCCAGTTAAAGAAACATTGACCAAATAAGGCCCTGGAAATAGGTCTTTAATCAAATAAGTGCCATCCACTTGTGTAATGTAGCGCGTGATAATTAGTCCTCCACTTGCTACATTGACATTAAGCGTAATGGCAGCTCCGGGAAGAGGCTTGCCTGCTTCGTCTGTCACTATGCCTGATATGGAGCCTGCTTCCCTAATTAAGGAGAAATTGACGACTGTCGTCTCTCCGGGAATGACTAATGCGCTGAATGACTGACCGCCATATCCGCTTGCTCTCGTTGTTACAGAGTATAGATTAGGGCTTAGACTGCCCAAAAAGTACGAGCCGTCTGCTGCTGTTGCTACTCGACCTACAACAATATTGTTAAGAAACAGTCGAATTGTAGCGTCGAGAATAGGATTGCCTTGCGTATCGGTCACGATTCCTGAGATTGCGCCTGCAAGCTGCTCCAGCATTATATTTAGAGAGATCACATTGCCCGCAGTAACGGTAACTCCGACGATCTGGCTGGCATAGCCATCGTTGGATACTACAACGGTCAAGCTGCCAGGATTGAGAGAGTCGAGTATAAAGGAACCATTCGCCGTAGTCTGGGTCAATTTCAGTGTAATTGATTCCGAGTTGAAAATTCGTAAGCTTACACCAGACAGTAGTGCTCCTGTTGCACTATCCGTTACGGTCCCAGTAACAGTGCCAGCGAGTGGCGAGAGTGAAAAATTTACTGTTTTGGTTTCACCAGCCGAAATACTAAATCCGATGACTTGTGTAACATAGGTCGGTGCTGAAAGGCGTATACGGTCGTTGGTTGCAGGAAATAAGCTGTTAAAGGAGTAAGCGCCGGCAGCATTAGTGAAGGCTGTAACCAACACATTGTTACGATTATCAAGTACTTCGACGAGGGCGTCAGCAATCGGAAGACCTGTCTGGCTATCTGTAATCAATCCATTCAGGGAGCCTGGGTTGGGCTGAAGAGCCGCATTGACGGTGCGTGTCTCTCCGGCAGCCAAAGTAAGCGGCAGATTGAGTAATTGATAGCTGTCTGCGGACAAGCTGATTCGGTAATAGGCTGGAGTCAGACTCAGTGAATATAAGCCGGCGGAATCCGTAGTCGTCTGCGTAACATGTACGCCAAGCTGATCGGTTACATTAATGGCAGCTCCTGCTATAGCATCGGAGGATAAAGCATCGGTAACGGTTCCTTGAACGAGAGCAGGGAAGGGATTAAGAAATAAATTGCGTGTTGCAGTTTGTCCGGCATCAATTGTGACCGGAACGACTGCGGGAGCATAGCTCGGGAAGGTGAAGAGCAGAGAATACGAACCAGTGGGCAACGCTACAAAACTATAAATACCCTCTTTGCTGGTTTGAACGGTTCCAACGACTGCATTGGTTTGTAGGTTGGATATTTGAACAGTTACAGAGGATAATGGCAGCCCTGTCGATTTATCCAGAACTGTGCCAGTGACGCCTCCGACTGCAACGATTTCCAATGAAGCGGAGTTGGACGCGCGAATGCTTCCGCCTGAGAACAAATCGATACCCGACGCGGATTTTACATCCACGATTCGACTGCCTGCGGACGTAAATACAGCAATAGCGGTAAATTTCAGGAGGACAGCTTCTCCAGGCTTTAAATTTCCGATATTCCACGTAAGGGAAGAGGCGAGTTTATTAAATACAGCTTGGCCGTTCGATACGCTTGTAATAGTCAAAGAGGCGAGCTTGTCGATGGGAAAGGAGCTGTTCACGACTACGAGCGAGGCTTCACTTCGACCATCATTGCTCACTGTTATGTTTCCTGTAATCGTAAGCTGCTGTCCAGCAAGGAGAAGCCCATTGCCGCCTGCGACCATTTGCATGATAGAAAGTCTGGCTCGTACGTCTCCTCTGGAAATAGTGAGCGGATCGGAAAAAAGCTCGCTCAGCGTCTGTCCTGGACCGATGAAGTCTTTATTTAGATTGTTATTATTGGTTGCGGTAAAAAATAAGAAACGCAGCACAGATTGCTCGGTGATGCCAGTCAAGGAGAAGAGGAGGGAAGCAGGGAGGAGGAAATCGAGAAAATAGTTCCTTGAGCCGCCAAGCTGAGAGTTGTCATCCGTTGCTTGTGCGCGGGCAATATCAAAGTTGATAATAGGTGTCGAAAGGCTGGGAGTCCCTTTTCCGTCTGTACCTTCTGCTGAATCACCAAGGCTGTCAGGTATGGACACTGTGTTGCGAATAAGCTCAAGGCGGTTGTCCAAACCATTCACAACGAGCTGCCATTCATATGTGCTTGGACTGCCTCCCGTATCTAGGAGTACGCCCCAAGCAAAGTTTTTAAAGCCCGTTTTGAATCGAGGGTCAGCTTTCAAACGCATGCGAAAATATACATTTACCCCATCATAGGCATAATAGGCTGCAGGAAACTGAGCGTCTCCGACAATATCCGTCTCTTCAGGGGATACGTCTTGAATCGGATCCGTTAATGCAATGTTATTCTTTGTAACTGGTGTATATTGAATGCTGTTGGGAAAAGGCATGGCGGGCCTCCTGAATTCCTTTTTAAGACAGTGTATTCACACCTATTGCTGCGCATGCAAAGTAAGGCATGTTTGGAATGCGGGATTTGTAGGAAAGTGCTGAAGAGGGTTTAGAGTCACAAGTTAGCAGTTGAAATTAAATACAGAGCAAGGAAGAATATCTCCTTTGCTCTGAATATCGTGAATATTGATGATTTGAAGTGTTTTATCAGCGCTGCGAAGATTTGCGAATCCATTCCCGAGCGCCAAAAGCGATGACTCGGTTCTGTGTTTTTGGTGTCGTTATTGTACAACATTTGAGCAGCTCTGGCAGTGCATGCGTTTCAAGGGCAGCATGCGCTGCTTCCATGTAGCCTTTATAGGCAGGAGTGGTGCCGCCAATTATGATCACATCCGGGTTATATAGGTGCAGCAGATTGGTAAGAGCGTAACCGAAGTACTGCCCTGCTTGACGTACTGCTTCAGTGATCTGTTCATCACCTGCTTCGAGTCGCTGATTGATTGCAGCAACATCCAGCTCTGTTTGCTTTGTAATGGCGTAACCGCTGGCGAGAAGGTCGAGCAAGACAGGTTCTCCATTCACAGACAGGATCATATAGCCCAGTTCTCCGCTCCAGCCCTTCGAGCCAAGCAGCAATTCACCGGATGCTACAACCCCTGAAGCGATAAAGGCATCCGACATGATCACAATAATGGTATCATGGTCTGGGCAATGGGCAGCTTCCGCCATCGTTGCCGCCTTCATATCATTAACAAAAGCTACGGGAATGTTAGCTTCCGTCGCGAACATATCTGCTGTAACGCCGTTGAGTGCAGGCAAGACATGGCTTAGCTCTACTTTATTGCCGCCTACGACCAGCCCCGGCATACCCATGCCTATACCGCTTGGCGTAAAGGGAAGCTTGGCTATAAAGCTCTCAATCTCCTGTTGAAGATAAGCCGCCGTACAGTCTGTGCCCGTAGGAACGGTATGCTCTAAGCAGCCGTCTGCGGTGTCCGCCATCATATACATCTGCCCGCCATCTATCTCAATACCCACATATGAATTCATATTCGTTGTCTCTCCCATAATCATAATTGTGATAGAATGCCAGTTTACAAATGATAGAGCTTCTGGTCTTAGGTTCCAGTCACATATCCATATTATATATATTATGAAAATAACTACAATGATAATAATTTTGGGTAAAGGTACTGGACAGGAGCACGGGCAGACTTTATCACCCCTTCATATCTTAAGAGGGAGGGGGGAATTGTACATTATGAGTTATCGAAGTACTACGATTAAGAGTAAATGGGTAAAAACGAAGTGGCTGCTTAGCAGTGCAAGCTCACGATCTTACGTCCCGAAAACGTTGCCCTTTAGCCGAAGCAATCTTGGAACTTTGGTCTCTCAATATTCAACGGTCTATTTCAAGCCTACCGGTGGCACGGGCGGCTTTAATATTATACGGATCAAAAATCTAAGCAACGGTTATCAAATCCAACATAACGCAACGAAAAACCATTGTTCAACGCTGGATGTCCTCTATGAGCAGTTGAAAAAACGCGCGAAGCAGCGCTCTTATTTGCTGCAGAAAGGCATCAAGCTCGCCGCTGTGAATGGGAGTTCCTTTGACATTCGTGTCATGGTTCAAAAGCCAAACAATGGGGTGTGGAAGAGTACAGCGCTCTTCACCAAAATAGGAAAGCCGGGGAAGGTCACAACCAACTACCATCAAGGCGGCAAGCTCGGATATTTCCGGAATACCTTATCTAGAGCAGGCTTCAGTCAGGGCAGCATTGAACGGAAGGAAGCAGAGCTGAAGAGGCTAGGCGAATCTGTGGGACGGATATTTGATAGGCATAGCAATGGTTTTCGGGAGCTGGGACTCGATGTAGCACTGGACAATAAGGGGAATACGTGGATTCTTGAGGTGAATACAAGACCGCAGTTCTATCCGCTGAAGCATCTGAAGGACAAAAGCATGTATTACCGCATTATGTCCTATGCCAAGCAATATGGAAGGAAAAAATAGATTTATACCTATCCAAGCAAATAACAAAGGCCAACTGTCAAGGCGACAGTTGGCCTTTGCCATTATGTTCAGTAAGTATTGTTAAACGATAGCATACACATTCACGATGAAGGAAGCTTGAGCACCGCTTGGATTGGCAATATATAGGGATCTTGCTGATACGACCCTGGAGGCATTGCCACTAATGACACCTTGTAATTCAACAGGATCAGTTCCTGCTGATACATCTCTCATTACATTGAATGTGATGTCATAAGGATCTACGCCGCCGCCTTCTACTTCCCACAATAATCTTTTTGTCCCAGCAGGGAGCACCTCTGTGCTGAAATTTCCGCTCGAACGATTTTTCTGGCCACTTAATGGTGCCTTTTCCGATCGAATGCTGGCCACTAATTCTCTTGTCTGTACAGTCATTACAGTATCCCTCCATTTGCAACTCTTTTTTCTGCTGCATTATCAAGTGTATGGAGTAGGTACATCAGGTAGAACTTATTATTTCATCCGATCATACGGCTTGGAAGTTGACGAATGGATTATCCGATATTTTATATGAGGCAATTTTGGATTCAAAGTATCCTGAAATTGGGATGGCGGCTATAACTGGGGGGGAGGGAGGTCGGGGGGCTGCAGCCCCTCCTATTCGAATAGGTAGCAGGTTATAATTATAAGACACGATTACTTATGTTGAGACGTTCATAGAAGCTGTTGGTGTAGTTTTTGCTTAATTGAGCCATGTGTGAGCCGTGCTTGAAATAGATTAAAAAGGTTTGTCCAGAGGCTTCAATTCGATTGATATGCTGTAAGTTAATGATATAGCTGCGATGAGTTCGAATAAATACTTCGGGATTTAATCTATGCTCAAGTGATTTCAGCGTTTCCAGCGTAGATGATATTTTGATTTTGTTGGCAACTAGATGATATAAATACGTCGATCTGGACTCAGAAGCGATATAGAGTATCGTATTCTGATCAATAAGATCGTAGCCCCTTTGATTCTTAACTGCGAGAAAAGGCAGCTGAGGAATGTTCTTGTATTGGCTGTACAAATGTGATTTCACCCTGCAAATACACTTCTGCAGTCGATTCAAGCAGATCGGCCGGACGATATAATCCAGAACCCCGATTTCAAAGGCCCGTAGGGCAAGTTGATCATGATTCGTTATTAATATGACAGCGGCTGCTGGATTATTGTAGATGATCTGTTCTACTAATAGTAGACTGTTCGAGTCAAGATGATTAGTTCCAAGAAAAACGATGTCGGGATTGTAAGTAGGAATGTAGGATTGCGCCTCTAGTACATTAGATGGAGTTCCTACAATCGGAATTCCGCTTAGGTGCAACAGCTCGGATAATGCAGCTATGACTTCGGTCTCATGTTCAATAATAAGCGCTGATAGATTCATAAATCTCTCCTCGATATCAAATTTCCCTATCCTTTAGGAACCTGGAGCTGTAACACTCCCCTCTCTCTATATTTCATTAAGTAGATTACCCCGTCATTTTAACACACATGCAAATAAAGTCAATTATGTAATTAATTTGTAATTTAGTCGTCTTATTATAATCCCCTGTTTTTAATCCGCGATATCTTTCCATTCGTCTGTTTTTTTTGTCCTTTCGTTCCAGTTTTGTAGCTAATCCCTGATTCGGATGTTGTAATGGTAAAAAACAAAAAGGTGATAAGGATGAATCCATATAGTCTTGCATCACTAACCATTCAAATTCGCGATGGAATTGTGTTAACGGAAGTAGACGGTGAGGCGTTGCTGTTGTCACTGAGCCAAGATATGTATTATGGCCTCGATGAAGTTGGCATTCTCATCTGGAAACGCTTAACGGAAGGTAAAAGCATCCTTGCTATTAAAGACGAGATTCAGTCGAAATATCAAGTTGATGATCTAACGGTCGAGGAGGATTTGCAAACCTTCTTAGCGTCACTATCCTCTAAAGGAGTGATCGAGATCCGATGACACTGCTAACGAAATGCACTTCATGGGTGTGGTATTTGCGCATATACAGGCTAGTCCGCCGCTTGGATCGGGAGCTCAAATCAGAAGGCATTAAGCTGGTCTATGAGCGGTATTACGACAGCAAGTCAAGTGTGCCGGATATTCGTCCTTTATCCCAG
Source organism: Paenibacillus sp. J22P59 (assembly GCF_059383895.1). NCBI lineage: Bacteria > Bacillati > Bacillota > Bacilli > Caryophanales > Paenibacillaceae > Paenibacillus > Paenibacillus sp. J22P59. The sequence continues at coordinate 208,831 of NZ_JBXENX010000006.1, forward strand.
CAAGAGGTCTTGTTCGTTCAGCGAACAGGACAGATTATCGAGAGAGTCTGCTTTCATTTTCTAGGACAAGCCCGATGTTTGCATCGTTCGCTTGCAGGCTACCATCTCTTTTTACAAAGAGGGCTGCCTATTGATCTGGTTGTTGGCGTTATGAAGAAGCCTTTTATGGCGCATGCTTGGCTTGAATATAATGGGAACGTTATCAACGATCATCCCGATGTCGTGAAAGATTTAACGGTACAGCTCCATACTGGAAAACTCCGTTACTCGGATACTAAAGGGGAAGTCGCCAAATGAGCATGATCTGCGCGATTTACAATCAGGAGGCACAGGATGTTGGCGTTGATTATTGGAAGGAGTCCTGGAGGCAAAGCGGGAGCCTTGCTGTAGGCCTTGAGACAACCTGGCATGGTCATTCGATTGCGCTGGCGAAAGTGTCTCAGTCTACAGACAGAGAAACGATGGACAGCTATTTGTCCAGAATTTCGAGAAATGAGCCGAGAGCGATAGCTTCGCTTCAGATTGTGGCGGATTGCCGGCTTGATAATAGGCAGGAGCTTATGACACTGGTGGAGTATGCCGAGGGCGCTCTGCTAACAGATGAGCAATTAATAAAACTGGCTTATCTCAAATGGGGCACCTCATGTGTAGAGCATCTTGTCGGGGATTTTGCTTTCGTCCTGTGGGATGAATTGCGCTCTACCCTATTATGCGCGCGGGATCCGATGGGGCTGAGGCCGTTATTTTATAAAGTGGATGGATCGGTTATTTATATTGCCTCACGTATAAGGGATATTCATCGTACAGATGGGATTCAGCGCTTCAATATGAGCTATTTGACTGATTTTTTATATCGGAAGGGCGTTCCTCCCGAGGAGGACACGCCATATCCGGAAGTGAAGCGCCTGCCGAAAGGTGCGTATATGACGGTAGTCTTGGGAGTCGTTAAAATAACGAAGTATTGGGAGCTGAAGTATGAGCCGATTCGGTACAAGCAGGACACGGATTATGTGGAGCAGTTTCGTTCTCTTTTCTCTACAGCTGTCAAAGACAGGGCAAGAGGGAGCAGCGAGAGCCCCATAACGGTCTCTATGAGTGGAGGGCTTGACTCAACCTCTATTTATGGAGTGGCCAAGCAGTATTGCTCCGACCGCTCCATTGTTCCAATCTCTTGTGTATTTGAACACGATACTGCTGCGGATGAGAGACCGTATATTCAATTAATTCTTGATCAATATCAGGAGACAAATGCCGAGTTCGTCATCAGCGACGACTATTGGATGTTGAAGGGCTTTCCTCATTATTCGCCAAATACGGATGAGCCTAACAGGAATCAAATGTCATATGCGCTGCTGGCTTCGACATTCGCAAGGGCTAGCCAGCATGGATCTAAGCTGCTCTTTAGCGGTTATGGCGGAGATCAGGTATTCGGATTTAGCCCTTATTACATTTCTGATTATTTAAAAACAGGCAGGCTATTGCGACTACTGCAGGAATCGCGCAAATTAGCCAAAGCATACAATGATCCGCTGTTATGGACAATTAAAGAGTATGCGGTAGGAGCTCTCAAAGGAAAGCATGAAGAGGCTACAGTATTGAATCCGATGATGCATAAGGAAGCGCAGGAGCGGTTCGACAATGAGAATGCGATACGCAATCCCGGGCTTCGTATGCAGTATCAATACATTCAACGCTCGCAAGGCTTCGGCTTTGCACAGGATGTTGCCCGTTCTTATGGCATAGAGATGGCATATCCTTTCCTGGATGCTCGCCTTGTCCAGTTTCTATTCAATATTCCTGTGGAACAGAAAATTAAGCAAGCTCAAACAAAGGTGCTGCTCAGGCGAAGCATGAAGGGGATTGTGCCGGACGGTATCCTTTCCCAGCAGGGAAAAGCAGCCACCCATCAGATGATATTCGAGGGGCTTAAGCAAGGCTGGCAGCAGATTTACCCTCTGCTTAAGCGTCCTGTTCTTGAAGAGCTTGGCCTGCTTGACGGCAGTCAGTTCCAAGATCAGATTCAGCGTTATCGCCAAGGAGAAATGAGCAGAGGAATGGACTATTTCACAGCACTGCTGTTGGAGCTTTGGCTCAGAGAACATATGGCGAAGGGGGCTGTGAATTGAATATGTATATAGCAGCGACAGCGACAGCCTTCTTCTTTTTCTTATTGATCAGGTTAACGTGGAAGAAGCAAAAGCATACGAGAAGTATGCTGCATACCGCTGTCACTCCGATTAACGAGCTGCCGGAGCTGCTAGCCAAGCACTCGCGCGGATTTCTTTTATTAATAGACGAATATACGTGTGCACGTACGATTGCCCAACTGCCGCTAATCATTCATCTGCTGGAAAAAGGGCAAATGCCATGGATGATTGCGAATGCTGCAGAGCAGTTTGATCAGCAAAAGGGTATTTGTCCGATCTGTCCGTATTTGCAAAACTATCAGGTCAGCTCAATACCGACTCTCATCTATTACGAGGGTGAATTCGCGGAGAAGAAGCTGGTCTTCGCAGGAGACCGCCCAGATCTGAAGGAAATCGAGCAATTCCTCCGCGAGGTTACGGCGTTGAAGAATGTTTCTTAGGAGAGAGCTATGGAAGCGATAAATATTGTGGGCAATGTGATTGGCGTTGGTGCCGGATTTCTTTACGTGAAAAGTAGTATGGGAAAGCTGAAAAATCCCCATGCCTTCGCCCGCGTGCTTGAGAGCTACAGATTGGGCATCAACGGTCGACTGGCAGCAAGCTCTGCTGTCCTTATAGGACCGCTTGAATGCACAATTGGCGTCATGCTCATCCTCCAGCTGTTCGTACAGGGTGCGGCTGCGATTGGTTTACTGCTTCAGCTTGTGTTCAGCCTTTGTATGATAGCTCGCTATAATCAAGTATTGCCGTTTGGCTGCGGCTGCTTCGGGATGCATGGTCCGGAGAAAGTGACGGCTGGCAAGCTGGCCTTCAATCTTTCCTTCGCTGCTGTGCTCATGTTGTACTTTATCTTTCCGAAGGCTGCTGAAGGAGGATGGATAATAGGATGATAGGCAGCGAGCCGGTCAGTAAATTTTCTTGGAAAAGAGCACTATCACTAACAGGGAAACAGCGCTGGAAGCTTCCGGCGATAGTGGGCAGTATGCTTCTCCAGGCTGCTCTTGCCCCATGTACACCATTGGTTATCGCTGAGATTATAGATAATGGCTTCGCGGATACAAGCCGCTTTTCATTCTCGACGTTGCTTTTTTTCCTGCTGGCCATTTCTTTACTGCAAGTATTCTTGCATACCGTGCAAGACCTTCTGATTGCTTCTTACAGCAGCTGGAATATTCATACGATCCGCTCCAAGCTGTTTGATAAGCTGCAGAAGCAGTCTCTCCGCTTCTTCACAGACCGCAAACAAGGTGAGGTGATGTCAAGGCTCACGACGGAAGCGAATATGATCGGGGAAAGCGCCATCAAGCCGATTATATACAGCTTTCAGAGCAGCCTCGGCCTTATTGTAACCATTACGATGATGTTTGTTCTGAACTGGAAGCTGGCAGGACTCATTCTGCTGCTTACGCCTTTGCTATTCGTGCCGCTTCCCCTAATCGGACGGTTTACTTATCGAATAAGCAAGAAGCTTATAGAGAACACTGCCGATTTGAATACATTCATTGGCGAGCATTTAAGCGTGAATGGCATTATGCTCAATAAACTGCATGGACGGAAAAATAAAGTTAATGAGATGTTCACAGGATTAATTGAAACGATCCGCAAGCTGACGATGTCTCAAGCCTATTTGGGCGGCATATTCAATATGGTTTTTACCTTGGGCACGGCCTGCGCACCGATCTTTATCTATTGGTTCGGCAAGCCTGGCGGCGCCATATCGATCACTGCGGGGACAGCGGTCGCCTTCTCTTCTTATATCAGTGCCCTGTTTAATCCTTTGCAGGGGATCGGAAGAATTGGCATGATCATGCAATCCGTCAAGGTGAACTTCGAACGTCTGATGGCTTATCTAGATGAAGGAGTCGATTCACCGATACCTGATAAGCCCGTTACGATTAGCCCAGTGAGAGGCCGTGTATCCTTCGAGCAGGTATCTTACTCCTATTCGATTCAGGATCCCGTTCTCCAGAATGTCTCGTTTTCTATTGAACCGCATGAGAGATTCGCGATCGTTGGCTACAGCGGCTCCGGCAAAACAACCATTGCCTATCTGCTGACGAAACTGGTGGAGCCAACGAACGGCACTGTCAGCATTGACGGCGTAAATATTAGTGATATCCATCCTGATGATATTCCCTCGTATGTTGGCCTGGTGTCTCAAGACATCTATTTGTTCCATACGACTATTCGTGAGAACATTCTTCTGGCCAAGCCTGATGCAAGCGAGGAAGAATTGATCGCAGCGGCAAAAAGTGCCTTCATCCATGATAAAATCTGCGCTCTTCCGGAGGGGTATGACACCATGGTTGGAGAGAGAGGCTACAAGTTCTCTGGCGGGGAGAAGCAGCGGATTGCTATTGCCCGTGTGTTGCTGCAAAACCCGCCTATTCTTATTCTGGATGAAGCGACCTCTGCACTTGATACCCAATCCGAAGCCTATGTTCATCAAGCGATAAAGCGTCTCTCACAGGATCGGACGGTCATTGTGATTACGCACCGAATTGCAGCATTAGAAGGATGCAGCCGTACGATGGTTATGGATAGAGGCAGGCTGGTAGAGCTAGGGACAGAGCAGGAGCTGCTCGCCAAGGACGGTCTATTCGCTCGTTTGTATCGTTCTTCAGCTGTTAGCGAAGATTTATTGCAAGCTCAAATGGGCTGAAAGGGGAGGGGAAATATGAAGCGAGTGTTATCCATAGCGGTAATCATAAGCCTGCTGTCTTTCGTCGTGTTTCTCACCTTATTTGTACGTGAGAAGAATGAGGCGATTAGGCAAATTCATAGTATTGTTGAGCAAAGCCAGTCCATTGCGCCTCCGGCCTCTCTTGGAGCAGAGATGCCGCCAGAGATTACGGAGAGCTCAAGCGGTTCTTCTGGCGAGGGCTCCTTCTATGCTCAGATTGCAGCTACCTCATTACTGCTTAGTCTCGTGCTGCTGGTCGCATTATTGATCACAAGGCGCAAGCAGAAGGTGATTGTATAATGAATGCGATTCGCCGCACTGTCTTTTGGTTGAGTACGGTATGTGTAGTTGCTGCTCTGTTCTACCAATTTGCCTTCCAGGTATCAAGTGAGCCTGTTCAAAGCGTACGCACCTTGTCCGATGTGTCGCTTGTTCGTAGAGACACAGGGACGACAGTAGGAAGCGGGAACGCAAAGCTGACTATAGTAGAATATTCGGATTATGGCTGCGGAGCTTGTCAGCTGCTATATGAAGAGATGGAGGACATGCAATTTTTCGAGAGGTATGTCAATACCGGGATGATCCAATTCATATTCAAAGACGTTCCTGCAAAAGGACATAAGAATGCCTATGAGGCCTCCCTCGCTGCTCAGGCTGCGGCACGGCAGAACGCCTTCCGCGGCATGTACAAGCTACTCTACGAGAATAGCAAGGAGTGGAGTCGGGCTTCTGATTATAAGCAAGTATTCGAAAAATATGCGGAGCAATTGAAATTGAATATGGAGCAATATCGAATTGATTTTGACGATTCTGAGCTTCGGGACAACATTAAGCAGACGCAAAAGGAATTTAAGCAGCTTGATTTTCCCGGAACGCCAGTTCTTATTATAGGCAATCTTCAGATTAACGGGACACCGTCCTTGCAAAAACTAATGGCCCATATTGAAGAGCAGCTTACGTTAGCGGATTCCAACCCGAATTAGTGTCTGATGCTGTCCACTATGGTCAGCTTTACTAATAAATAATCTGAAAATTGAAGGGAGCTAATTAACGATGAAAAAAGTATATGCAAATCCGTCTATTGTTGAATTTGGCAAGGCAAGTGCAATGATTCAAGGCTGTGGAGGCTGGGGAACAGAGGGCTGGTCGTTTGACGATTCCGACTCTGAATACAAATGGCTCTATACAAGCACGAATGGCTGGATGTGCATCTGTACAAGCTTAAACGGCAGAGACTGCTAGAAAAAACCTTCCACACTTCTTTTGAGAGGGAAAGTGTGAAAGGCTAGGATTGCTGAATAGGCAAGGGTTGCAGTCGTCAAGCTTTAGCGTAATGATTTCATCTGTTATGAGGGTGGAAGCATCAGACACATTGCGAATCTGAAGCGGGTAGACTGCAGGAATAATAAATTTATCAATAAGAATAGAGGAGGAAGTACAATGAAAAACTATACATCTCCATCTGTTGTTGAATTTGGTAAAGCAAGTGAAGTGGTTCAAGGTTGTGGAGGCTGGGGCCTCGAAGGCTGGACAGCTGACGATTCCGATAGACAGAATCGTTGGGTTTATACGAATGGTTGGTATTGCATCTGCACAACCTTGAACGGCAGCAAGTGCTAGTTTAGTTCTAACATAGAAGTTTGTCGCAAGTGTCAGGCTTGCGGCAAGCTTTTCTTTTATTTTACCTGTTACGTTAGGGGGAAGCAAGCTTGTTAAGAGTGTTGTCATCATTAGGCGGATTACTGGTATCTGCTTATTTATTAGTGAATAATTGGGCCAACGGAGCGATAATGATCTGCCCCGATAATGGCTGCGATATTGTTAATCAAAGCACCTATTCGGAGATTGTTGGTATTCCCGTCGCCTTATTTGGTTTTATCGGGTACATCGTTATCCTCAACCTATGTTTAATGCCGTCGAAATATTCATTCCAGCCCTTATTATTATGGGGAACAACGGCAGTTGGATTTTTATTCTCCATCTATTTGGTCGGTACCTCCATTTTCGTTATTCAAAGCGTATGCCTATGGTGCACGATATCCTTCGCCGCCATTACATTACTATTTATAAGTGCAACCTTGGAAGTATGGCGGCGAAGAGCTGAGCTGCGTATGAGCAATCGTATTAGTTCCTAATGGATCGGTCTCATTACTCCCGATATAGACTTCGAATTAAGTGAACGCGTGATACCCACATCGCCGGCGATAGAGCCGCAAGCAAGCCTATTATAGGACTCACCGCTACAGCAATAAGCGTAATCAGCAACGGGAACGAATAGATCTGTGCTTCGAGACCCGCCAGTGCATGGTAACCGAAGGCGAGACCGGCGATAATTCCGACTGCGCCGCCAGCACAAGTAATCATTATGCCTTCAAGCAGAGCAAGTCGTATAATTTGCCGTGGCAGGCCGCCCATAGCGCGAAGAACAGCGAATTCACTATTACGCTCGCGCATGCTGCCTGCCATATTGTTCATAAGCCCGACTAAGGAGACTAACGTCATGAGAATGACGGTGCCAAATAAGATCCATAATCGCTGTTGACCTTGCAGATACATGGCGGCCAGCTCTTTCTGGCGATCATAGAGAATGACATTGGCATATTCGGGTTCACTCAGCCATTGGCTAATCTCATTGTTAACACTATCTTGATTTGCGGTAAGTGGAATGTTGAATAAAATTTGTTTGTAGGTGTCGATTCCATAATGCGCGGTCATCGACGATACATCTGTATAGACTTTGAATTCGCCGCCCGGGTCAATTGGGAGCTGATCCACTACGCCTACAATTGTAAAGGTATGGCCGGTTGAATTGTCCTGCATAATTTCATCAAATCGGCCGATTTGTATTTCTCCTCCGACTGCGTACCCTAGCCGTTTCATCCCCTCTGTAATAATAACACCATTGTTTTGCAAGGCCGCTGTGTCCGCACTCCCCTCCAGTAGCCGGAAATCTCCCAGTTCTTTGATCTGCTCGATATCGACGGCTTTTAAGTCGATAGGAATTTGCTTGGTGCCATTAACCGTAAATACTTGACCGTCCCATTCTTCCAGATAAGATGAATTCATATTAAGGGTAAGACCGAATAGTGCTGTGGAGACTGGAAAGGCTTGAACGCCGTCTAAACGGCTTATTCTTTCATACAGCTCAGTTGAAAATCCAGGCTCCAGTACTTTATCGGCTGCTTGAAGAATATAGTCTGCAGGGTATTTGTTCTGAATATCTTCTTGAGCCTGCCGCTGAATGGACTCGAACAGCATGTAGCCGCTGATAGCAATGATTCCAGCCAACATCATAATACTTGCTATTTGTATGCTCCTGCGGGATTGATTCAAAGCGTTCTGCCCAGCAATAACGCCATCTGCTTTCAATAATGGCTTTACCAGCCGGCTTAACGCCCCTACAACGGCGCGAAGTACAAGCGGCAAGCTGAAAAATAAAGAAATAATGAATAGCATGCCTGTCAGGAGCAGCATCCACGTTGGGCCCCATTGGAAGAAAACCTGGGAGGCTGACAGCAGAATGGCAACGAACAAGAGAGTGACAGAGAGCAGGGCGGTGCGCGATGTTTTATTGTCGACCGCCAGTTGGTCCTGCCGGAAGGCCGCGATAGGAGGCAGCTTCCCTGCTGCTCGTGCTGGTATAAGACCTACGGCCAGAATGAATAATAGGCAGCCTGCGGCATATAGGGCCAATGTGCCCCAAGGAATAGCCAGTGCAAGTATGGGGTAATCCATGAGCTGGCCGATCATGTTCTTTGAGAGCAAGGATACGCCAATGCCCAGACCGATTCCGACTAATGAAGCAAGTATGCCAATCATGAAAGATTCAAGCAGCACGATGAAAGATAATTGGCGCGGGCGTGCGCCTAGAAGGCGAAGCGTAGCCAGCTCGCGCTGCCGTTCTTTCACCGCCATTTGCAAAGTGCTGACTACAATAAGTGCGCTGCCTATAAAAGAAGCAATGGTTAAGCCTTGGACGAAGGGCTTCAATCCTCCAATATTATTGCGCTCTTGTGCCATCTCGCTTCGCGTATCAATGGTTAATTCGGGATACAGGCGCTTCAATTGATCAGCAATTTCGCCTTTGGAGGCTTCAGTCGATAGTTGGAGCATAAGGACGGTCGCTTTATCAGCATTTCCTGTGACGGAAGCAAGCCAGTCATATTGAAATAAGGCGATCTGATCAAAGCTCTCGCTCTGCGGGAAGATGCCAGATATCGTAACGGTGCGCTTGCCTCCAGGAGGAAAGGGGAGTTCGATCTGATCACCAAGGGAAAGCTTGTTGGATTTCATATAACTTACGGAGAGCACAACCTCGTCTTTATTGGGAAGCTTTCCTTCGCCCAATTTCATGAAAGAATGCTCTCTTCCAAGGCTATCATCGCTAATGCCAACATACATAGGGAATCCTAGGAGCTCGCGGTGTGAAGCCTTCTCTCCTATATAAGGATAAAGTATGGGTGAGACCTGTGCGATATCCTTCATCTCTGCGAGCTTGCCTATAGCTGCAGCATCCCATATATTGGCCTCGTCTCTATAACCAGCGAGCATGTCATAATTCCCATATTTCTGCTGGATGCTCGCATCATTGGATCGCTCAATCGTTTGAATAAACAGCTGGCCAATGACCAGCAGCATAATGCCAAGAGCTACGCCAAGCGTTGAGAAAAAGGCACGGCCTTTACGCGAGGAGAAGAACCGCCAGGCAAGTACAGTTATACTCATGCATACGCCTCCTCGACCCGCTTGGTAATTTCCCAGATGAGCTGCTGTGGAGGCAAGGCAGCGAATTGGCTCATATCCATTTCATCCCGCACTCTGCCATCCTCCATGAATAGAATCCGATGGGCATACGAGGCCACTCTGGCGTCATGTGTGACCATAACCATAGAATGATTCTTCTCATCACAGAACCTGCGCATAATCGTAAGAATCTCTTTACTCGTCTTGGAATCAAGGCTTCCCGTCGGCTCATCTGCCAAAATAATTTTGGGAGCACTAATTAGCGCCCGTGCAATAGCCACACGCTGCTGCTGGCCTCCAGACATAGAAGAAGGCCTTGTGTCCGCTAGATGGCCAATTCCAAGCGTATCCAGCAGCTGCAATGCTGTGGCCTTGACGGAGTCATTATAGTTGTGGGAGAGCAGCAGGGGAACACAGACATTCTCCACAGCGGTAAGAACGGGAATCAGATTGAAGAATTGAAACACAAAGCCGATTCGTTCGCCGCGGATTCGAGTCAGCTCCGCTTCAGTTGCCCCCTTCAATGGAGTTCCTTCAAGCAGCACTTCTCCTGACGTAGGGGTATCTAGTCCTGACAGCATATTCAGCAAGGTGGATTTTCCGGAGCCGCTCGTACCCATCACAGCAACAAATTCGCCAGCCTGAACAGTCAGGTCGACCTGATCAAGCGCATGGACAGTCGTATCTCCGGTGCCGTATTTTTTGGATAAGGATTTTGCAATTAGAATAGGGTTCATAAGGATCTTCCTTTCTATCTTCAATTTCTATTAGACTAACAGCAAGCTTTCAAATGAAGATCATCAGCGCCTCTCATTCTTATCATTCAAATATCAAATTTTTGTGATAAACGCTGTGAGTCTTTTTAATATTTGGTACAATAAGGTAACTATTTCAGGGCAAGGGGATCGATGGAATGAAAACGATACTGCTCGTGGATGATGAACGTGAGATTATGGAGTTAATGCGGGACTTTCTCGAGGCGGATTCCTTCCAACTATTGCTCGCTTCCAGTGGAGAAGAGGCCTTGGCGCTATTCGCCTCGCATGAGGTCGATTGTGTGCTGCTGGATCTTATGATGCCGGGGATGAACGGGTTTGCGGTATGCAAGAAGATTAGGGAGACAAGTGATGTCCCCTTATTATTTTTGACAGCAGTACAGGAGGATACCGACAAAATTCGCGGACTCCAAATTGGTGCGGACGACTTTATTGTGAAATCAGCGACGCCAGGAGAGATTGTTGCGCGGATAAAAGCGGTATTGCGGCGAAGCAGCCTGACGAATGCCTTGGCGAATGGTGCCAACTCCACTGTCTATCGCAATGGAGAGTTGGTTGTTAATATTTCGACTAGGGAAGTGAGTATCGGCGGTCGGCCGCTCTCTCTAACGCCATTGGAATTTAATTTATTGCAGCTGTTTGTAGAGCATCCGAGACAGGTCTTCTCACACGAGCATGTGTACGAGAAAGTATGGGGCGACCAGTTATTTGATCCCCATTCTGTAAGAGTCGTCGTTGCCAGGCTGCGAGAGAAGCTGGAGCCTAATCCGTCTGAGCCGCAGTGGATTCATACGGTATGGGGAGTGGGTTATAAATTTGAATATAAACCTTCTTAGTCGCGGCTCTATTAAGCTGTGGCTGATTATACTGGCGCTGTTCATCCTCCTGAGCCAGATTGGCACCGCCGTCATGATCCAAAGGTGGTCGTCTGACAAGCAGCTCTCCGGCAGAGATAATATGCAGTATGAGCAAGTGAAGGCAATGATTGTAGACAATATGGAGCAATGGAGCAATCCCCTATGGCAGAGCGAGCTTGAGCAGCAGGCTTCGAAGCTGGGAGGGAAGATCACGCTATTTGATGCGGAAGGGCGATTGGTTTTTACATACGGGGGAGCGGGATCGTCTGCAATTGAACCAGAGGGAATGCCATATTCCCCATCAAACAGGAGCAATTCTAACAGTCTGTATACGGTATGGCCCTGTGAGGAGCTGCGTATCGTACCAAGCGAAAGGCTGGGACGGCCAGCAGGAACCGCCTCCGTATGTATGGGAGCACCAAATGCTCCGGAGCACCGAGAGGGGCATTTGGTGAAGCGGGACTGGGGACGTGCTCTAATCTGGATAATCTCTTTAGCCATAACGATGATAATCTCAAGCCTTGTGATTAGTCGTTTGCTCATACGTCCGCTCTCCCTTCTTGAAGATGCTGCCAGACAAGTTGCGGAGGGACGATTGGATGTTCATCTGCCTCGTTCCCATGTGAGGGAGATTCAGAAGGTATCGGGGTCCTTTGAGCGAATGGGTATGGAATTGAATGCTTCCTTGAAGCAATTGCATGTGCTGGAGGAAAACCGCAAGCGGTTTATAGGCTCTATCGTCCATGATCTGCGAACGCCGTTGTTCTCCATACGCGGTTATTTGGAGGGGATCCGTACTGGAGTGGCAGACTCGCCAGAGAAGGTGAAGCAATATGTAGAAGTATGCGAGCGTAAAGCGAATGCGTTGGAGACGCTGATCAGTGAGCTGTATGCCTATACGAAATTGGATCTGTTCGAGGAGCGTGTGAACAAAGAAAGCTTTGATCTGACCGTATTTATAGATCATATCGTGAAGGACTTTGAGGTTAGCGCGGCTGCCAAGGAGCTCCAAATGACTGTCGGTCTTCCGTCAGGTTCAATTCCAATATGGGGAGATAGCCATTTGCTTAACAGAGCAATCGGGAATTTACTTAGCAATGCCATCCGCTACACGCCAGCGAAAGGAATGATTCGAGTCGATGTTCGCCAGCAAGAAGATGCGGTGAGCATTATAGTTGGGGACAGCGGTCCGGGAATCGCTCCAAAGGATATTCCTCATATCTTCCTGCCTTTATATCGAGGGGATCAATCGCGGAATCGCCAGACAGGCGGAATTGGACTTGGATTATCCATTGCCTCCAAGGTATTCGAATTGCATGGCGGAACGTTAACGGTTGAGAATGGAGCTGATGGCGGAGCTGTATTTACGGGAGTCATCCGATTGGATAATGGTTATGCGGACAGCTAAAAGGAGGGCGTAATGGATATTGTGATCAAGAAGCTGCTTCAAAGGACCTGAATAACGATGAATATAGAGTGTGAATTGTTTTACCGATTAGAAAAAACAAGACGGAATAAGCCAGTTACAATATACCTGGTATAAAGATCAGGGCCTATTGTAACTGGCTTATTTTTTCATTATATCTCAAACTAAGGATTCATAAGAATCGTAACATAATTACTAGGGAGTTCTAATCCATACTCCTCCAAATCTTTTACGATGTTCTTTAAATAATCCTTTTTAACAAATGAATGATGATACTTTTCTTTAAACTGGTTGTAAGAGGCCTCGTTAGAGCTTGAAGAAATATGTGCGACAATAATTTCATTTATTTTTTTTACAATTTTCTGCATATCCTTTAAGCGCGTAATGTCCTTTGCATCAAGAGCAATCGTCTCTTTGTTATCTAACAAAACAAAATTGCCAATAGGCTGCTTCAAATATTGCTGATTGATATAATTACTCAACGTATACATCAAAGCATCCATTCGATTTTGATCAGATATTTTTATTTTTTTAATAGGGATGGTCACTTCATGATATTTAGCAATGGCTTTACTTGTTGTCAGGAAGCAGTATCCTAATTGATTACCGTCTCCAATAGAGAGTTTCTTGTTCTGTATCGTCTTTTCTAGAAGAGAATCACTTACGGAAGTACAAGTTTCTAGCTCATTCGTTGTGACAAGCAGTTCTTTTGAAAGAATCGAGCTTAATGCCCTGTTTTCCTGAACAAGAATTACAGCATAGATGATAGCTGTCAAAAGTATTATTACCAGAAGCGACAAAGAAGCTTTCAATTTTAAATGCATACGGCTTCAGCCTCCTATTAATATGATTTCTATATTAAGGTGAAGATTTATTGATGGTTGTTAAGTATGAGGGGTAAATGATTTGTAGCGGTGATGGAAAGGGACAAGATATTATTATCTTGTCCCTCATAATGTAAACTATGAAACATTAACCAAATAAGTATCGCTTGGTCCGAAATCGGTATAGCTAGCTGATGCAGTTGACTCAGAGTAATAGTAGACATCAAAAGTCCAACCAAATAGAACTGTAGTAGAATATTTTTTTGTAAGAGAGGAATCAATTGTAGAGATTACAGCTTCTAGGTTGAAATAATCCCCGTTGTCCTCCAAATAAACCTTATCTGTTTTCGCAACTTTCATCATACCGGTTTTTGAATACTGATTATTATTTTGGTTCATATAATAGCTAACACTAGTTAAGTTCTCTGATTTCGTATCTTGCAATGTGAAAGAGTAGGTAAGACTTGCACTGAGTAATTTGCCAGCAATACCAGCACCTAGGTTGAAAGCTGCAGCCCCACTAATTCCATATTTAGTATATGTCCCTGTCCATTTGGTAGTATTTACCGTAGTATTATATCCAAGAGCTATTTTACCATAAAGATCCCGATTGGAAACTGCTCCATTATGGATTTGAAAATTTGAAGTGTTGTTAAAAAATACATCATTAATATATGTGCTTTCTACTAATTGCAACTTTGTATATGCTAGAGATGTTGAAGCAGTACCGACATCAATGATATTTCCATAAATTTCACCACGGATATTTTCTTTATACTTATCCCCATAAGCATAAGTAATCCGATAAGTAACATCTGTTGATTTATAGACGGGGTTATTGGACATTGGCTGAATATCAATGTAAGGCTCTTGACCAACTTCGGTTGGTTCAATAATTTTAGTAAACCATAAGAAATCATTGTGAGGTTGTGCTGTTTCTGTAATGTTATCTAGATTAGCAGGTTGTAATTTACTCAATTCTTCTTCAAATAACAGTACATTATTTTCTTTATCCAAAAGGTATATTTGAAAAATTCTTTCTGAAGATAAATCTTCATTTAATGCATATTTATATGTTTTATTATCATCCTTAATGGAAAAGTACAATACTTCAAACTGATCGGTTGTATCTACCAATTTCCCGACATAAGTGTTATACCCCTTCTTTTGGGTTTGGCTATTAAATAATTCTCCTTCAAGATTGAAGGCTACCTGTTTACCTGAACTGTAGTTTACTTCTCCTTTCAAATTAGCCTTTGCATCCATTATATGCTGACTTTCTATTTTTATTGTTACTTTTTCATTATTGCTTCTGGCTTGTTTAGTATTAAAAAAAGCACTTGAATTTTTTTTCTCAATTAGCTGTCCCTCAATAAGTGAAGAATCATTTTCTGCGTATACAGGTGAGATTAAAAGCAATAACAGCATTACAGATACCAAATTCCCAATTAAAAACTTTTTCATGTATTCAACTCCTCATATTTTAATATTACTTAGAATGATTACAAGTGAGCAATTATTTCACTTAAACGTAGCTATTTAAGTTTCTCACCTCCTTTATCTATCATGACTCTAATATTTTCAAATTTATTCAATAGTTTCCAGTATATTACCATTTTATAAATTACCAGTCAAGTCTGTTTTTGTTATTTTTAAATTTGAAACTGCCTAGACATTAGAATCTAGCAGCTGTTTAGCAACAACAGCTTTAGGTGAATTAATAGTGAAGCTTTATTAGAAAATAGCTACGCAATCGTTATAGCAGACATCTACTAATAATAAAGACAGGGTAGAACAAAAAAGTATTACAAGGAGGGCTGCGTTATGCCATGGACAAAGGAGGATTACCCGGATTCTCTCAAAAACTTTATGGCGCCAATTCGCAATAAAGCGATCGAGATTGCCAATGCGTTGTTGGAGGATGGTTATGAGGAAGGCAGGGCAATTGCGATTGCAACGGCGCAAGCGAAGGAATGGGGAGAGAATAGGGATAAGCAAATAAGAAAAAAATCAGTATGATTTGTACAAAAAGATAACGCTATTTTATTTTGTCCATTGATCCGCGAGAGAAAATTGCTTACCATTCTAAGTGATAATGATAAACATTATCACAACACCGAGAAATGAATTGGAGGATAATAGAATGGTACAAGCAAGGAAGGCAAGCATGCTTTTGGCTGTTATTGCGCTTATGGGAGCTTTATTAATAGCATGCGGCAACAATACGAGCAATTCGGGCGATCAAACTCCCGCTAATCATGCGGAATCATCTGCATCACCGACCGCTTCTGCTGAACCGCAGGAGCCGGCGAAGACAACACGCGTATTCACTGACTGGACAGGCCATGAGGTGGAAATACCTGTTCAGCCACAGCGTGTTATCTATCATGGCGAGGTAACGGGAGACGTGCTGGCGCTTGGCGTAACACCAGTAGGTGTGATCAAATCGGCTGATGGCGGTACTGTATATGATGACAAGCTGGCTTCTTCAGAGGATGTTGGCTTTCCTATAAGTCTGGAGAAAACATTATCCCTTCAGCCTGACCTGATCATTTTCTCGAATAGCGATGCTGCTCAGTACGACAAGATCTCCAAGGTCGCACCGACAGTAACGTTTGATTCCTTCGCGTCTCTACAAGATAGAATGCGTACGCTGGGCGACATGCTGGGCAAGAAGGATGAGGCAGAGGCATGGCTGACCAAGCATGAAGCGGATGTAGAGAAAATGTGGACGATGCTTCATGAGAATGGGATAAAGGATAATGAGACGGCTACTGTCTTCACAATGTATCCGGGCAATCGCTTGTTCGTTATGGCGGGTGCGGGTCTTCCACAGTTCTTGTATGAGGAACAGGGCTTCAAGCCTGGAGATAAGATTCAGGGGCTTATTGATCAACAGGTAGGGTTCGTAGAGATTTCTGCTGAGTTGATGGAAGAATACGCAGGCGATCGTATTTTCATCTTAAATCCGGTAGACCCTGCGGCTCAGGAATCTACGAATGAGCTAATGAAGAGTAAAGTATGGAATAACCTTCCTGCTGTTAAGAATGGCTATGTGTATGAGTTTGATATTCTAAAAGCAGGCAGCGATGCCCTTTCGAGAGAATGGATGATTCAGGAGCTTCCGAAAGCTTTGATTAAATAGTTGGTCGCGCCATCTTAGCGTATATAAGATTAAAGAAGCTTATCAGCCACGGTTGATAAGCTTCTTTTTTTCATATATAATAACGTAAATGATAATCATTATCACATGGAATAGGAGGTTCGGCATGCACTTTCCACCTGTATCACCAGTGCATTTGCGGTTTCTGTCCTTTCATTTGTTGGATATAGAGCTGTTAACTTGCGATTCAGATACCGTGCCAGAAGAGGAACAAATAGAAGCATATACGCTCCTCATAGGGAAGAGCGGCTCTGGCACAATAGATAAGAACAATAATGAAATGGCTTTCTCGGCGCCCAGCGCTTTTCTGTGTATCCCTGGCGAAGCCTATCAGATCAAGAGTGATGTCAATCAAAGCATCGACTATTATCGAATAACGTTCCTGATTACTCGTGTCAGCCAATCCTCTACTGCTCCGGAATGGTATAAGGATGATTTGTTTCCGGATAGGAACGGGCTGCGTGTCTATCCATCGTCCCAGCTAATGGATATGGCTGATCAATTGTATGGGAGTAGAGAAGATCAGGATGGTATTGAATCATTCCAGCATAATCTCCGCTTCTTGAAGCTGATAGGCTTTGTATTGGAGCATAATATGATATCTGAGAGAAAGCCGAGCTCCATTCAAGCTGTGGAACGTACGATTCAATATTTGCAGGATCATTATACGGACAAAATAACTGTAGGGCTCCTTTCACAAATTGCAGGATTGCCTAACGGGCAATACTCTGCGATTTTTAAGGAGCTGACAGGAAAAAGGCCGCTTGATTATTTGACTGAGCTTCGAATAAAGCAATCGAAGGATTGGCTGCTTCAATCGAATGAATCTTTACGTTATATTGCCGAGCGGGTAGGCTTTACGGATGAATATTACTTCAATCGCCGATTCCGCCAAATGACGGGGATGTCTCCCAGACAATATGGTCTAGCTATGAGACAGAGAGTCAGCGTAACCGATTGGGCTGGCCATAAGGTCGCAATTCCCGCGAAGCCTGCCCGCATTATCTTTTATGGAAATACAATAGATGATTTGCTGACTTTGGGTATTCAGCCTATTGGAGGCGACCTATGGGGAGGTGGGCGTCCATTTGATAAAGACCGAGCTTCCTCGCTCAAGCCGGATCTCATTATTTTTGATAGGGAAGATGAAAGGCAGTATGCGCAAATTTCTCAAATCGCTCCGACACTGACCTATAACTCATTCGGCTCGCTTGAGGAGAGGTTATTAATGTTAGGGGAATGG
Source organism: Paenibacillus sp. J22P59 (assembly GCF_059383895.1). Classification (NCBI taxonomy): domain Bacteria; kingdom Bacillati; phylum Bacillota; class Bacilli; order Caryophanales; family Paenibacillaceae; genus Paenibacillus; species Paenibacillus sp. J22P59. Next base: position 226,693 of record NZ_JBXENX010000006.1, read on the forward strand.
CTTGGAAAGGAGCAGGAAGCCCAGCACTGGCTTAACCATCATAACAGCAATACTGATCGAATGTGGCAGCAGCTTCAGCCTTATATTCGACCCGGGGAGACGGCAACGGTATTCGTCCATCATCGGGGCAAGCGTTTTTTTGCAATGGGCAATATTGGCCTAACATCTGTTCTTTATCATCCATGCGGTTTCCGTCCGACACAGGCCGTGCAGGATATGCTGAGTGAAGAGAAGGCCTATATGGAGATTACGCTGGAGATGGTTCATGAGTACGCAGGGGACCGCTTATTCATGCTGCTTCCAAGCAGCCCCGTATCGCGAAGAGCAATGGAAGAGACAATCAGGAGTGCAGCTTGGCAGAGTCTTCCCGCGGTGCGCAACGGGCTGGTTTATCTAATAGATGAGATTACGTGGAACTGTTATGACGCTAATACGATTAGCAAGCTGCTGAGTATGCTGCCCGGTCTGTTACAGCATAGTTCATAGAAATCATCATGCATGAACGTCAATGATATCGTTAATTTCGGAGCGACAGCTAGAGCTGTTGCTTTTTTTTGTGCAAAATAATTGAACGTTTTGTCCATTGTTTTTATAAGAGAGAGGAGCCTACAATTATATTGATAATCATTCTCATGAAAAATGGTGTTTGGGAAGTCAGCAAGAGGAGGAAAAACATTGACAGAGCAGCTCGAATTATATGATGTGACGATTATTGGCGGGGGCCCTGCGGGGATGTACACCGCTTTTTATAGTGGAATGCGCGATTTGAAGACGAAGCTTATTGAAGCCAAGGACGAGCTTGGCGGACGCATGCTGATTTATCCGGAAAAAATGATATGGGATGTGGGCGGGGTTCCCCCGATTCTGTGCGGCAAGCTGATTACCCAATTGGAGCAGCAGGCTAGAACCTTTGATCCGACGCTCGTATTCGGCCAGCAGATTACTAAACTTGAGAAGCAGGAGGATTCCACCTATATTCTGGAGGCTGCCAGTGGAGAGAAGCACTGGACGCGTACAGTTGTGCTCGCAATCGGGCGCGGCATTCTGAAGATGGCGAAGCTTGCGCTGGAAGGAGCCGAGCGTTACGAGGTGACCAACCTGCATTATACCGTCCAAGAGCTGGAGCCGTTCCGAGGGAAGCGAGTATTGATCTCAGGAGGAGGCAATTCTGCAGTAGACTGGGCGAATGAGCTGGAGTCCATTGCTAGCCATGTCACTGTCGTACATCGCCGCCATCAATTCGGCGGGCATGAGAGCAATATCGCCCGAATGAATAATTCGTCTGTAGATGTTCTTACTCCTTATGAGGTCAGCCAACTGTATAGCGGCAATGGGGAGGCAATCGAGCGAGTGACGCTCCGTAATTTGGAGACAGGCGACACCCATCAGCTTGAGATTGATGAGGTCATTGTGAATCATGGGCTTCAATCCGATTTTAGTGGAATCAAGGATTGGGGTCTTGATATGGATGACTGGAATGTATTCGTTAATCCGAAGCTGGAGACCAATCTGCCTGGTATTTTTGGCGCAGGTGATTTTGTCTACTATGACAGTAAAGTGAATCTGATTGCCGGGGCGTTCACGGATGCAGCGCTGGCTCTTAATAGCGCCAAGCTGTATTTGGACCCAGAGGCTCCAAAAACGGCATATGTATCCTCGCATAATGATCGTTTTAAGGAGAAGAACAAGGCGCTTGGTGTAGTGACAGAGTAGAGGCGCATCGAAAAAGGAGGACCTTATGGTTCGTTATTTTTTTAGTTATTATCGTCCGTATAAAGGTTTGTTTATGCTTGATTTTGGCTGTGCGATTATTGCAGGCCTTCTGGAATTGGCTTTCCCTATGGCTGTCAATGTATTCATTGATGACCTGCTGCCGGGCAACAAATGGGATTTGATTGTCTGGGCATCCCTTGGCCTGATCGCGCTCTATGCGCTGAATACCGGGCTTATGTATATTGTGAATTATTGGGGCCATATGCTCGGCATTAATATAGAGACAGATATGAGGCGCAAGCTGTTCGCGCATATACAGAAGCTGTCCTTCCGCTTCTTCGATAATACGAAGACGGGCCATTTGATCGGCAGATTGACTAATGATATGAACATGATTGGCGAGATGGCGCATCACGGGCCTGAAGATTTAATTATTGCACTGATGACATTGGCGGGTTCTTTCACACTCATGATGTTCATCAACTGGAAGCTTGCTGTCCTGACCTTTATCGTCGTTCCCGCTATTATTTGGGTAGTTGTATTTTTCAACAAAAAAATGACGAAAGCCATTCATCAGCTGTTCAGCGATATCGGTGATTTCAACGCACGAATCGAGGATAATGTAGGCGGAATTCGCGTCGTTAAAGCCTTCTCTAATGAGCCGTATGAGGAGGCGCAATTTGCGGTGAACAACGATCGCTTCCGGTTAACCAAGCTGCGTTCGTATAAGCTGATCGCCAGTAACGGAGCTATCAGTTATATGATGATGCGATTCGTTACTTTGTTTGTAATGGTATGCGGTACCTGGTTTGTTATTCGGGGACAGCTCTCTTATGGTGAGTTTGTCAGCTTCCTGCTGCTGACGAATGTCTTCTTCCGTCCTATTGAAAAGATAAATGCCATCGTGGAAAGCTACCCGCAGGGCTTCGCCGGCTTCAAGCGTTATGTGGAATTAATGAAGACGGAGCCGGATGTAGCGGATGCACCGGATGCAACTGAGCTCGCTGCTTTTCACAAAGAGATAACCTTCGACAGCGTATCCTTCAGTTATGAAGAAGGCCGGCAGGTGCTCAGTAAGGTGGATTTGGTTATTCGCAAGGGAGAGACTGTAGCCTTCGTCGGCCCATCCGGTGCGGGCAAAACGACGCTATGCAGTCTAGTCCCGCGTTTCTATGAGGTCGAGAGCGGAGCGATTCGCATTGATGGAGTCGATATTCGCCAGGTGACGCAGGAATCACTCCGTAAGCAGCTTGGTATCGTGCAGCAAGATGTGTTCTTGTTCGCCGGGACGATTCGCGAGAACATCCTGTACGGCAAGCTGGATGCGAGTGAAGAGGAAATATGGGAGTCTGCAAGACGAGCGCGACTAGATGAATTTATACGATCGCAAGAGAGAGGGATGGATACGGTTATTGGAGAACGGGGAGTGAAGCTGTCAGGCGGGCAGAAGCAGCGTCTGGCAATTGCACGCATGTTCCTTAAAAATCCGCCAATTCTCATTCTCGACGAAGCGACCTCGGCATTAGATACAGAGACGGAGCTAGCCATCCAGCAATCGTTGGCAGAGCTGTCGAAGGGGCGGACAACGTTAGTCATTGCCCATCGCCTTGCTACAATTAAAGATGCGGATCGGATTGTGGTAGTGACTGAGCAAGGAATTGCAGAACAGGGCCATCATGAGCAATTGGTAGCCTCAGGCGGGGCATACAGCCGTCTGCATCAAGCGCAGTTCGGAGCTTAATTGCTCTTATATTAATACATTTTCCGTATTCATTAGCAGTCTCAAATACACATTTATTCCGGTCATCCTAAAGGTGGGGCAAATGAATCAGGCATTAGTTACTAAGCAATCAAAATCAAAGTGGCCAGCCGCATTTATTCTGACTGGCGGTTTGGTTATACTGGCGTTTTGTATGATCTTATCTATTTCATTCGGAGCAGCGAACATTCCGTTTCTCGTGGTATGGAAAGCTATTTTTCAGTTTAATCCTGATGTTACTCAGCATCAGATTATACAAGAGCTTCGCCTGCCAAGGGTGCTGGGAGGAGCGATGGTAGGCGCCAGCTTCTCCGTGGCTGGAGCGATTATGCAAGGAATGACTCGGAATCCGCTGGCGGATTCCGGTCTGCTCGGTTTAAATGCGGGGGCAGGTCTAATGCTCACGCTTTGCTTTGCCTTTTTTCCGGGACTGCCTTATATGTACCTAATTATGTTCTCCTTCTTGGGCGCAGCTGTCAGTGTTGCGCTCGTATACGGCATCGGTTCGCTGGCAAAAGGCGGGCTTACACCTGTCCGCTTGGTCCTAGCGGGTGCGGCATTAAGTGCTCTGCTTAGTGCACTTAGCGAGGGGATTTCGCTTTATTTTAGAATCGGACAAGATATGGCGTATTGGTATGCCGGCGGTTTGGCGGGGACGAATATGCTGCAACTGAAAATAATGTTCCCATGGATCGCTGCGGCGATCTTGGGCGCAATTATATTATCCCGCTCGATCACGATGCTGAGCCTGGGGGAGGATGTCGCACGAGGACTCGGACAGCGAACGCAGTTCACTAAGCTCGCCGGAGCGGTTATTGTGCTTATTCTTGCTGGCTCAGCGGTATCTGTTGTCGGTGCGGTTAGCTTCGTTGGGCTCCTCATTCCGCATGTGACAAGAAAGCTGGTTGGCGTGGACTATCGCTGGATTATTCCCTGCTCAGCCGTGCTGGGCAGCTTGCTTGTTGTAGTCGCAGATTTGGCGGCAAGAATGCTTAATCCGCCTTATGAAACGCCGGTGGGGGCACTCATCGCTCTTATCGGAGTTCCCTTCTTTCTGTATTTGGCACGCAAAGAAAGGAGAGGGCTCTAGATGCATAACCTTGCCGCTCCAACAATTGAGCAGCAGAAACGAAAACGGCATATGATTGTGCTGTCAGTACTCGCAGCTCTTATTGTTATCGTATTTATAATCAGCATGAACACAGGTTATATCCGGCTGTCCCCAATTGAGCTGCTACGAACCTTGTTTGGTCAGGGTACCGATAAGCAAAATTTGATTTTGTTCGAGTTCCGCCTGCCGCGCCTTGTGATTTCCTTGCTCATTGGCGCGGGCCTGGCGGTATCAGGCTGCGTGATGCAGGGGATATCACGCAACGCTTTGGCAGATCCCGGTATTCTCGGCATTAACGCTGGAGCAGGTCTGATGGTCATGCTGTTTATTTCATTCTACCCAACGACAGCGGCGGCGCCTGCATTCCTGCTGCCTGTGTTGGCGCTTATTGGAGCGGGACTGACAGCCGCCTTGATTTATTCATTGGCGTACAGGCGTCATCAAGGCTTGTCGCCAACGCGCCTGCTTCTCACAGGGATCGGGGTTGCGGCGGGAATTAGCGCGGCGATGATCGTATTGACCTTGAGGCTGAATCCAGAAAAGTATCAGTTCGTAGCCACATGGCTCGCTGGGAGCATCTGGGGAACGGATTGGAAGTTTGTGATTTCCTTGCTGCCGTGGATTCTAGTTCTGCTGCCATTCGTATTCTATAAAGCCCAGGCGATGAATGTACTTAGTCTTGGCGAACAATTGGCTACTGGCCTAGGGGCCAAGGTATCCAGAGAACAGCTTCTATTGCTTGCTGCCGCAGTTGGGCTTGCTGCCTCCTCCGTTGCTGTCAGCGGCGGCATCGGCTTCGTTGGGCTGATCGGGCCGCACTTGGCGCGTCGCCTTGTTGGTCCCAAGCATCAGATGCTGCTTCCAGTAGTGGCTCTGATAGGAGCCCTTCTGGTCATTACGGCAGATACGATTGGCCGCTCTATTATTCAGCCTTCTGAAATTCCAACGGGGATTGTAGTCGCGGTTATTGGTGCGCCGTATTTCCTCTACTTGTTAGCGAAGTCCAGAGGGTGAAGCAGAACAAGTGCTATCCTTTCTCGGGTACCTACAAGCTTCAAGACGGCAAAATTAAGGAATACCAGACCTGCATCGACAGTCATGATCTGTTCCACTAGTTGACTTAGGATCGAATGCTCATATCAAGCTTTGGAGAACAGAGACATCGGGGGAATAACTTCATGGCTCTGTTCTATTTGTTATGCCTGAGAAATTTTGTTATTTATAGCTGGCTGTAAGTTTATATTTGGTATATGCTGAAAGTACTATTAATAATTTTCCTGATGAGGTACGTAAATGTATATTAATTCAAATATAGCGGCGCTAAGCACCTTGAATAAATTAAGAACAAATAATACTCAGAGTTCTAAGACGATGGAAAAGCTGTCCTCGGGCCTGCGTATTAATAGAGCTGCAGATGATGCTGCAGGGCTGGCTATTTCCGAGCAAATGCGCGGTCAAATTCGCGGCATGCAGCAGGCTTCAAGAAATATTCAAGATGGGATCTCGTTAATACAGACAGCAGAAGGCGCCATGCAGGAAATACATGCGATCTTACAACGGATGAATGAATTGACGGTCCAAGCTGCTAACGGGACCTACAGCGATACGGATAGAGCCAACATTCAAAGTGAATTTATGAATTTGCATACGGAAATAGATGCAATAGCCAAACATACGAATTTTAATGGGATAACACTTTTGGATGGAAGTCATTCCACTCACACAGATGGAAATTACACGCAAATTGCAGGGAGTAAAGTTCTGTCAGGAGCCGTAGCGGTTAACGCCAATAATGATACTTTTCAATTTGAATTGGATAATGGCAGCTTCTCGATAGCTTTAACCCATGGCAGCTATCAGCCTTCTGAACTGGTCGATCAAATAAATGCACAATTACTGAATAATCATGTAGACCTCAAAGCCTCTTTAATCAATGGGAGCCTGAGCTTTAGTCCGATACTATCGGGCAAATATACAATTAACGAGATTACAGGCAATGGAACGGCCCATATGCTGAACTTTCAGCAGGGTACAGCTTCTCAGTATGTCGTCGCAGGTGAAGCGCTGCTTACTCCTTTTATTACAATAACTGCTGGAGTCAATGATACATTGACGTTCGATGTGGATGGGACAAGCTATTCGCTCACTCTAGATGCGGGCACTTACGTGACGAATAGGTATGATGATCCGGCAACCTCTCCGTTGGCGATGGAGATCAACAATAAGCTTAGTGCATTGAATATTCCAATTGTTGCAGGTTATGGCGGTTTCGTTGGTTCACATCCTTCACTTCCCGGAGATATATATAGCGCCTGCCTAACTTTCAAAGGAAATATTGTAACTATCGGCAATTTTGGAGGGACTGCCAAAGATACTTTATTAGGCAACCTGTGGGTCGATCAATCTCAAGGAGGCTCTCCTTCAAAATTAGCTGGGGCAAAGGATTTATCAGGCGGCTTGGAGATACGAAGCGGAAGTGATGACATAGAGATTGAGATAAATGGCACAAACAGAACCTATACCTTTGCTGCTGGAACATACGATGCATCCAGTCTGCTTAATGAATTAAATAGCCAGCTTTCCACAGATAATGTGGTTGCTTCATTAATAAACGGGAAGCTTCTTCTTACTCAGAACGATGGTTTTGCCATGCGTGTGAATGGAGGGAGCTTGGCGAAGGATTTATTATTCTCTTATGTAGAGGGGCAAGACGAAGACGCATCCAAGCAGGGCATTATTATTCAGACAGGCACAGCTGTAAAAGACAAGTTAACTCTTAATATGCCGAATGTAACATTAGCAGCAATTGGCATGCAAAATCTAGATATTTCAACGTCTGTCGGAGCTTCGTCCGCTATTGGAACAATGAAGGATACGATAAATAAAATCTCATCAGAGAGAGCTAAGCTGGGTGCCTATCAGAATCGTTTGGAACATACTAATAATAACGTATTAAATTATACTGAAAATTTAACCTTGTCTGAATCAAGAATAAGAGATGCGGATATGGCTAGAGAAATGATGGAGATCGCCAAAGCTCAGATTCAGGAGAAGGCGGGCCAAGCGATGCTCGCGCAGGCGAATATGCTGCAGCAGAATAGCATGAGTATATTAAGGCCATGATGTTGGCTCAGATTCCGAAGCGATGGAGGGGTTCTTTTGTATAAATGCATAATTTTCGATGTGGATGGAACGCTGATTGATACGGAAAAAGCGGTCATCGGCTCGCTGCAAAAGACGCTTAAAGAAGTGCTAGGACGGGATTACGCACATGATGAACTGACCTTCGTGCTGGGTGTGCCTGGTACCACATCGCTGCCGAAGCTGGGCATTCAGAATGTGGACGAAATTAATGATAAGTGGAATGCTAATATGAAAGAATATTATGCAGACATTCAGGTATATAAGGATATCGACATCGTATTGAAAGCCTTGCGCAACGCGAAGATTATGACGGGCATTGTTACCTCCAAAACGAAGCAGGAATTAGAAGATGACTTCGTGCCTTTTGGACTAATCGACTGCTTGCCGTTCGTCGTTACTGCCGATGATACGCTGAAGCATAAGCCCAATCCGGAGCCCCTGCTGAAATTTCTTGAGATATCCGGCGTTAGCCAATCAGAAGCTATCTATATTGGGGATACCGTCTATGATGGGGAATGTGCAGTATCAGCCGGAGTAGACTTCGCTTTGGCCGTATGGGGAGCTCCATCGCCAGACAGAATCAATGCCAAATATAAATTAGAGGAACCGAAGGATATTTTGAAGCTTATTTAATTGGTAATTGCCATTCTAGTGGGAATCGAGCAAGCATGATCTTCTTCTTGCTAAAGGGAGATAGTGATTTATTGCATAAAGAGCATGAGGAGTAGACTCCTATGCTCTTTATTTTTGTAGAAAAAAACCGCCATCAAAACATTAGGTGCGGAGTCCCTGCATAAGCAGGAGCTAGTTCCACAGTTATTAGCTCGGATTGCTGTACAGCTTGTAGAGCTGCGGGGCAGTTAATGCAGTGTTGTAAAATTGAAACTCATCCAAGCCACCACTCCAATTAACGTTAGTTGCATTGGGTGATTTATGGGCGCCTAGTCGGAATGCTCCTGTAGATGGCTCCACTGTACGGACTGCGGAAGAATCGGCTTGCCCGTTGACATATAAGGTCACGGTGCTCGCTTGTTTCACTACTGCTACATGTGTCCATGCATTCAAAGGAATAGAGGCTGTAGAGAATAGCGCCGTATTACCGAGATAAGTGCCAAGTCTGCCGGTAGCCGTATCCCGGTACAGCAAAGTACGTCCAGTAGCTCCTTCTTGCTGAGCAATGATTTGACTGGTACCCGATGCCGAACCAAGCTTGACCCAGCCTGATAACGTGAAATCTGATGTACCGGGATTAATCAGGGCAGGGATAGCCGCATAATCGCCATTGCCATCAAGGAAGAGCGCTCCTCCCGCAATTCCTCCGGAGGCATTCCAGACAGGATTGCCCGCTAGTGTACCGCCATAGCCATTCCCCGTACTGTCCACTATATCGGTTCCGCTGGAGCTGTTCAGCTTGTAAGCGGCAAGTGGGGAGACGTTAATGAGAGGAACACCACTCCCCTCATAGGCGCCGATGTTCGGTGGAGAAGAAGCCGATACGGCATTGCCGAAGTAATCAAGCCCGCCGTTGGCGGGGATGACGGTCCCTGCCTGAAGAGCAGGTGAGCCTTCACTAGGCTTGTAGCCTGTGGTTTGCAAGCTTCCAGGCAATGAGAGCCAAGGATCGCTTGTCACCGTATTGGTCGCATTTGCATGTACGGGAACGCGGAACAGAATATTACGATCAATGACGAATGAGGGGTCATTCAGCATCCAAGTGACTGTTCCTGCCCCGCTTTTATATAGCAGGTTGTTGCGGAATTGTACGGCTTGAGGTGAGCTCGAACTTTCTTGATAGACAACAGGGGCAATGCCATCCCCCATGTAGATGGTATTGTTATAAATCTGACCGTTTACAATTTCTCCTCCGCAGCTCTGGAACAGCCGTGCGCGGTCATTCACTGAAATGTTATAACGTATCGTGAAGTTTTTAGATTTACCCCGTCCAGTCGGGCATAGAAGGAAGAAGCCCCCTTCATTCTCATGGGAATAGTTGTACTGGAATACAATATTGCTGGTCGAGTGATCCACATCAAAGCCCATGCCATCCAAAGTGGATTTGCCTCCAGTAGCTTCATTGTATTGGAAGGTGACATTATTGGAGTTGGCTGTCCACATCCCTGCATTTGGTGAATTTGAACGTCTATTGAAGCCCGATAAGGTATTGCCTTCTACCAGAGAGCCATCTACCGTCATAGGTGCAATGCCGTCGCCGCCAATATCAGACAGGGTATTATCGGAGATCGTCACGTTCGTGGCAGGTGTCCATGCAGCCGTGCATAGGCTGCCCCAGAATTCAGCGAGCTCTGGGCGTTGGCAGTAATTGGACCAGACATAAATGCCTTGACGATCCACACCCGTAATGGTGTTATTCGTAATGGTTAGATTATGAAAAGCAGTCGGGATGGCGCTGCCTAGCACTTGAACGACAATTCCCCCGGACGCATTGGCATACTTGCCAGTACCATGGTAATTGCCAACTACAGTAGAAGGCATATAGCCCCGCACATCATGAATGTAGAGGTTATTGAGGGTGACTCCATTGAGATTGCCGGCATCCTGGCCTAGAACATGTACTCCTCGGCGAGCTGTCTTGTTATCACCGGAGGCTGTTAGTTCCAGATCCTGCAATTGGACATAAGGGAAGTTGCGGAGACGCACGGCATCCTCCTGCCCATTCGCATCAATTCGCGGACGTTCGATGCCACTGCCATAGGCTGCAATCAGGACAGGAGATGCAGCCGTTCCTGTTCCTTGCGGGGCGAAGGTGCCTGAGCAGGCTGCCCCCCTTTTGAAAAGTACGCTGTCACCAGGCTGAAGAGTCACTGCATTAATAGCATTCAGGGAAGAAAAGGGTGAAGATATTGAGCCGGTGCCAGCCGCCACCACCGAGCAATCTACATAATAGGAAGCACCTGCGGCGGAAGCGGTCTGGACAGGAAGAAAACCATAGAACAGTGCGGATACAGCTAAGGAAAGAGTAAGAAGGGACGGAATAACAGATTTAGCGAGCTTGGCGAATAGAAACATCATTTTTTCTCCTTTCATTAATAGAGGGATTTGGATAATGACTATTGGTAAGCCTCTGCTGTTGTCGCAAGTCGCTGGCCGCCATCTATTGGCCTTGCAGCCTCGATGGCTGGCAAGGCTTCACCGGCCTCTGCCATGCGGCGGAGCAGCCGCTCTTGCAGTACATCTGCGACCTCGCGATGCGACTCATACCCAATCAAGTTTGTCAGTTCATACGGATCAGCTTCCAAATCGTATAAATAAGCCTCAGTGTAATGGGTCGCTCCTGGCTGAGCATTGCCATCGAGGCCTTCAGCAACTACGCTGTACTTCCATCTCTTCGTGCGCACGGCACGTCCGATCTCCGTTTCACTGATTTGAACCAGTAATTCCTCAGGCCATTCGGCACGTGGATCACGAAGAATAGGGAGAATAGACCGACCCTGCATGTGGGCGGGGACTTCCAGACCTGCCGCGTCTAATAAAGTGGGTGCAAGATCAATGATACTGACAAGATGCTGGAGCCTGCGTCCTTCACTGAAGATGGAACCGGTTAGTGCGGTAGGTACACGAATGGAGCTGTCATGGCAGGATCGCTTATATTCACTGTTGCGTGTCTTGAAGTGATTGCCATGATCGGAAGTGAATAGAACGATCGTCTCCTCCTCCAGATCGAGGCTTTTGAGCGTATCCTGAATACGTCCCAATGCCTCATCCAGCCGCTTGACCATTCCATAGTAGCCGCCGATATGCTGATGAACCGTCCCGCCTTGCGCAGCTAGATCAGGTGGCAGCCATGTGCCGCTGTAGCGCTCGGCATAGCCGGTGGGTGCAGGATAGCTGTCAAGGTGATTCTGATGGTGCGGCTCCAAATAGGAGAGAAAGAGAAAGAAGGGCTCCTCTTGGTGATCGTCGATAAATCGAATAGCAGCGTCAGTTAGCGCATCTACACGATAACCGGGCAGACGAACGGCTTCATTATTCTGGTTATACAAGACCGTTCGATACGAATCCGAAGAGAATTCTAGAATATTGGCTGCAAGCCATTCCTCATAGCCTCCTCGCTTCTCTACAGGCACAGGCTCTTCATCAGCGAGATGCCATTTGCCAATATAGCCGGTATGGTAGCCCCCCTCTGCAAAATAATGTCCGAGCGTATGAAGCTGCAAAGGCAGCGGTATGCCATTCTTGTAGCAGCCGGAAGCTGTGGCATACATGCCGCTCTGCATACAGGACCGCGCAGGTCCGCATACAGGCTGGCAGGTGAAAGAATGGTACAGATGCGTGCCGAAAGCTGCCATACGGTCGAAGTTCGGCGTAAGTCCCAGCGGATTGCCGTGGGCGCCAGTCGTGTCCCATCGCTGCTGGTCTGTGAAAAAAACAATGACATTCGGACGGCGATTATTCGTAGTCATACAATCTAGCTCCTCTCGTATTCATGTTGCTATTCTTTGACTCCTCCTGCGGTAAGGCCGTCGATCATATAACGCTGGAGGAACAGGAAGGCCGCTAGCAGCGGGGCGGTCGCCGTGACCGCAGCTGCGGCAGCGCCAGACCAGTTGTACCCGAACTCCCCAAGATAGGTTAGGGAAAGGCCGGGACTTAATGTCCTCTTATCGAGATCGCTAACAAGGGCGAGACCGAACAGAAAGTCGTCCCACGCAATTAAAAAGGTATAGATGGCAACAGCAACAAGCCCCGGCTTGGCGAGCGGCAGAACGACCTGCATGAGTGTGCGAATTCGGGAGGCTCCGTCCATCTCCGCGGCTTCATCAAGTTCACGGGCGATGCTGTCAAAGAAGGTTTTCATCATAAGCATGCAAAAAGGAAGAGCAGTTGTCGTAGTCGCCAGAATGAGCGCGATCGGCGTATTCAGCAGATGCAGCTTGCTGTACAACGTATAGAGACCAATGAGCAGAGTAACGGCAGGGAACATCTGGGTTGACAGAACAAGCAGCACGACAAGACGACTGCCTCCAAAAGGAAAGCGAGACATGCCGTAGCCTGCTAGAACGGAGACAGACATACAGAGTGCCGTAGCTCCTATGGCCACTATTACGGTATTCCAGTAGAAGGTTAGAAATAGAGAAGAGCTTAGTACGCTTTTGTAGCTGCCGAAGAATGGATGTGCTGGCAGCATACGCGGCGGGAAGCGGAACAGCTCTGCATTGGATTGCAGTGAAATTTGAATGATCCAATAAACAGGGAATAGGAACAGCACTAGTAGAGCAAGCAATGCCAGATAGGCTAGCCAGGGCTTACTGCGTATAGTCGTGACATCCATTAGACGAAAGAGCCTCCTTGGAGCTAAATATGGCGATGAGCAGCACGGTGCAAAGGAACAGCGATAATTAGCAAGAGAACCATCCAAAGGACGCCTATCGCAGCTCCTTGGCCCAAGTCGTAGTTTTGGAAGGCCGTTTTGTAAGTGTGAATGGCTAATGATTCTGTCGCATCGACAGGGCCGCCCCCGGTGAGGGTGAAAAATAGGGTGAACATCTGGAAGTTCGCCACAATCATCATAAGCGCCACATTCGCCAGAACAGGCGACAGAGAAGGCACTGTAATATGCCAGAAAGCCTGATGCTTCTTGGCACCATCAATCATGGCTGCCTCATACAGTGACTTCGGCACACCTTGCAGGCCAGCAAGCAGCATGATCGCGACAAGCGGTGTCTGCCGCCAGATTGCTGCCCCCATAGTAGCAGGTAGTGCAAGGGAAGCGTCGTTCAGGACATTGAGCTTCTGATCAATGATTCCGCCTTGCAGCAGCAAATAGTTCAATACGCCGTAATCCCCTTGGTAAATGAGCATGAAGATAAGTGCGGTAACCAAAGTAGGAATAGCCCAAGGGATTAACAATATGCTCCGAAAGAAGGTGCGGAACCGAATAGGGCTATTCAGCAGCAGGGCTGCCGCCATCCCCAATAGCAGCTCGGTACCCACTACACCAATTACATACAGCAGCGTTACCTTTAGGGAATGGAAAAAGGCGAATGATTCCAGCAACGCTTTGTAGTTAGCCAAGCCATTCCAAGGACGCTCCGCGGATAGAAGCGAAGCATCGACAAGGCTGGTATAGATGGAACGGACAAGTGGTGCGGCAATGGTAAGCGAAAGCAATAGAATGGCAGGCAGCAGCAGAATGAGTCCGAATAGCTGGTTTTTGCGGGCACGTGACCAAAAGAACGTCATAATCTCCCTCTCTTCCACATGAAAGATGATTCTACTTGGAGGTGTAGAGCGCTTGAAGCTTCGGAAGCTGCTTCGCAATAATGTCGTCTATGGGAGAGCTCGTAGTTGTAGCAAGCACGACGAGATTGGAAGCCTCGTTCATGGCATTGTCGAACTTCGGATTCTTTGTAGGAAACGGACTTGCTGTCTTCATTTGCTCATTGAACAGCTTGGCGTAATCGTCCTCATTCAATTCGGGCAGCGAGGCAATGGAAGCACGGGAGGACAGGACGCCGTTCAGCTTGTGATATACAATGGCAGCCTCTTCGGACAGCAAATATTTGACGAAAGCTGCGGCTGCTTCCTGTTGCTTGGAGCTTGCCGATACGAGCAGTTGATGCTCAGTGAAGACGGTCTCGGACCGGCCAGTCTTGTTAGCTGGAATTAGGGTTACCCCCCATTCTTGGTCAAAGGCCTCACCTTTGCCGCTAATGGTTCGGAAGTTGCTGCGCCCGAAATCGCCATCAATGAGCAGGCCTAACGAGCCGTTGCTGAACATGCCGCGAAGGTCTTTGATCTCCGCCCCTTGAGGAGAAAGATTGTGCGTGGTTAAATCGCGGTAATATTGCAGCGTATCGGCTAGAGCTGTTCCTTGGTCTACGGTAAGAATGCCAGCAGCATCGACGAATTGACCGCCGAAGCCGTATAGATTGCGCAGCAGCATTTGTCCGGTGTAAGATCCCGTCTTAGTCGCCTCGCCTAATCCATAGATGGGGCTCCCCTTGTCGTCCTGCTTCAGAGCTGCAATAGCTTTGGCGTGGATAATAAGCTCGTCCCAGGTCTGGGGTGGAGCATTAGGATCAAGACCTGCTTTTGCGTACAAAGTCTTGTTCCAGAACAGGGCATTCGGATGCGGGGCCCACGGAGCAGCGTAGAGCTTACCGTCAATCGTTACAGCTGCTTTGCTGGCAGGCAGAATATCATCGGTAATCGCAGGGCCGAGCAGCTCATCAAGCGGAGCCGCGATGCCTGCTGCAGCGAAAGCCGGGGTGAAGGCTTGATTAGCCATGAATACATCCGGCGTATTGCCTCCGGTAGAGGCGACCAGCACTTGATCCTTATATTGATTGAATGGAATGCCGAGCGATTTGATCTTAATATTCGGATTAGCAGCTTCGAAGCCGGCTACAAGCTGTGTATAGGCCTCCTTTGTGGCATCCTCCGTGGAGATCCAGTTCGCAAAGGTAAGCTCAATATGCTCTAGAGCCTGCTGCTCTTCATTGGAAGAGGGCGCAGGGGCTTCGGCATTGCTGCCTGTTGGATGATTGTCAGCTGCTGTTGTGGAGCTGTTAGAGCAACCGCTGCCCACTATTGCAAGGGCTAGAATGAACATTGTGAAGGCCCAATTGTTCAGTAATTTGTGTAATTTGTTCATCGTCATTCACTCTCTTTCTCAAGCTCAATTAACGGATTAGAAGGATCTGATGGGTATAATGCTCGGGATGACAATAGGAAAGATTGCATTGCAGCGGCTGTCCCCGATCATTGAATAGCAGGGTGCGAATAGCTAGCACAGGTGAGCCTGGCTCACTCTGTAATCGCTCCGCGATTGTGTCATTCATAAGAGCTGCCGTAAAGCTCTGTGATCCCTTGGCAACATTCACGCCGTTGCTCTCGAGCAGATCGAACACCGTGCTCTCCTCAAGCTTCTCCCTTGTGAGGAATGGACCCAAGCTGATATTAAAGAAGTTGTCATCAGTAAGGACGCAGATACTATTAACGAAAATCTGGCGGGTTACGTGAATCATGTTCGTTCCCGAAGGGATACAGAGTGCTTCGGTTATGTCCTCGGGGGCTTCATGAATAGTGTAGTCCCTCACTACGATCACAGGCTCCAGCCGCTGCTGATGCAAATGCTCTACTAGACCTACCAGCTTCGTAGTCGTTTGCGAGATGACACGCTCGGCTACAAATGTACCCTTGCCGTGCTTGCGCTCCAAGAGGCCTTCCGTTACCAGCTCTCCTAGAGCTTGTCTGATTGGTGTTCGGCTTAGGCCGAGCAGACGTTCCAGCTCTCGCTCACTTGGAATGGACGAACCTGCGGGCCACTCTCCATTGTCAATTTTTTCTTTTACGAAGTTCTTTAATTGGTAATACAGAGGTACAGAGCTTTGCAATAGATTCATATAGATCCCCCAACGTCTCTTTTTACCTTTAACTGATGATGTGGTCATTACCAGTTAAAACAAAAAAGAGACACCATTCAATGTTGAATGAGTGTCTCCAGTGGACTGGTAAACAGTGTATTTATTAAATTCTTATCCGGATAATCGGAATTATACAGAGCAATGAAATGGCTGTCAACTATAAATCAAGCAGAACAAAGGAAAAGGCAGCGGGCTTGAAGAATTTAGGTGACAAGAGCAATTTGATTAGTAAGGGGGAAGTGCGTGTGTTAATTACTTATGCGACGGAAGCAGATTATAACTATATTTTTGAAGGGGACAAGCATTTATTAGAGCGCTTAATACGGTCCAAAATAAACGGAAAAGAAATATACATCCTGCGTAACCAAGAGGGTGAAAGGATCGGCTCGATGAGGTTCAGTTTTTTCTGGGATAATACGCCGTTCATGAATCTGATCTGGATTGAGGAAGAGTACCGAGGCACTGGGATAGGAAAAGAGGCGGTCCTTTTTTGGGAGAATGAAATGAGGAAGCAGGGTTGTAAGCGGGTGATGACCTCTACTCTGGCTAATGAAGAAGCGCAGCATTTCTATCGAAAATTAGGCTATAAGGATGCAGGATGTTTATTGTTGGAGCAAGAGCCTTTAGAAATTATGTTTAGTAAAAATATTTAATATATTAATTATTAATTTCTTTAAAATTACATATTGCAATTATATTATTAATTTATTCTAATGTAACAATGGTTAATTATCTGGGATATAGGGTAAATCAATAACGTGTGCAACATATCGCGAATTATTTCGTCTGTAGGATAGGTAAGCAAGCACAGCTCATCATTGTTGCCAAACTCGCAAGTGTGATTCTACACCATAGGAGGAATGACAAATGAAGAACAAAATGCACAAAGTGTTAGCCACAGCATCTATTCTAGCATTGGCATCTATGCCACTTGCTGCAAGCGCACAGGGTGTTCCGTCCCGGAGCAATCATCATGGGCATGGGCCCGTAATGAATCATGCCAAGGTCAACCCAGGTACAATGGGTCAAATTACGAATTACGTTAATGATAAAACAGGTAAATTCATTACGGTAACAGGTCGTGGCATTGCTGCGACAGACCAAAGCGAAATTATTCTTTCCATAACGAAAAACACGAAAATAGTAAATGCAAAAGGCAAGAAGGTTTCCTTGCAAACGATTATAGACGAGAAAAAAGTGGTTAAAGCTTACTATGGTCCTAATATTACGAAAAGCATACCGGCACGCGGCACAGCATTAACTCTTGTCGTGCAGGACAAAGCTTTTACTGGAATTAATGGAACCGTAACTGAAGTTATCGACAATGGGATTGTCATAAAAGGTACAGATATGTATACGCAAAATGAAGATACGATTGTACTGCGTTTTGAAGAAAAAGCCCAGATCTTGGATCAAAACGGCAAAAAAATTAAAGCAAAAGCGATTAAGCCTGGTATGAGCATCAAGGCATTCTATGGCCCTGAAGTGACTATGAGCATCCCGCCTCAATCTACGACGAACTATGTCATGGTGAACACAGCAGTGGAGGAAGCGCAGGAAGCAGCAGGCACGAGCGGTATTATAACAAATGTCGCGGACGGTAAGTATACGGTTATCGGTAAACCGATGGAGAAGGGCGGAACGGATTATGTCATTCTAAGCGCGGATAAAAATACCCGAATCGTCGGTGAAGATGGCAAGCCGTTGACGCTTGATGCCTTGAAAACGGATGTACGTGTCGATGCTTATTACAGCGGTCCGATGACCATGATCTATCCGGCTCAAACAACGGCTGACAAAATCGTCGTTAAAGCAGCAGAAACGAATAAAATCGAGGGTACCATTATGGCATCCGATCGCACATCGAAAGGTCAAGTGTACGTGAATGTAGGCTCTGATCAAAGTATGAGCAATGATGTCATTCTGAACATCTCAGACAAGACGAAAGTTATTCCGCTTGGTACTGGAGAAACAGAATTAAGAGCAGGCACGAAAATTAAGGCTTATCATTCCGCGGCTATGACGAGGTCGCTGCCAGGCATCACGAATGCCGAGATTGTAATCGTAGTGTCCGATGAGAATGCGATACAGCCTAGATAATTGAGATGCTTCTGTAAGGTAGCTGTTCAAAAGCAACGAATCACTTAAAATAGAAACAGGATGGATCAGGTAATTTCTGCTCCATCCTGTTTTTTATTGTGCGATTGTATCATCATTTAAGTGTGATCATTAAGGCTTGCCTTCGCACTCCCCCTTCAATGTATGAACAGGATAGAATATATTAGACATATAAGCAAATTCGATAGCGGGAGCGAATACATGAAACAGAGCATATTACTGGTTGAGGACGACCGAGCTATTAGCGAGATGGTAGAAGCATATTTGACGATGGAAGGCTTCCGTGTTGTCCATGCGGCAGATGGAGAAGCGGCTATGCAATTATTTGAACAGCATGGCCCATATGATTTGATCGTGCTCGATGTGATGCTGCCAAAGCTTAGCGGGATAGATATCCTCAAGAAGATAAGGGAGAACAGCCTAGTTCCAATCTTGATCTTATCTGCCAAAGATGGAGACGTCGATAAGGCACTAGGCTTAGGCTTTGGAGCTGACGATTATTTGTCCAAGCCGTTCTCGATGATAGAGCTGCTTGCCAGAGTAAAGGCGGCGATCCGCAGAGCGACGCTATATTCGAGCAATCAGGAACAGGCGAAGCCGCGTGTACTGTGTGTCCATGAGCTGACCATTGATACGGATAACATTGATGTAAGCAAGCGCGGCAAGTCTATTAAGCTGACAGCGAAGGAATGGCAAATTATGAAGCTGTTGGCGGAGAATCCAACGAAGGTATTTACGAAGGAGCAGCTGTATAGATCGGTATGGCAAGATGATTATTTTGGCGATGAGAATGTGATTAATGTACATATTAGCAGATTGCGAGAGAAAATAGAGGATGAGCCGTCCTCACCGCAATATATCAAGACATTATGGGGCATTGGTTATAAGCTGGGTGAATTTTAAATATGGTTAAATTTCTAGTAGGCATCATTGTGCTGCTCTTTCTCTTGAACGTTATTCAGTTTCTGAAGAGACGTGGGAGGAGCTCCCACATAGATGATATAGCCCAGCGCCTAAGCCAGCTGCTCGGGGAACAGCGTTCTTCGGAGCAACTGCTGCTCATGACGGAGGATCGCGAGCTAAAGGCGCTGCTTATACAGCTTAATCTGTTGCTAGACTATAACCAGCGTATAACTGCGCAATATAGGAAAACGGAGCGTTCCATGAAAAAAATGCTTGCGAATTTCTCGCATGATCTGAAGACCCCGCTTACCGTAGTGCTAGGCTATGTCGAGATCATACAAAGCAGTCACTCGATCAGTCCGCAGGAAAGAGAGCGCCTTCTGCGGCTAATCCATGAGAAAACATTAGAAATTATTAAGCTGATGAATGGTTTCTTCGATCTTGCCCGACTGGAGGCAGGTGATCGTAATTTGGCCTTATCTCGAATAGACGTGAATGAGCTGAGCAAAAAAAGCATACTGTCCTTTTACGATAGCATACAGGCAAGCGGCCTTGAGGTCGATATTCAGCTGTCAGAGATCCCTGTCTATGCCTTGGCGAATGAAGAGGCGTTGGAGCGAGTGCTGAACAATTTATTGTCTAATGCGATACAGTACGGCGCCGATGGACAATGGATTGGAATAGCGGTGGTCTGTGATGATAAGTTCGTTAGAATTGAAGTGTCAGATTGCGGAAAAGGCATTCCTGCAAGTAATCTGGAGCTCGTATTCGAGCGGATGTTCACACTGGAGGAATCAAGGAACAAAGCATTCCAAGGGAGCGGCTTAGGCTTAACGATCACGAAAAGATTAGTAGAGGAAATGGATGGAGAGATTACATTGACAAGCATTCCATATGAGAGAACGACCTTCTCAGTTGCTCTAAGACGGATGAACTATTAACAACTTAAGATATTTGTTAGAAATAAGCAACAAATAAGATAAGCGTCTTCGATAAACTTAGACTTAGTTAGCAAGACATGAGAGGAGATGCAAGAGTGACGGATGTTATAAGAACGAATGACTTGACGAAGAGCTTCAATGGCAAGGATGTCGTATCCAATGTAAGTATGAATGTAAAACGTGGAGAAATCTATGGATTTCTCGGTCCCAATGGGGCAGGCAAGTCAACGATTATGAAAATGCTCACGAACCTCGTTAAGCCGACTGCCGGGCACATTGAATTGTTCGAACAGCCATTAACGCCTTCTTCTTACAAGGTATTTAGAAGAATGGGAAGCATGATCGAAATGCCGGTATTTTATGACAAGCTGACAGCCAAGCAGAACCTGGATCTGCATAATGCGTATATGGGCTATCATGGCAAGAATGCAATCAGCGAGGCGCTCGAAATGGTCCATTTGCGCAATATTGAGGATAAAGCAGTGAGGAACTTTTCGCTTGGGATGAAACAAAGGCTGGCTATCGCAAGGGCTATTATGACAAAACCAGAGCTTCTTATTCTAGATGAGCCGATTAATGCGCTTGATCCTGCGGGTATCAAAGAAATTCGGAGCTTGCTGCAGTTGCTAAGTAAGGATTTTGGGATGACAATTCTCATCTCCAGTCATTTGTTGAGCGAGATTGAGCAAATAGCCGATACAATCGGAGTTATTAACGGGGGCAGACTTATTCAGCAGGTGTCGATGGAAGAAGTCAGGGGGCAGCATGCTGAATATATTGAGCTGATTACCTCCAACCGGGTTAAGGCTTGTACGGTGCTGGCGGGTCAACTGAAGCTTACTAATTTTAAAATCATAGATGATAATATGATCCGAATTTTCGAATCGGGCGATCTGCAGACAACGATCTCGAAGACGCTCGCGCTAAATGACGTGGGAGTCGAATCTTTGAGTAAGAAATACACGTCATTGGAGCAGTATTTTCTTGATTTGATTCAAGGGGATGAGGTGAAAAGCCGATGATGACAATCATGAAGCTGGAACTGGAAAAAATGAAGTTGGGCTGGTATGTGAGGTCAGCTGCAATAGCTAATGTGATTATCGTTCTTTTTATGTTCTTGGTGTGTTACGTGGAGCAGTTGGAAGGAGGAAGTGCAGTTAGCGGTATCGAGGAGGCTTATATCCTTATAGGGTCTTTTGTTAGAGCGACTTTTATCGTTATGGCCGCTGTATTAATTGGCAAACTAATTATTAATGAATATAAGAATAAAACGATTACTGTTCTATTTATGTACCCAGTTAGCCGCAAGAAGCTGCTCACCTCTAAGCTTCTGCTTATTATGGGCATTACTTTTATCACAATCGTTATTTCACATCTATTCACATTAAGTGCGTTTACCGTCATTAATCACTTTGTGCAGTTTATTCCGGTAGAACAGGGTATGCCTGAAGCGACAGACTATATTTCGCAGTTTACACAAATTGTGACCTTTGCTTTTGCTGCCGCAGGAACAAGCTTGGTTCCGTTGTACTTTGGCATGCGCAAGCATTCGGTACCGGCGACTATTATTTCCTCACTACTAATTGTAGCCTTGACAACCATGCATAATCCTGTCATCTCATTGACTACTATTATCTACATTCCGCTAAGCTTGGCTGTTGTTGGCATAGCGCTGGCTTGGTGGGCGATACGCCGAATTGATACAGTGGATGTTACATAGAATTCGATCCATTTCCTACAATTTTTCCGTCTATAGATAGTACAGAGGACAATTACGAGGGAATTAGAATGAGCGGGAATGAATTGGTAGATGGTGAACTGTTAGGGTGAAGCGGTATTAGGGTAATCATGCTTATAAGCGAAGGGAGAGGTTGAACTATGGCTAATCATGATAAGCCCCCAGAAATTCCGATGATTCCTCCTGACAATGAACCAAGCATTCTACCGCCGTCTCCTCCTGAGATTCGGCCAGACCAGCCTGTTCCTGAGGTGGTTCCAGAACCATCACCTCCGGAGATTAAGCCGGATGTCATACCCGAGATCAGGCCGGAGCTGCCACCAGAGGTATAGAAAATGATTTTATAATAGAGAATGGGCGGGGCTCCCTTACCGGGGACCCCGCCCATTTGCTCTGTCTAAGCATCCTCCCACTTTTTCTTGAAGAATAGCTGGTACAGCTTTACGACTACGATCTTCACCATCATATAGACAGGAATGATGATGATCACGCCGATGATTCCGAATGCATCGCTGCCCACTAAGACCAGGATAATCGTCGTTAGCGGGTGAATATCGAGCTTTTTACCGAAAATATAAGGCGATAGAATGTTATCCTGAATTTGCTGTGCAGCTAGAATCACCACTAGTGACCATATGGCTGTAGAAGGAGATTCAATTAGGCCAATGATAACAATGGGTATGGCCGACAGAATGGCACCGATGAAAGGAATAAAGTTCATGATGACAGCTACGACCGTCAATAATAGCGCATAAGGCAGTCCGATAATGAGGAATCCCACATACATCAGCACACCGAGTGCGAGGTTAACCACGACTCGCCCAACAATGAAGCCGCTAAGAGCAAGATCAATATCCTTAATGACCTCGCGGCCGTCCTCACGGAATCTCTTAGGCATAAAACGAACAATTTGCTGACCGAACTTATTCCCTTCCTTCAACATGTAGAACAAGAGAATAGGGAAGGTGAACAGAATAAGAGCGAAATCCGAGAGGAAAGTGAACATGCCTGCCAGATAATCTGTTAATAAGGAAAAGCCCTTGTTCAGATATTCCGTCAGCTTGGACAGCGGGTTCTCATTCGTAGGGAAGATTCCAGATAGATATTCATTTTGTTCGAGCTCTTGCAGCTGCTTGGTCAAGGCATTGAATAGATTCGGCGCATTATCGACCAGATTGAAAAATTGCGTGCGTAGAGAAGGATACACTCCGATTATAAATAGGCTAAACAATATAGCGATCACGACGTAAATAATTAGGATGGCTAATGAACGATTCAGCTTAGGCCTCTCCATCCAGTTCACGAGCGGACGCAGCAGATAATAGCAGAAGGACGACAGCATCAGTGGAATCATAATGATGCTAAGCAATGAGAATAACGGCTTAAAAATAAAATCAACGAGTGAACCCATAAAAATAATGCCGAGCAGTAATAGAATAGCGGTAGCTATCTTGATGAAACGATTCAATAAGGTCAAGAGTTCCCCTCCAATGTATGAATGCCTGCGAAGTATTGTCCTATACATCATAGACAAATTCATAGGGGATATTCAAGTAAAGTAAGCTAGTGTGGGATTTATCACAGGATTAGACGGGTATTCTTTGATTAATTATGTATATTTTTTCAACTGCTATTAATTTTTGGTGTAAAATGTAATTGGTGATATCGCTATCCAGTTTAACATCATTAATCATCCATCCTTGGAGCCAGCAAACTCAGAAAGAAAACAAATAGAAGTCTGATTAACCAAACGAATATCCAGGCTGGTTCAATAAGCGATCAGCTCAAAGGGGAGTAGTGACGTAATGTTCAGTTATGTAGGCAATGGAGCTTATTGCTATGCCAACTCAACATCTATGCTGCTTGATGCTAGCGGAGAACAAATATCGCCCAACCGAATTGAAGTGTTGACGGGCGTAGGACTTGGGGCAGTCTGGTTCGAAGAGGACAACATGATCTTCTTCTCCAATGGAGTCCCGCATATTGGCGTAAGCAAGGCTTTGGACATATTGGGATTCGCTTACACCGAACACACCAGTAAGACGGAGTCTCAATGGATAGAGCTACTGACTGAGGTTATGCAGCAGCATCCTGTCATGCTAGGGCCACTGGACATGGGCTATTTAAGTTATATGCCTAACTATCTGAATCTGCATGGCTGTGACCATTATGTCATGGCTTTTAAGATTGAGAACGGAATGGTTCATCTGCATGATCCGGCAGGGTACCCGTATGTTATGCTTTGTATAGAAGAACTGGTAAGAGCCAGTAGAACAAGCCAGCTGCAATACCGTCTATATCCGGATGATCTGGCCTATCATCACTGGTGTATTCCAACACGGAAAAGGCATCCGGGGGAGAGAGAAATCATTGAGCAGGGGATTCACTATTTCCGGGACGTATATACCGAGATGGAGAATCAGTCTCTTGCACGCAATTGGAAAGTAGGCAGCGACGCTATTAGGGTATTGAAGGAAAAGGTGCAGAATGGTGAGATTCCGCTTGGTCTGAAGGGGCATTTAACCCATTTTGCTTTTCAAGTAGGAGCCAAACGCGCATTAAACTATTGTGAGTTTTTCCAAAGCGAGAATAAGCGGCTAAGTGAGATTAAGCTAGGGCAGTCTGAAGTATTTGGCCGATGCCACTCGCTCGCTGTTCAAGGGAAATGGCAGGCTGTTGGCGAGGCGCTGCATGATTTGGCAGATCGGGAGGACGAGTTCCGAGAGGCTCTATTCCAGTGAAGCTGACTCTGTACAGGTTATCGATGTAATCGAAAGGAATAGGCGTCAGAATGAGGTTAGAAGGCAGCTTCTACTCTTATTCTGACGCCTATTTGAGCTAATACAGATTATCGCTTGACCAGTCGCCTGTCAAAGGGGAGTCAGGCAGGTGCGGCAGCTTCAAGGACAATTTTTGAACCGCTGGTGGAAGAGCAGGTGAGTAAAGCTAGATCACCTGCTTGAGCATCCTTTAGTGAAGCATTTTCACTATGTAATGAGGATATTTTCGCTAAAAGGATTACTTTACGAGCTTGATCGAGGATTAGCGCCACTAAGGTTTCTAGTCGAGAAGCTTGGTTTTCCACTAGTGAACCCAGCTTCACTGTCTCGTTTTTTTACCGGTATATAGCGTGGAAAAGCGTAATGGGATTCACCAATTAGCGAATGCTAGTCCTTCCTGGAGCAACTATTTAAATGGTTATATAATCGAATATTAGAGAGTGAAGAGCTTGCCGCTTGACCACAATCTACTTGCGCAGGCAGCATCATAGATCAGATGAGGAAATAGCGGCACAGAAATTTTTTTGCAACATTTTATTCTAAGTAAGCGATCTATCCAGCATCCATACTCCTCTTGGGACTCCCTTATTCGGCTTGCAGAAGAGAAGACGAGTGCACATTGTCGAAAGTCATGAATACAGATGATCATTCATATATCTTCTAGAATAAGAGGCCGATAATGCCATTCAAGGAGAGTAGGCGATGAAATGGATCCCAGACAAAATCAAGGGATGAATGGAAAAGTACCTCAGCCCATCCGAAATGACGGCGCTGGCGGTTTCGATAGCGGTCCCCGGGACATTATGCGCGATCTTGAAAACCCTAATATGCTGGTTCCGCCTATTACGGATTCCGGCTTGCTCCCTAACCTGAAGTTCTCATTCTCCGATACTTCTATGACCCTGAATAAAGGGGGGTGGTCACGGGAAATTACAGTCAGAGAGCTGCCCATTGCCACTACACTTGCAGGCGTAAATATGAGCTTGACCGCTGGCGGCGTTCGAGAGCTGCAT
Organism: Paenibacillus sp. J22P59; assembly: GCF_059383895.1. Classification (NCBI taxonomy): domain Bacteria; kingdom Bacillati; phylum Bacillota; class Bacilli; order Caryophanales; family Paenibacillaceae; genus Paenibacillus; species Paenibacillus sp. J22P59. The sequence continues at coordinate 252,300 of NZ_JBXENX010000006.1, forward strand.
TGGCATCAGCAAGCTGAATGGTCCTATATGATATTAGGTCGGGCGCGCATTACATCTGTAGACCAAGAGGGGCGCAACTTCATTGCTGACGTGGGTCCGGGCGACCTGTGGTATTTTCCCCCAGGACTTCCGCATTCGATTCAGGGGCTGGAGCACTGCGAGTTTTTGCTTGTATTTGATGACGGCAGCTTCTCTGATCTTAACACCCTGTCTATCTCCGATTGGTTCTCACGAACGCCAAAGGACGTGCTGTCTGCCAATTTCGGAGTGCCGATGAGTGCCTTCGACCACATTCCTTGTGAACAGGTCTATATTTACCAAGACAAGGTGCCAGGCCCATTGGAAAAGGAGAAGGTGGCTTCCCCTTACGGTACCATTCCGCACAGCTTCAAGCACCAACTGTTAGCGCAGGAACCGATTCGAACGCCTGGCGGAAGCGTACGAATCGTAGATTCCACTAACTTTCCTATTTCCAAGACAATCGCTGCAGCGCTGGTTGAGATTGAGCCCGGTGCAATGCGGGAGCTTCATTGGCATCCTAATAACGATGAGTGGCAATATTACCTTACGGGCCAGGGGCGAATGACCGTGTTTGCAGGGGATGGCACAGCCCGCACCTTTGACTATAGAGCCGGTGATGTCGGCTATGTTCCTTTTGCGAATGGGCATTATATTCAGAATACGGGCAATCATACGTTATGGTTTTTGGAAATATTCAAGAGCGACCGATTCGAGGATGTGTCGTTGAACCAGTGGATGGCGCTTACCCCTAGAGATGTGGTTGCGAGTAATTTGCAGGTCGGACCGGAGCTGCTGAATGCACTGCGCAAGGAGAAATGGCCAGTAGTTAAGTATCCCGGATTTTCCTATTATCCTAAATAGCAATCGTAGTATTAGCAAGAGGTGTTGTTGGTTAAGCGCCAAATGACCGAACAAGTGTAGTCTTGTTCGGTCATTTGGCGTTTTTTTGCGGAAGAGCGGCTCATTGGTATCGGGCTAGCAATTGGGACAGCCTCTTGTGAATTGAAGCCTTCAATTCTTGCGGTTCTTCTAGAACAGCATCCTCTCCCAAGCCGATAAAGAATTCCGTGAAAAAGGGAATGTCTTCGCGATCCACATTCGCAGCTATAGTACCGCTTCCATCTTCACGCACATGTATCATGGGAGCAAGCCACAGCTCGGTCTCGCAGCGCTGGACGCCGGCTCGACTCAGCTCTGCGCGAATTCGAATCGGCCCCTGCAGATTCGCAGCTTCTCGCCTGCTGAGGCGTGCATCATAGGGTGAGAGCGGCTCAATACCGGACACATCATACACCGCCTTATGAATCCGATCGCACCGAAACACACGGATACTCTGGCGCAAGAAGCAGAAGGCTCTGCAATACCAGAAACCATTGTTCGCATAAATGAAGATCGGCTGGATGCGGCGGCTGGATGTTCCCTCTTCTCTCGATTCGTAGTCCACTTCAAGCACTTGCTGACGAACGGCAGCCTCAAGTAGAACGGCCAAGCAGGGGGCATCGCCTCGTCTTGCTGGCGTAATGAAGTCGACCCGATTCTTCATGCTATCGATGCGGTCCCGGACGTCTCCAGGCATATGGAGGTAAAATTTGCTTAACGCCGAGGTGGATTCTGCTTCGAATGGAAGCGAGGAGTAATGGCGCAAGGCATGGACTGCAAAAAACATCGCCACGGCTTCTTCCTCAGTAAATGCGATTGGAGGCAGGACTCTTTCTCTCACAACCTGATATCCTCCGTGCGGACCTACTTCCGAGTAGAGTGGCACCCCCAGCTCGCTAAGCTCTTGTAAATCTCTTAGAATCGTTCGCGTTGACACGCCGAATTCGTCGGCAAGCTCTTGTACCTTGAATCGACGCTTCCGATTAACGGTCATCATCATTTCCATAAGCCGTTTTGATTTGGACATAGCAAGACCTCGATTTTTTATATTCATGACAATAGTTGTCACTATTATAATCTACAATAGGAAGCAAGCCTAGATAAACATAGCTGGAAGAGAACACGAACACGTCAGATGCTTTATGAAATGTCGAAGTAGAGATAGCTTTCAAATAAAGGAGATGGCGGTATGACAAATTCACATCATTCTATTGGCATCAGAAAATATTTTAAATCGGGAGATTTGAAGCTTTCTTATTTGGATTTTGGCGGAGAAGGTCAGAAGATCCTGCTTATGCTGCATGGGCATATGGGCAATGGCAGGGAATTTGCTAAGCTAGCCTCTAAATTCGAAAATTGGCGTGTGATTGCTTTAGACCAGCGCGGTCATGGTTGGAGTGAGCATCCTCCGGAAAAGGACTACTCACGAGAGAGCTATATCGCAGATATTCTCAGCCTGATTCGACAAGAGCTCGGTGGGGTGTCTGTCACGATACTTGGTCATTCATTGGGGGGAGTGAATGCTTATCAGTTCGCGGCCCGTTATCCAGAACTAGTGAATTCTATCATAGTAGAGGACATCGGTGTAGAATTGAACCACGATATTTCTTATGCTGCGAACCTTCCCAAACGTTCAGCTTCTTTGCAGCTGCTAAGAGAAGCGCTTATTGAGACAGGCTTCAAGGCCATTGATTATTTTTCTGAAAGTGCGTTTGAGGATGAGAAAGGTTGGGGATTCCGGTTTGATATACAAGGGATCATAATCTCGACACGGAATACGAATGGAGTCTGGTGGGAGGATTGGCTCTCTACCGCTTGTCCTGTTCTGCTGATTCATGGTCAAAGAAGCTGGGCTCTCCAATTGGAAGAAGCGCAGCGAATGGCTAATCGAAGGCCTAATACAAAGCTTGAGGTTTTTGAAGAATGCGGTCACGGCGTCCATTCGGATGACTTAGACGGTTTTTATAAGGCAGTAAACGGTTTTTTGAGGAGCTAAGCATGGAATAGCAACAAGTATCAGGAAGAGAAGTCCCTTGAATAGGGCGCCAATTATGGTGTGGGATGTTCCTCATTAAATATCTAAGACAAATAAATGCTAGTATGAAGCATGAAACCCCCACAGAGCCTTCTGTAGGGGTTTTGTGCTTTACAAATGAATTTGGTATTATGACGATTATTCTATATACTATTATTTATAGGAAATATATAGATTATACTAAATTATTCGATACATAAAGGGGTCTACCCCATGGATTTCACCATAGAGTCTGTCCTTATGATTGTTTCAATAATTATGATGGGCTTAATTCTAGCGACCATATTTAGGTTTAGAAAAGAACGAGGGGTCAGTTATCTCATAGGATTGATTGTCTGCCGAATGATTTATGCAGTTGGAATCGTTCTGGAGAGAAGCAGCTATGACTTATTAGACAAGCTGTTTTTTCGTAATGTCCAGCATACGATGCTGAATTTGATGGTACCTTTCGTTATTCTTTTCGTGTATCAGCTTACCGGCCGAGACAAGTTTAGAAAGACACGATCGAAGGCTATGCTGTTCTCGGTGTTCGTGCTCTGGTCGTTGCTTGCATGGCTTAATCCGGAAATGCATGTGATCTTTCGTACGGTCGAGCTTTATAACGGTCAATTAGTGGCGACGAGGACTCTCTATTCTAGTATATTCAGTTTTATTTGCTACAGTTTTTTGGTTGTATGTATCTACTTTCTTTTTCAATATGTCAGAAATATTCGCAATGAATTCCGAAAGCCGGGCATCTGGGTTCTAGCTCTGGCTTGTCTGCCATTTGTTATTGAGGTTATAAAATTTGCAAATCCCGAATTGGCTGCGTGGCTGCTTCCATGGTCGGTTTTTTGTGGATTTACAGGCATCCTAATGCTACTAATTACAATGAGGCACAAATTTTTCTCCATCGTTCCCATTGCCAGAAATATTGTGTTCGATACGCTTCAGGAAAGTATTCTGATATCTAATGCTTCAGGAAACATTGTTGACAGTAATACACGCGCTATCCAGTGGTTATCCGATATGGGGCAAACGGCAATTATAGGTCGGGCTATGACGGAATTATTAGCGCCTTGGCCAGAGTGGCATAAGCTGTGCGAGTCTAAGCAAGAAGGCAGTGTAGAAATTGAAGCCTGGCTGGATGGAGAACGAAAAATTTACAGCGTGAGCGTATATCCGTTGCGGACTCTGCGTAAGAGACAGGGCAGCATTTCTCTTATCTTTGATATTACCGAGAAGCAGCGGCATCTGGAGCAGATTGCCAAGCTCAACCAGTTGAAGGATCAGCTCTTCACGATTGTATCGCATGATATTCGCAGTCCTCTTGCTTTGCAGTTTCAATTAGTAGAGCTATTAGAAGAAGATAGAGAAAGCTTCGGAATGGAGCATCAAGAAATCATTAAGGAGCTTGGTGACCAGATTCGCAACACGCTGGGAATGTCTAACAACTTGCTAGAGTGGTTTCGCGGCCAGCGAGAAGACATGACCCTTCGTCTACAGGTATTAGAGCTGTATGAGGTTGCAGAGGAATGCTGTCATATGCTGCAAACTAAAAGTAAATTCAAGCATATATCCGTGCATAATACGATTGTCCATGGCACCCTCGTGTATGCTGATCGGGAAGCGCTTGGATTAATCATTCGTAATTTGTTATCTAACGCTATCAAATTTACCGAGCAGAGGGGAACAATTCAGTTATCTGCTCAGTTATCAGAGGATATGGTAATCTTCTCCGTCTGCGATAATGGGGTGGGTATGGAAGAGGAGCAGGTAAATAAGCTCTTTGGCGAGCGGAAGCTTAATTCAATGCCAGGCACCTTGGGAGAAAAGGGGGCCGGTCTTGGACTGATTGTAAGTCGGCAGTACGTCGAGCTAAACGGCGGAAGATTGTGGGCGGAAAGCAAAGCAGGGCAAGGAAGCCAATTTCATTTCACCATGAGAGGCGGAACAGAGCAATGAAAGTTCTCATAGTTGATGATGAGCCAGCCATGCTATTGGTTATGAAACGGCTGCTGTTACATATAGAGAGCGTGGAGCTTGTTGGAAGCTTCCAGCATGCGGAAGAGGCGCTAAGCTTTATTCAGGATAAGGAGGTGGATCTCGCATTCCTAGACATCAGGATCGCTGCGGACGACGGACTAGAGTTAGCTCGCCGTTTGCGCGAGATTCGTGCTGATCTTGAGATCGTGTTCACAACCTCGCATGCCGAATATGCGATTCATGCATACGATGTTTACCCATTGGACTATATGGTTAAGCCGATCTCCAGAAGCCGTCTGGCTCAGACGATTACTCTAGCCGCCGGCAGACGGAGCGCTTCTTCTAAGGATTCTTCTGGGGACGGCGCATCTAATCGACTGATCATTAGGGGGCTTGGTTGCTTACAGGCCAGCAGTAAGCAGGGGATAGTGAAATGGATTTCCAAGAAAAGCGTGGAATTATTCGCATATTTACTTATCAATCGAGGCCGTAATGTAAGCAAGTTCAAAATTTTAGGGGATATCTTCCCGGATATGCCCCTTAAGAATGCAGAAATATATCTCAATACAGCCGTTTATCAGCTAAGGAAAGCATTATCTTCACACGGGTATAAGAAAATGGTCATTGCAGCGAATGAACAGTATCGTGTAGATTTTGCTCAAGCAGATGTCGATTTTATTAAGTTGGAGCAGGGTATGGAGGAATTGTACGAAATCAATGCAGCTAACGAAGCAGCGGCAATAGAACTGGAGAAAATGTATATAGGCGGGCTGTTCGAAGATAAATCTTATGAATGGGCAGCAGCGGAGCGTGAGCGATTGGCGATTATGTACGATTCTTTTGCCAAGCGACTTGGAGGCTGGCTGCTCATGCGAATGCGATATCGAGAAGCCATGCAATTAGCTAGAAAAATTGTAGCTTGCAATGAATTTGATGAGGAGTCTAATTTATTGCTGCTGAAAATATTCGGAGCCATGGGAGATCGGCAGTCGCTCCACCATTATTATGAGCACTATAAGCAGTTGCTGTTATTAGAACTTGGAATACAGCCTTCAGCCGATTTTCAGCAGCTATACGAACAATATCAGTGATGCAGGGAGGTAGATTATGATTATGGACAGAGAGAGCCCCAGTATTATTCTAATAACCGGAATCATGGCAAGCGGCAAGTCGACGGTGGGCCAATTACTATCCGAGCAATTCGATAGATCCGTACATCTTAGGGGAGACATCTTTCGCAGAATGGTGGTGAATGACCGCCGGGAGGTGCACCCGAATGCAGGAGAGGAGGAGCTGGGACAGCTTCGACTTCGGTATCGGCTTGCTGCTCAAGCAGCTGAGACCTATGTAAAGGAAGGCTTTACAGTTGTTGTTCAGGATGTAGTTGTGGGCCCCATGCTGAATGATTTCATTTCCTACATACAGCATCGACCTTTCTATGTGGTGGTATTGTGTCCGGCTGCAGATGTCGTCGAGCAAAGAGAAGCTCAGCGATCCAAAAAAGGCTATGGCATTTGGAGTGTAGCTGAACTGGATCAATTACTTAGACAGGAAACGCCGCGTATCGGATTGTGGCTGGATTCGTCTAAGTTGACTGCGAAAGAAACCGTCGACGAAATTGTGAAGCGAATTGGACAAGCTGCATTATCATAAAAGTAATCAAGGCCTCCTCAGGTACTTACCTGAGGAGGCCTTGATGTTTTCCAGATAATCCGGGAATTACTTGATGCCGGAGATTGAGAAGTTCTCGATAATATGCTTCTGGAAATAAACGAAGATTGCCATGATCGGTACAACCATGAAGGTTGCGCCTGCCATCTGGAGGGCGAAGTTGCCGCCGTATTGTCCCTTAAGCAACGAAAGACCAACAGATAACGTGTAGAGGCTCTCGTCACTGGCGATGATCAATGGCCATAGGAAGCTGTTCCAGGCGCCGATAAAGGTCAGAATAGCTTGTACAGCAATGATCGGCATGGAGATGGGCAGTACGATCTGCATCAGGATGCGTAATTCACTTGCGCCATCCAAGCGAGTTGCTTCAAGCAGCTCATCTGGAATCGTCGACATGAACTGGCGGAACAAGAAGATATTAAATGCGCCAACCAGTGTCGGAAGAACAATCCCGATCATCGTATTCGTAAGATCCAGGGAGTTCAAGATGAGGTAGACCGGAATCATCGTCACTTGACCAGGGATCATCATGGTTGCCAATACGATCATGAAGGTTACCTGCTTGCCCTTGAACTTATACTTGGCGAAGGCGAAGCCAGCCATAGCATTTAGGAATAGCCCGAAGAAAGAGAATAGGACAATGATGAGTGTATTTTTGAGGTACACGCCAAAGTTCATATTAATAAACAAATTTTTATAATTGTCCAGTGTAAGCGCATTAGGCCAAATCGTTGGCGGAATTTGTACGACTTCCGTTTCTGTTTTGAAGGAAGAAAGGATCATCCATATAAACGGAAGCATAAACAATATGCCGCCTATTGTGAGCACGATGCCAGCAATCCATTGAAACATCTTTTCTTTTTTGTTGCCGGGCAAATCATTAGACTGAGCTGTATTTGCGCTCATAGGTACACCTCCACTTCTTACGTTAAGTCCGAATCACTTTTTTGCAGCCTGAACTGTATGAGTGTTATCGCAATAATGGCAACAAATAGAACGAAAGATCCTGCTGCTGCATAACCGAAGTCGCTCAATTGGAAGCCGTTGCGATAGATAAATAGGGCTACAGAAGTGGTGCCTTCAAGCGGCCCGCCATCCGTCATAATGAACGGCTCTTCGAAGAATTGCAGCCAACCAATCATGGTGGTGATCGAAACGAAGAAGATAGCGAAACGCAGCATTGGAATGGTAATCTTCGTGACCTGCTGCCACGTATTTGCACCGTCAAGCTGTGCAGCTTCATAATACGATTTGGGAATGCCTTGAAGGGCCGCGATGAAGATGATCATATTAAGACCAATTGCGCGCCACAGACCGAGCAAGATCAAGGAGATCTTCGCAATAGTTGGCTCAGTGAGCCATGGGATTCCTGGAAGGTTAATGAGATCCAGCAAGTAGTTGAACAAGCCGAAGCTGGGATTGTACAAATAGGTCCATACTACCGCAACCGCAACTACGTTCGTCACGGAAGGCAAGTAATAAACGACACGAAATACTTTGAAGATGCGCGATGTTCCCAGATTAATTAACAAAGCGATTCCAAGCGAGAAGAGAATAATTAATGGAACACCTATTACAACGTAGAACACTGTATTAAATAAGGCATTCAAGAAAGCCGGGTCTGTCAGAACTTCCTTGTAGTTGCTGATGCCGACATTTTTGATATTAGAGGTATCCGCTAATCCCGCCAAATCCATATTGGTGAAACTGATGAATAAGGCTACCGCAATGGGTAAGAGGGAGAATAGAGTAAGCAATATCATGGTAGGTGCAATAAAGAAATAGGGTGCTCTTTTGTTAAAGAAGCCATTCATAGCGAATTATCACTTCCTTTGCTCTTGCGCCCATCGCAATGGACAAATAGGATGCTAACCGCGAAGAATATCGGTTAGCATCATAAGCTTTCATAATAATTATTTGCTGAGAATTTGCTCAGCTTTTTTGTTGAAGGCATCCATTTCGGTTTGAACATCTGCCTTAGAACGATAGATCTTTTCGAAGGTAGTCAGGTAATTTTGTGCGATTTCCTCGAATTGCTTCATGATCGGCATTGGTTGTGCCGTCTTCAGCTGTTCACCGATAACCTTATAGTTGGCATCGCTTTGCAGCTTCTCATTTTCCCAAGCTTTTTGTGAAGATGGCATGGAAGTCGTAAGTTCCATCCACTTCAACTGTGTTTCAGGCTTGCTCATATAAGCAACGAATTTCATTGCAGCATCTGGCTCTTTCGTGTATTCGAACACGGACAAGTTGGAACCGCCAAGGGACGAAACATTATTGTCCTTTTGTGGAAGAACAGCTGTTGCCCATTTGCCTTCCAATTCAGGAGCTTGCTCATTAATCAGCTTAACCATCCAAGGGCCGCTGATGAACATAGGTACGATACCTTCCCCTTTAAGGCCTTGAACCGCATCCAGACCTAGGTCAGTTGCGTTAGAGCCGTTGTGATAGAAGCTTGCCAGATAGTCAACCGCTTCGACGAACTCAGGTTGGTTGAAGAGTGGCTTATTATTCTCATCAAACAGCTTGGAGCCATTCTGACGAGCGAACATGAAGCCTAGAGATTGTTCCTTCGGATCAAGGCTAATGCCGTATTTGCCCTTGCCGCGAGCAGCTAATTTTTGCGCAGCATCAGAAAGCTCTTCCCATGTCTTAGGAGCCTCGTTATAGCCAGCTTCCTTCATGAGGTCTGTGCGGTAGTAAAGCACGCGAGTATCAATGTACCAAGGTACTCCAACGTAAGCCCCTTCATATGTGCCTGTCTCAACCGATCCAGGGTAGAAGTTATCTTGTTTGAACTCAGGGAATTGATCAACATATGGAGTAAGATCCTTCAAAGCTTTCGCTGATGCGAATTCTGGGATCCAAGTGGTACCCATCTGTACGACATCCGGGCCTTTTTTCGAAGCGATTGCAGTCAACAGCTTATCATGTGCAGAGTCCCAAGGCAGTGCTTGTACATTAACCTTGATATTCGGATTCTCTGCCATAAAGTCTTTGGCAATCGTCGGAAGAGATTTGGCCTCTTCGCCCATTCCCCATACATTAATGGAAACTTGCTTTTCCCCGTTGCCTGACCCTTGAGAGTTCGCGTCATCCTTATTAGATGAACAGCCTGCGAGTACCCCTGTAAGCAACAACGTTGTGGCTAATACGGAAACTACTGTTTTTCGCATGATGATTATTCCTCCTGGTGTTATATTGTGCTACATCATCATTTCTTATTTCTCTATTCAGCAAGAAAGGTTTACTTTTGTTGAGCGAGCAGCAAGCCTGTCTTATAGGATAGGGAATAAGAATGTTGTAAAAACGTTTCGAAACGAAGAAAGCGATTTCCAACTTTCGAAACAATTCCACTTGTAGAAACGTTACGATTGTATTATATCTTAGGATATAGACAGACACAAGTGGAGAAAAAAGCAAGATAAAAACGTTTCTATATAATATAGAGTATGCTATTTTGTGACATTGACGCAAAAATGAAACAATATTATAATGCTTACTACAATGATAGAAACGTTTCGATATTGATCTGATAGAATATGTATTCTTATGAAAAGTAAAAGGCATGGCGATTATTAGGCGGCTGTATTTGGGCAAATCAAGCGGGGACAGTCTCTCGGGCGGAGGTAATGAATTGACAGAACAGCAATTGAACGCACTGTTGCAGCAAATGACAATAGATGAAAAGATCGCACAGCTCCTGCAGCTGGCAACCCCATTCTATGAGGGTATAGACAATGATGAAGGACAGATTACAGGGCCGATGGCGGCGCTGGGCATAACAGATGAGATGGTGACAAACTCCGGCTCGGTGCTTGGTCTGGCAGGAGCAAAGCAGGTGATAGCCGTTCAGGATGCGCATATGCGCAAGAACCGTCTAGGCATCCCTCTGTTGATCATGGCAGATATCGTACATGGCTTCAAAACGATTTTTCCTGTGCCGCTTGCACTTGGCTGCTCGTGGGATTTGGAGCTTGCAGAGAAAAGCGCGGAGATTGCAGCGAAGGAAGCAGCCGTGTCAGGAGTGCATGTTACCTTTGCGCCGATGGTCGATTTGGTTCGCGATCCTCGCTGGGGACGTGTTATGGAATCTACGGGAGAAGACCCATACTTGAACAGTGAGTTCGCTCGCGCATTCGTACGCGGCTTTCAGGGAACGGATCTAACCAATGATATAAGCCGAGTAGCGGCTTGTGTGAAGCACTTTGCAGCATATGGTGCCGGAGAGGGCGGACGCGATTATAACACGGTTGATATGTCGGAATGGCTGCGCCGTGAATATTATTTACCAGCATACCAAGCTGCTCTTGATGAAGGCGTCGAGATGGTCATGACGGCCTTCAATATCGTAGATGGTGTTCCAGCGACCGGCAACAAACGCTTGATGCGTGAGCTGCTGCGAGAGGAGCTGGGCTTCGACGGGGTGTTGATCTCTGATTGGGGCGCCGTCAAGGAGATGATTCCGCACGGTGTTGCCGCAGATGAAGCAGAGGCTGCTTATAAAGCCATTCATGCGGGTGTTGATATTGAGATGATGACATCCTGTTACGTTCATAATCTTAAGGAGCTTGTTGAGAGCGGAGCTGTTAATGAAGAGCTGATTGATGAAGCGGTACTGCGCATCTTGAAGCTCAAACAGAAGCTTGGCTTGTTCGAACAGCCGCATCGGGGTGCTGATCCTGTATTGGAGCAAGAGATGATGCTCTCTGAGGAGCATCGCGAGGCAGCGCATGCCGCAGCATTGAAGTCATGTGTGCTCTTGAAGAATGAAGGCGTCCTGCCGCTTGCAAAGGAACAAAAGGTAGCCCTCATTGGTCCGTTCGCTCAGAGCGGTGACATTCTCGGGCCTTGGTCTTGGACAGGATCACGCGAGGACGCCATTCAATTGGCTGATGGTATGACTCGAATTGCTGACCCTTCACATATTCGCGTAGCGAAGGGCTGTGATGTGGAGAATGCAGATTCAAGCGATTGGCAAGCCGCATTGGAAGCGGCTCGCGAGGCTGATGTGATCGTGCTTGCACTTGGCGAGCATTCGGAGCGGAGCGGCGAGGCCGGCTCCATAGCGGATATCCGTCTGCCAGCGATTCAGCGAGAGCTGATTGCAGCGCTGAAGCCTCTGGGCAAGCCGATGGCTGTCGTCCTGTTTAACGGCAGACCGCTCGATCTGGAAGGTGTAATGGATCAAGCTGACGCGGTTCTTGAAGCCTGGTTCCCAGGCAGCGACGGCGGCGCAGCAATCGCAGAATTATTGTATGGGGTAGCTAATCCATCAGGCAAGCTAACGATGTCATTCCCGCAGGCTGTAGGTCAAGTTCCTGTCTATTACAATCACTTTAATACAGGCCGACCGCAAGGGGTGCCGGATGCTCAGGTTCGTTATGTCTCGCAATATCTCGACATTCCTAATGAGCCGCTTCTGCCATTTGGATTTGGGCTCAGCTATACGACCTTTGCTTACGGACAAGCCGTGTTGTCTGCGGCAGAGATGAATGCGGATGCAGCGCTTCAGGTTCATGTAAGTGTGACCAACACCGGACATGTAGCAGGCGAAGAAATCGTTCAACTGTATGTACGTGATCTCGTGGGAGATGTTGTACGGCCGATGAAGGAGTTGAAGGACTTCCGCAAGGTGCTCTTGCAGCCGGGAGAATGCCAGGAAATTACGTTTGAATTACGGGAAGAGCAGCTTCGTTACCATCATGCGGACCTGCAATATAAAAGTGATGCAGGCGAGTTTGTTGCTTATATAGGTACAAATAGCCGAGATGTGCAAGAGCTTCGGTTTATATTACAGAAATAAAGAGAGAGCGAGTGAAACGGATGACAACAACTACGACGAACTATGGCGTACCGATTCAAGCTGGCAACCTGACTTTTACATTTATGAACAGCGGTGATATCCGCGATATTAAGAATGGCAATACGATGCTGAACCAAGTAATATCGAATCCGGTCGATGGATCGATGAATAATCTTTATCTTCGGATGCATCTGGGCAGCGGTATTCAGGTTGTGCCTATGCTGGGCGTTCAAGCGAATTCCCGTGTGACCTTCGCGGAGTCGCGCGTCATGTGGGAGGGCGAGGCAGCAGGCTTACAATATAAAGTTGTATTTACAGTGCTGCCAACGGATATCTGGTTCTGGGATGTAACCGTCCTGAATGCAGAAGGTAAAGCGGTAGAAGTGGATGTTATTTATGCACAAGATATCGGACTGGCTGATCGCGGAGCTGTTCGCTCCAACGAAGCCTATATGTCGCAATATATCGACCATAAAGTATTTGAGGACGCAGCACGCGGCTTTGTCGTATGCTCCCGTCAGAATCAGCCGCAATCTGCTGGCTTCCCTTACATGCAGCAAGGCTCGCTGCTGCAGAAGGCGATTGGCTATACGACAGATGGCTTTCAATTCTATGGTTTGTCTTACAAAGAAACCAACAAAGCAGAAGCATTAACTCAGCCAATGCTGAGCAACGAACTCTATCAATATGAATTTGCATTTACTGCCTTACAAACAGAACGTATTCAATTGAATGGCGATGTGAATGAAGCGCGAGCTGTCTTCTATGGTTTGTTTAAGTCCACCCATAATGAAGCTATTGAAGAGCTGGAATATATGCAGGACATTCAAGCGGCATGGGAGCAGGCGGAGTCTATGCCTAAGGTTGCTGGACAAGCCGCTCTTAAGGTAAGCCCGGCTGCTCGAATCGGAGCTCCACTGCAAACCGAAACGATGACAAAGGAAGAGCTGGAGCAATACTTCCCAGTTCGCTGCCAAGAGGAAGTGGAAGGCGGAGAGCTGTTATCCTTCTTCACGGAAACGCATGAGCATGTGGTGCTGAAGGAGAAAGAACTGCGTGTTGAGCGTCCGCATGGACATATTATTATGACAGGCGACAATGCACGCATGAATGATCATGTACTGACATCAACTTCATATATGTACGGTATTTTCAACTCGCAGCTGGTTATGGGCAATACTTCATTCAACAAAATGAACAGTAATGCTCGTAATGCGCTCAATGTGCTGAAGACATCCGGACAACGTATTTATATCGAAATAGAGGGTATATTCCGTCTGCTGACGATGCCATCCATGTTCGAGATGGGCTTTAACTACGCACGCTGGTTCTACAAAACAGCGGACGATATGATTACGATTACGAACTTTACAGCGCTTGATGCACCAGAGCTGCAGATGCATGTGCGCTCGGAACAGGGACGCGCTTACCGCTATCTCGTGACGAATCAGATCACGATGAACGGCAACGAATATGAAGTGCCATTCCATATGGAACAAAACGGCCAAATCCTGTCCTTCCGCGCAGATGCAGCGGCTGACAGCGCAGGCACATTGCCGAACCTCAGCTATCGAATGAGTATGGCAGGTGCGGATGTGGTCATTCAAGACGAGACTGCTTTAACTGCCAATGTAATGCCGGGAACGGCGTCACTAATCGTGCTTGAGCTGGGCGCTAGCTCGGAGTGGACGATGACGGTGCAAGGGCTTTTGAATGACGGCGAAGCGAAGCCGTTCAAGTCGATGGACGCAGCGTCTGAGATTGTTGCATACCGCGCCTATTATGAGAACGTAATGAACGGTTTCCGCCTTGCGCATGACGATGCAGCTGAGCATCCGGAGCTTGCAAAGTTCAATTCCTTGGCATGGTGGTATACACACAATATGCTCGTGCATTTCTCTGTGCCGCATGGCTTGGAGCAATACGGCGGAGCTGCATGGGGAACACGTGATGTATGCCAAGGCCCGACAGAATACTTCTTGGCTACACAAAAATACGCACAGGTTCGCGACATCCTGACGACTCTGTACTCGAATCAGTATGAAGATGAGGGCAATTGGCCTCAATGGTTCATGTTCGATCAGTACAGCCATATTAAGCAGGAAGAGAGCCATGGCGACGTTATCGTATGGCCGCTCAAGGTACTGAACGATTACTTGCATGCAACGCATGATTTCAGCATTCTAGAGCATAAGGTTCCGTATTCCAAACGTCATGAAGCAGGCTTCACGACAGAAACGGCTACTTTGCTTGACCATGCGAAGAAAGAAATTGACTACATGAAGCGCAACTTCCTTCATGATACCCACCTATCCTCTTACGGAGATGGAGATTGGGATGATACGCTGCAGCCAGCGAATGCACAGTTGAAGAAATATATGATCAGCAGTTGGACTGTTGCACTGACCTATCAAGTATTCAACCAATTGTCCGAGGTGCTGCAGGAGGTTGATCTTGCGGCTGCTACGGAGCTCAAGCAATTTGCAGCAGGCATCTATGAGGATTACAACAAATACATGCTGTCTACTGGTGTTATACCAGGCTTTGTCTACATGGAAGAGCCGGGACAAGCAGAATTGATGCTTCATCCAACGGACAGCAAGACAGGCATTCATTACCGTCTGCTGCCAATGACACGCAGCATGATTGCAGAGCTGCTGACAGCAGAACAGGCCGAATCGCATTACAACCTGATCAAACAGGAATTGTTCTGTCCAGACGGCGTGCGCCTAATGAATCGTCCTGCACAATATGCTGGCGGCGTAAGCACGAATTTCAAACGCGCAGAGCAAGCGGCTAACTTCGGGCGCGAGGTCGGTTTGCAGTATGTGCATGCGCATATTCGTTTTGTTGAAGCGATGGCGAAGCTAGGGAAGTCTGATGAAACGTGGAAGGGTCTGCAAGTAATCAACCCGATCGGGCTTCGCGATGTCGTGCCGAACGCAGAGCTTCGTCAGAGCAATTCTTACTTCAGCAGCTCGGACGGCAAGTTCAACAACCGTTATGAAGCGCAGGAGCGCTTCCAAGAGCTTCGTACGGGGGAGGTTGCTGTAAAAGGCGGCTGGCGCATTTACTCCAGCGGTCCTGGGATCTACATGAATCAGCTGATCTCGAACTGCTTGGGCATTCGTCATGATCGCGGTGATCTTGTCATTGACCCTGTACTTCCGCAAAGCTTAAATGGGCTTCGTTTCCACTTCTCGGTCTACGGTCGTGAGATACAGTTCGAGTACCGCTTGAGCGGCAACGCAGTTAAGGCGATTACCATTAACGGTCATGAGGCGACAGGCTCCATCATCGACAATCGTTATCGCCAAGGCGGCATCCGTATTTCACAGCAGCAGCTTGATGAGCTGTTGACTGGAGAGAACAATGTAATTGTTATTCATATGTAAGGACTATATATTATACGGCGGTCTTTCGAGACCGCCGTATAATTTGTTATAGTAGATAGTAATATAGCAATAAAAAGACAGGAGAGGTCATTGTGGTAAGTATTAAAGATATCGCCAAACAAGCAGGGGTATCGATCTCAACGGTATCCTATGCTTTGAATGGGAGCCCGAAGGTTACGGAAGAAACCAGTAATCGCATATTGGCGATTGCCAAGGAGCTCAATTATGTCCCTAATGCTGCCGCAAGAAACCTGAAGAAGCAGGAAACGAAAATAATTGGTGCCTTCTTGACGGATTTCGAGGGGGCTTTTTACGGCGAATTGCTGCAGGGAATGAAGGAAGTGCTGAATAAGAAGAAGTATGACCTGATCGTGTGCAGCGGGTCGCAATCCCATCGGCTGCTGCCAGAGCGAATGATTGATGGGGCCATTGTGCTGGATGCTTCTTTTAATAGCGAGGAATTGCTTCAGTACGCGAAGCGCGGGCATAAGGTAGTCGTGCTGGACCGGGAAGTGGATCACCCCTGCGTGAATCAGGTGTTGCTCGACAATAAAGCAGGAGCGACGTTCGCTATAGAGTATTTGATGGAATCGGGCTATGAGAAGATTTATGTCGTTTCCGGACCAGAGAATGCCTTTGACTCGAACCAACGGCTGCAAGCGGTGAAGCTGGCAGTAGATCGCAATGAGAAGGTTGAATGTATCGAGCTCAAAGGTGATTTCACAAAGGCTGGCGGCGAGGCGGCAGGACGGCGTATCCTTGCTGAATATACAGCTCCAGTAGGTGTATTCTGTCTGAATGATGAAATGGCGATTGGCATGTATAATGTAATCAAAGGCTCTCCCTATGAGATTGGTAAGCACATTAATCTTGTGGGCTTTGATGATTTGGAAATTTCTCATTATGTTCATCCAAGGCTTGCAAGCATCGGGTATTCCAAAAAAAAATGGGGGGCCGTTGCAGCTGAACAGCTCATGAAGCTGATTGAGGATGTTCCGGTTGAGGACGAACGCATTTATGTAAATTTAATTAAGGCAGACTCTGTATCGCCTGCACAATAGCTGCCTAAAGCAGCTTATAGATCTATTAAAGAAGAACGTGATGGATATGCATCACGTTCTTCTTTTTTAACTATGACAAAGATTAATAGTGAATATTGATAATTTTTAATATATATGACAAGTTTTAGGTTACTTCGACAAAGGCTTGATGGTAAGCTACTCCCGTAACTAAATTCGGATTGGTAGATTGGGAGGCTGATTATTTTGTTGCACAAAAGGAAATGGACAAGAATCACGATGCTGTTGTTAGCATTGATATGTGCGATCCCGCTTTCATCGGCGAGTGCATCAGCAAGCGAACCAGTAATTGCCTCGGCAATTCCTTCAGCAAGTGTGCTGGCGGTTGCAGGTGCTGGTGAATGGGACTACGTGGCCTCAAGCAGTTTAAGTTATATAGGTGCTGGCGTATATAGGAGTGGATACGCACATTCCAGTGGAGGGGACTTCTTGGTGTGTGCAACAGTAGGGAACAATTATGCGCTATGGGAATATGACCCTGGGAACAATGCAGATGAGTGGGTGTCAACAAAATGGATACCTGCTGGCGGATGCACCGCTTGGAGAAGCATCGGTAAATTTGTAGATGGGGATAACAAAAAGGCAGAGTTTTACGTGGTTGCCTCTGCACCTGCAATCGTCGATTTTTATGATTGATTAGAATAGCTCGCAAGGGGCTGTCCCAAAGAAGGTCTGCCTCGCTTGAAGAATCATTAGTAGCTGAAGTTGGTCCATGGTATATGGAATGTACAAAGAAACCGTTCCTTTCATAAATGGTTGTTCACACTTCCATTTTATCGAGCAACGGTTTCTTTGTGTTCATGAATGAACATGCTTCTCTATTTGGTGAACCACTTTACTTTATTCCACGCTATAACCGATAGAACAATGAGATAGTGAAGCTGGGCTCACTATTGAGAAACCAATCATCCCCACTAGGAACCTTTGAGACGCTAATCCTCGATTAACCTCGTAGAAAATGCTTTTCAGCCACAATAGCCTCATCCAATAGTGAAAATGCCTCACTAGAGAACTAGAGGATCATCAGGTATGTGAGCTATCTTGCTCCTTTATGATCTGTTCAATCCCCAGTAAAATCAGCTTCAATCCGAACTCAAATGCTCCGTCTGTCCCCATCAGCTCGAACAGCCCGTTTTTGAACATCCTCCGAAACAATCCTGCTTCCGTCTCGCTCATGGAATCCAGAAGGTGAACCATCTCCTCACCCGGAGGCGCTCCCTTGTCTTTAAGGATAGCGGAGACATTACGCTCATGCTGATAATCGTCTAGGACGAAGTAGAAGACATAGTTCACGAGCGTAGTCACTACTTGCATTTTCTGATCCTGCTCAAGCGGCGTCACTTCCACGCAGAGGAGCATACGGTTCGTAAAGCGGATGATGTCCGGTTCGTGGGGCAGTGTCATCATCATAAGCTGCGTGGAGCAGGGGTACCTGCTGAGCACACTCCGTACGGTTACCGCAAGTCCCGTCAGCTGCTGCTTCCAATCTCCCTCGGAGCTGAACTCCTCCAGAATTATTTTGGATACCTGATTGGCTAATCGCTGGTAGAGATTCTGCTTGCTCTTGAAATACCAGTAAAGAGAAGGAGCCTGAATCCCCAGCCGGTCGGCCAATCGCCTCATGCTGAATTTCTCGATGCCTTCCTCTCCAAGAAGCTCCCACGAGGCTTCAAATATTTTATCCTCCGAAATCTGAGGCTGCTGTTTTTTCATCCGTTATCCGCCCTTTTATCTAACAGTGTAAGTTTATACTTTACAGCTTCTTAGGTTCATGATATCATCTAACACTGTAAGGCACAACCTAACACCGTTAGATTGAAAGCCAAAATATATAATGAAGAAAGAAGTGATCCGCATGGATGCAGAAAACCTCCACTACTTTGAAAAAGCACCGGTCGCCAAAGCCGTAGCTCACTTCGCTATACCGATGATGCTAGGCACGTCGATGAGTGTCATCTATTCCATCTTGAATGCCTTTTTCCTTGGTACCCTCCACAATACAGCTATGCTGACCGCACTCGCACTAACGCTGCCGTTATTCGCAGTAATTATGGCGCTGGGCAACTTGATTGGCATAGGCAGCGGTACATTCATCTCCCGTTTGCTTGGAGAGAAGAAATATGATGATCTAAAGCATGTGTCTTCATTCGCCTTTTACAGCAGTTTAGTCTTCGGTCTGATCGTGATGGCCGTTGGTCTGCCGTTGATTAATCTAATCGTTCATGGCCTGGGGGCAACGCCCGAATCCTTCGGATTCACCAAAGACTATGTTACGGTCATGCTTATTGGTTCACCCATTGTCGTATTATTCTTCACGCTGGAAAATATCGTGCGCTCGGAGGGGGCGGCAATCACGTCGATGATCGGTATGATTCTCAGTGTAGTCGTCAATATTATTCTCGATGCGTTAGTCATCTTCGTGTTCCATTGGGACGTGATCGGCGTTGCGTCTGCTACAGTCATTTCTAACTTAGTTGCGAGTGCATACTATGCTTTTCATATTGGGTATAAGAGCGAATTCTTAACGGTCTCTATAAAATGGTTTAAGGCTACCAAAGAAATTCTAAGCAATGTATTCAAAATCGGGGTTCCCGTCTTTATTATGAGTATCTTCTTGGGCGCAATGTCGCTCATCTTGAACCATTATCTTGTTGAGTATGGCGATCAAGCCGTAGCAGGGTTCGGAATTTCATCACGTTTATTGCAATTTCCTGAATTTATTCTGATGGGCTTATGTGAGGGAGTCGTGCCGTTGATTGCTTTTTCGTTTACAGCGAATAAATTGCGCATGAAGCATACCATTGGATTCACGATCAAAACGATTGTGGCATTAGCAGTCGTGTTCGGTGTTATTGTCTATCTGATTTCCGACCACTTAATTGGCTTATTTACGAATGATCCACAATTAATTGAAATGGGCAGCTACATCCTGCATGTGACGTTCTTATCCTTATTCATTACAGGAATGACCTCGCTGTTCGTAGGGATCTTCCAAGCAACAGCACAAGGAACTGCTGCATTTATTATGTCAGTTATTCAAGGAATTACTCTAATTCCTGTACTGTATATCGCTAACCGAATGAATGGCTTCCATGGGGTGGTCTGGTCGCTCGTTATTGCGGATGCAGTCGCGTTCCTTGTTGGTGCGATCATGCTATATGTTCTGCGGAAAAAATTGCAGCCGGATTTGGATAGTTTGGTCCAGTAAAAATATATACCGCAAGAAAGAGGGTACCCTTGAAGCTTATAGCTTTTGGGCTGCCTTCTTTTTTTTGCAGATAACCCCACCGAGATATCTATATAGCGGGCTTCTTTTGGGAGTGGCGAGAAAGTTATGACACCTGTCATAATTTTTTTCTTATAGGTGTGAATATTTCCTCCTTCTTTTCAGAGCTATCATAAAGTTACAAACTTTATTAGAGAAGGGTGAAAATAATGGAGGGAACTAAACAAAGGATTCGCTTGCTCGATATACTGCGAGGGATTGCTGTAATGGGGACATTGGGTACAAACATCTGGATATTTGCATACTTGGGGGACTTATCTTATATCACTACATCTGCTTATTCAGGCTGGTGGAGTCTGGATGACTTGCTTAGAATGCTCGTATTATTTCTTGTGAATGGCAAAATGCTCGGATTGTTAACCATTATGTTCGGAGTTGGCCTGGAGCTGAAGTATCAACAGTCTGTGCGGCTGGGGAGGGCATGGCCCAAAGTCTATCTATGGACAGCAGCCTTCTTGATGCTGGAAGGCTTCATTCATTACATGCTGGTGATGGAGTACGACATCTTGATGAGTTATGGGGCAACAGCGATCATTACCGCCTTCATTCTCAAAGGCGGAGATCGGCTGATTGCTAGAGTGATGATAATCGTTGGAAGCATTCATGCTGCAATTATTTTATTCGTATTAGCAGGGGCCTTGCTCGGTGCCAATATGTCACTCGGCAGCTTCGCTCAAATTGTTGCTTTATACCAAGATGGAAGCTGGCTGCAGCAAATACAGTATCGTCTTGCCCATTTCCTCCTGTTAAGGGGTGAAGCGATCTTCCTTGTATTTATGAATACCTTTTTGTTTTTACTTGGTGTACGCCTGATGCGTGCAGGTGTCTTTTCACCTGATGAGAATGGCAGGAAGCAGCGTGACAAGCTTTTCAGAATAGGGATCTATATCGGGCTGCCTTTGAATTTATTGATATTTATTCCTGGTGGCGCTTGGGATTTGCCGGTGCGTTATTTATTTGCCCCTTTAGTATCGCTTGGTTATATCTCGTTAATTGGAAGAATGATAGAATACATGAAGTGGAATTGGCTCTGGAAGCGCGTTGAGCAAGTGGGGAAAATGTCTCTGTCTTGCTATGTCATGCAAAATATAATAGCTTCTATTCTATTCTACGGCTGGGGCTTTGGACTTGGAGGGCAACTGAATTCCTTGTCGATTATAGGAATATGGCTGTTGATGTCACTATTGCAAATTGGATTGGCGACGATATGGATGAAGGCGTTCAAGATTGGTCCATTAGAGCTGATCCGAACGCGAATAACACAAGCCTTATCCAAATTTTGAACTGGAGGCTGTAATGATCAATAGGATATACCCAAGGGACCAAATCAAGCAATATTTGCTGATGGACGTCATATCTATCGTGTTTTTATTTTATGTCGTACTGCGTTCAGATTCCGGGTTTGGCTTTTGGGGAAATCTTTCTCTGACCCTGCTTTTGCTGGTGGCACACTATATTGGGCTATGGTATAGAGATTGGCGTTTGTTAGCAGCTGCTCTAATGGGATTTTTCCTGCTAGCCCTGCTGGGTGCATATGTCGGCTCTTCCATCCTGCTATTTGGATTTATATTTGCTGATTTAATTGGAAGGGCGAAATCTAGGCTTTATATCGGTATTGCGATTGCAGCTATTGCCCTCATGTTTGCTTTTGTACTATGGAAGACCACAGGCTATGTGTTCGAGCCGGAGCATACCGTATTGCTGCCCGTCATGATTCTGCAATTGATTTATCCGATAGTGATTCATATTAAGGAAAAAGCAAAGAACTTACAGGGTGAGCTGGATGCGGCGAATGAACAAATCAAAATGTATATTAAACAGGAAGAAAGACAACGTATAGCAAGGGATCTGCATGATACACTTGGACAGACCTTGACCATGATCAAAATGAAAAGTGAATTGACCACTCGTTTAATTGATAGAGACGTGCCTCGAGCAAAGGAAGAGCTGAAGGATATACTGGAAACGACGAGAACGGCGTTGAAGCAAGTGAGAGAGCTGGTCTCTGACATGAAGTTTATTTCGTTGGAAAGTGAACTGGAGCATTCCAAATCGCTGCTGCATACAGCAGGGATCGAGCTGGAATTCGTGAAGAAGGATGCTCCTCCGTTATTATCCAGCGTGGAGGAGACGATGCTCGCTCTGTGTATTCGTGAAGCTACGACTAATATGATCAAGCATAGCCAAGCCAAGCGCTGCACCATCAAGCAGGAAACGAGAGACTATTTCTATTCTATACAAATCGTAGATGATGGAATGGGCATAGAGATTCCGATTAAGAATGGGAATGGAATTCAGTCGATAAAAGAGAGGATGCAGGCTCTGCAAGGTACGGCAAGCGTGAGCAATTCGGCTGCAGGTGGGACGAATGTCACGATCAAGCTCCCCGTACGTCAACAAGAGAAGGAAGGTTCTAATTCATGATACGAGTCGTTATAGCAGAGGATCAGCAAATGCTGCGAGGTGCATTCACCTCTTTATTGCAATTCGAACCAGATATTGAGGTGGTGGCAGAAGCATCGGATGGGCAAAAGGCTTGGGAGCTCATTCAAAAGGAGCAGCCAGACGTATGCTTGCTCGATATTGAGATGCCTTTCATAAGCGGCCTTGAGCTGGCTAAGAAAATAAGAAGCAGCAGCCTTCCGTGTAGAATTATAATTGTTACGACATTCGCCCGTCCCGGCTATTTGCAGCTGGCCATGGATGCTCAAGTAGACGGATACTTGCTTAAGGATGAGCCGATCGACTACCTAATTGAATCCATACGCAAAGTCATGAAGGGCGAGCGGATGATCAGCATGGATCTGGCAGCTGCACTCTTTATGAAAGCGGCAAGCCCATTGAGCGAAAGGGAGACAGAAGTATTGCGGCTTGCCAAAGACGGCTTGACGACAAGCGAGATCAGCAAGGCGCTTTTCCTGACACAAGGGACAGTGCGCAATTATTTATCTTCGAGTATCCAGAAGCTTGAAGCAGACTCTCGGCAGCAGGCTGTAACTATTGCAACGGATAAAGGATGGATCTAGCTTTGAGAAAAAAATTCCCTATGGCAGCAAGTTCGCAAGAGCATGAACTTCGTGCTGGCCATAGGGGATTGTAGTATGCGTCTGTAGTGATTCGCAGCTTATACGATTAATCCGTCTTTCATCGTAATGATGTGATCCGCGTAGGAGAGCATTTCCTCATCATGGGTGACTACGAGGGTAGTAATGTGCAAGCTTTTGGTCAAGTCTCTGATGAGCGTCATGACCTCCCGTGATTTCTTCGAATCGAGGCTGGCTGTAGGCTCATCCGCGAACAAAATTTTGGGCTTATGGATAATGGCGCGAGCGATAGCAACACGCTGCTTCTCTCCGCCTGACAGGGAGGCGGGAAAAGCTTCTTTACGATGATCCATCCCGACCAATTGAAGTATCTTTAGTACTTCCTTCTTTTGTTCCTGTTTATTCATCTTGGACTCGGCTACGTCAAGCATCAGCAGGAGCTGATCCTCTACAGTAAGGAAAGGAACGAGATGAGAGGATTGAAAAATAAAGCCGAACTTTTCTGCCCGTATTTTTCGGATTTCCTCCTGCGTCATGTCGGTCATATTGTTCCCCTCGAACACTACCTTCCCGCCAGATGCGCGTTGAAGGCCGGCTGCAATGGTAAGGAGCGTGCTTTTTCCTGAACCGGAGGCTCCTACGAGAGCTGTAATTTCGCCTTCCTGCAACGAAAGGTTAATTCCGTTCAATACTTGCTCTTCGACCTGGCCGTTGGTGAATGTCTTGGTTACTTCCTGTATCATGAAGGTTGTCATATTAGATGTCTCCTTGCTGTATGGCTTGCAGCGGCTCGACCTTTTTGATCTGAATGCCAGAGAGGGTGGCGCCGACAAAACCAATGACTAAGAATAGAATCGACAATTGAATGGTTGTCGCAAGCGTGAGGCTGAAAGGCATGCCCTCAGGCGCAATAAGATTGAAGCCCTGACTGAGTGCGATAGATAATACCAGTGCGATTGCGGTGATGAAGAGCATTTGAGACCACATCATGCGGAATAAAGTACTCGTTCTCACCCCGATCGCTTTCAATATGCCGTATAATCCAATTTTCTGAACATTCATCATATAGAAGAAAATTGCGAACAGCATGCCGCTGATAGCGACTAAGAACCAGATAATCATATTAAGGGACATCTGCTCAGCGCTGTAGCTGGCGATTGTGCCGAGAAATTGCTTGTTGGAGAAGGCTTGCAATCCTGCAACCTTCTGCGGCTGATCTTCTCCGGGAATGAATACTAATTGCATTTCATTCACACGGTACATTTCTTTGTAGTTATCCATGTCGATAAAAGCGACAGGCGCATGACTGTATTTCTTTTGATCCGCGAAGCCAATCACTTTGAACTCTCCGCTAAACTGGTTGTTCGTTAGAATATCTCCAACCTTAATGCCGTCCTCTTCCAACGAACGATCCAAGATGATTTCTCCTGGTCCGACTTTCTCGAATGATTCGGAATCGGTAGATGTGACAAAAGCAACACTATGCTGTTTGTCTGCTGCATCATTCACGAAGCCCATCTGAATGGATAATGCCGCTGCATCCTTATTGCCTTGCAAGAGCTTATCCTGCACACTTCCGTCTATCCTAGAGAGATTGTATGTCTCATTGGCATCCTCATTCATATAGAAGTGGCCAGCAGGAAGATCCTTGATTAAGGCTGCATTATCTTGAGACAGCCCATTAGCCAATCCCGATATGATAAAGGTTAAAAAACTAACGAGAAAAATAATCGAGCCTAAAATGATAAATTTTGCTTTGCTTTTTTTGATTTCTTTCCATGCCATATTCATCACGGTGCCTCCCTTTCGTCTCTACACCCTGAGTATAGGTACGTAGTATGAATGGAGCGTGAACGGAACGTTACAAGAAAGGAAGTAATAATAGCTTGAGCCATCCAACACTGTGCTATACTTAATCCGGAAATGGAATAATGATGCTTTTGAAGGGGATTAATAGAAATGAAAGCTGTGAATTTTATATTGAAACTTGCATCTCATTCATTATTAGTAGGAGCTATGGGGTTTTTAATTTATTTATATCTGGATATTTTTATTTTTTTAGGATCAGCCTCAAGCCCAGACGATGGATATAGGCTCTATCATCTGATAACCTCTCTTCCTATCCCAATAATCACAGCGTTCGTGCTAACGATTTGTATTAAACGGGAAACAAAAGATAATATCAAATTCGTTATTTGTTTTCCGCTTATTTGTTTATTGTTTACGATAGGGCAGTTCGTACTGATATCTCTGGATCATTCTTTAAATACGGTTATATTATGCCTTGGCATTTCGATCCTTTTATTTGGTACAAGTGTAATCATATTTGTTCACGATTTAAGAAATTAAGCCACTCCGCTGTTGGAGTGGCTTTTTCGTATCTTCTTATGGTCAGGATGTACCGTAGTTATTCGTTAAGCCTTACTTTACCTTGTAGCTTAGCATCACGATTTGTCCGCTTGGTTTCATATGGGTTAGACGGAAGGTATTGGGTGGAGTTCCTTGAGGGAATAGCGGGATGCCTTCTCCAAGTACTTTCGGGATGATTGCGATATAAAGCTCATCTAATAATTCAGATTCCAGAAAAGCCGATACAAGCTGTCCGCCTCCGACGAGCCAAACGTCACCTTCTGATGTTTGCTTTAATCGGGGGATAAGCATACGGATTGTCTCATCCGTGAACACAACATGCGGCGCAGGAGCATGCTCCGATCTGGACAACACGTAGCATGGCTTGCCTGCATAAATGAATTCATCTGATAGCAGCAGCACTTCGTCATACGTAAGGCGGCCCATTACAACTGATCCTACTGTGTTATAAAATTCACTATAGCCGTTATCCCCATCCCCCTCAACATCGAATAGCCAATCCACCGAGCCGTCAAGTCTTGCAATATAACCATCCAAGCTCATAGCGATGTACAGCACGACTTTATTCTTCTTCATTGTGTATCGCTCCTTTCTATGAAATATGATACCCTATAATTACGACAAACTATGACGTAGTTAGGTGAAATAAATGAATAGTCGAATGCTTAGTATGATGAGGTTATTAGATTCGAGGAAGAAATGTACAGCCCGAGAGCTGGCCGAGAGGTATCAGGTATCGGTGCGTACCATTCAGCGGGATCTGGAAAAATTACAGCAGATGGGCTTTCCTCTCTATACAGAGGTGGGCGCGAACGGGGGTTACCGGGTATTGCCAAACCGAATATTGCCTCCGCTTCAACTGGCTCAGCATGAGGCATTCGGGTTATTTATGATGCTGGAATATTTGGAGAAGGTCCCTGACTTTCCTTATGGCTTGATTCGGGATCACCTGGCTGAGCAGTACTTCTCCAGCCTTCCTGGCGATGTACAAGATTCGATTATTGGCCTGCGAGAGCATATTGCTTTTATTCAATCGCATTCGGTGCAGCCGGAGCCAATGACAACGAAGATATTAAGTGCGGCAATGGAGAAAAGCGAGGTTGCCTTTACGTATTCAGCTCGTAATGGGACCAAGAAGGTGGAAGCCTATCCGCTCGGCATTTATTATGAACAAGGCTATTGGTACATGCCTGCCAAGCAACAGGGAAAGGTGCTGCTCTATCGAACCGATCGGATGCGCCAACTGGATATGCTTGATCGTTCAGATGAATCCATTCCAACCTTGAAGGATTGGCTAAAGGCAAAGGACAACAGGGCGACTGTAGAAGTGGTATTGCAGTTTAGTGACTTTGGAGCAAGGCTTGCTCAATCGGAGCCGCACTTCAAGCCAATTGTTCATAATGAATGGCATGGACAGGTTCCGCCAGAGGAGTTCCCTTTTGTGGCACGGAGACTGCTCTCGTATGGTCCTGAAGTGAAGGTTATCGGCCCTCAGCAATTACAAGAAGCATTAGTGAAGCTGCTGGAGAACAGCTTGAGCCAGTATGAATAGGGAGGGGAAAGTGTATGGATGAAGGACAACAAGCTTCAGATCGTACAAGTCCGATCAAAAATAAAGTTGGCAGCATTTTTATCCCAGTACGGGATATAGAGAGAGCTCGCAGTTGGTACTGCAGGCTTCTCGGGTTAAAAGAGACTGACTACGACATTATTATGGGCCATCTATGTCCGTTGCCTATGGAAGGAGCCGGAATCATTCTGGATACGATGCCGCTGTGGGGAGGAGACATGCCAGGCGGAGTGCCGCCTATCGTGACTCCCGCCTTTATGCTTTTAACCGAAGATGTACAGCATTCTCTTGATTACGTGAACGAACTTGGCATAGAGGTCGTTACTGGGATGGAGCATGGCGAGTGGTTCGTGATTAAAGATCCGGACGGCAATAAGCTAATGATTTGTCAACAATGAGGCATAGATGATTAAAAACATATCTAGCAATCGAAGCTGGTATTTTCCACTGTTTGGTGTTGTTCCAAAAGTCATCTGTGGGGGATTCATGAACTACTTATCACATACTATTCGGGTGAAAGAAGAACTCTTAGCTCCACTTTCATAGTGGTTTTGAAGGTTCGAGGCTTTCTCAGCAGCCTTAGCGGAACAGCATTCCGTTATAGACTTGGTTCGTGCATGTTCTAGAAAAATAGAGGCTCAAGGTTCCGTTATTTTTGAAAATTAGTTAGTTTGAGCTTTGATTTCTTGAGATAGCGGAATCCCGTTCCTCTATTGAATCTATTACAGCAGGAAAGCGAAAAATAGAGGAATGCTGTGCCTTTACAACATTGATGTAGGGGCTGTTCTGAAAGTCATCTCAGGGAAGTTCATATCACGTACTATTCGGGTGCAGAAGAACCTTCATATCCACTTTCATAGTGGTTTTGAAGGTTCTTTTGCGTATTTGATAGGATCTCCTCGCTGAGGTCTAACCTTTTGGAGAAACTCTTTTTCTTGAATAATCTGCTGTAGAAGCTTAACATGAATCGAATAAAGATGTAATGAAAGTTAACGGGTAGCGTTTTCATATATCATACTCATTCTGAGTAATTGGAAAAAGGATCAAATGACAGCGGTACCAAAAAAGGTTGAAAAATGTTCAACCTTATTTTTTGCTAAGATTCGTCCTACAATGGTAACAGATCAGCAAATACAGATACAGACACGGGAGGAAACATAACATGAGAATTATATACTTAGATATCGACTCACTTCGCCCAGATCATATGAGCTGTTACGGATACAATCGACCAACTACACCAAATATCGATAAAATTGCCGCACAAGGCATGATATTCAATAATTGCTATACTGCTTCATCGCCATGCGTGCCTTCGAGAGCAAGCTTCATGTCCGGCCGCTTCGGCATTCATCACGGCGCGCTTACCCACTGGGGACCAGGCGGTGAGTTCTATTACCCGGATGGTGATGGGCATAGTGAGGAGGTTCCTTTCTTTACTAGGCATATCCGCAAGGCAGGCTATAAATCGGTAACCTTCTCGTCCTTCGGTGACAGGCATCATGCTTGGTGGTATTTCGCAGGCTGGAACGAAGTGCATACGCATTCCCTCAAAGAAGGCAATGAAAATGCAGATGAAGTGAACGCAGCGGTCATTCCGTGGCTCAAGCAGCATGGCAAGGAAGAAGATTATTTCCTGCATATTCAATATTGGGACCCGCATACGTTCTACACTTATCCGATTGAATATATGGAGCAGTGGAAGGATTCACCGGTTAAAGACTTCCCGGATGAGGCGACCATTGCCGCGCAGCAGAAGGACAGCTTCCCTCGATCCGCTAAATTCCTGCATTGGGGAGATAAATATCCAGCGACGATGCCAGGACAGATTGCGAATCGCGAAGACTATAAGCATGTAATCGACGGGTATGATGGCGGCATTAATTACATGGACAAATATGTAGGCGAGCTGCTCGAAACGCTGCGTGAGCTTGGCATTGAAGATGAAGTTTGCTTCATCATTAGTGCAGACCATGCGGAATCGATGGGGGAGCAAGGGATCTACATTGAGCATCCAACAGCAACTGAAGCGGTTCATCATATTCCGTTAATTATAAAAGCACCAGGCGTAACACAGCCGGGGGTTAAGGTAGATGGCTTCGTATACAACGTCGACGTTATTGCTACCATTACAGATATGCTAGGTTTGGACATTCCATCGGGATGGGACGGGCAATCGTTCCTGCCAGCATTGAAGGGTGAGCATTGGCAGGGCCGAGATTATTTAGTTATGGATCATGCCCTCTATGTCTGCCAGCGTGCTGTACGTGATGAGAAATGGTATTTCATTCGCACCTACCATCAAGGCTTGTATCTGAATTTCGAGCCTGTCACCTTGTACGATATGGAGAACGATCCGAATCAGCTTCATAATGTTGCGGATCAATATCCAGAGATCGTGAAGGAAATGGATCATCGCTTATCAGAATGGCAGCATCAGCAAGCGAGCAAGCCTGATTACAAGGTTGATCCTATGCAAAAAGTATTGGAGACTGGCCCTTGGAAATATTTGAGCGCGGATGATTGGATTCGCAAGCTGGAGCGTAACGGCGCGAAGGAAGAAGCAGCTGTTCTCCGCAGCAAGTACAAATCAGAGGCTTTGCAACCGGCGTATGACGGTTAGATCAATAATAAGCAACTAAGAAGGAGATTGGCATCATGAAAAAAATCCCAGGCTGGCTGCTGACCGTAATATCCATCGTTTTGGGTATTGCGATCTGGTATCTGCTTTCCTCCATACCTTCGGTTGGAGCGATCTTAACAACACCAGGCAAAGTAGTAAGCAGCTTTATGAAAGAAGTGGAGAGCGGCCGGATGTGGACCAACGTATCCACTAGTCTGCTTCGTGTCCTTGGCGGCTTCTCATTAGGCTTATTGTTCGCGATACCCGTTGCTTTCTTAATGGCTTGGTATTCGCTCGTTCGTTCTATCTTCGATCCATGGATTCAGTTCTTCCGGACGATTCCGCCGATTGCCCTGATTCCGCTCGTTATCGTATCGCAGGGTGTTGGAGAATCTGCAAAAATCTCTGTTATTTTCGTAGCAACCTTTCTCGTCATGGTCATTTCGATTTTCCAAGGGGTTCGTAACGTCGATCCAACCTTGATTCGGGCAGCAAGAGTGCTTGGCGCAAGAGATAGAGATATTTTCTTGGAAGTAATCGTGCCCGCATCCTTCCCTTATATTCTTGTTGGTGTACGCCTTGGGCTGGCAGCAGCGTGGACTACACTCGTGGCAGCAGAGCTGACAGGCGCGAATAAAGGTCTTGGCAATATGATTATGGAAGCAAGCCTTTATTTCCGCATGGATGTTGTTATTCTTGGTATCGTAGTTATTGGCATTATCGGCCTCGCAATGGATAAATTCGTACTGTTTCTGGAGAGGAGACTGACAGGATGGCAGGAAATACGGCAGAACTAATTAAGGTTAGCAACCGACCACAGACGTCAGTGGAAGATACGCATAACAAAATTGAGATTAAAGACTTGAACAAGGTGTACAAAACGCGCAATGGCGACACTATAGCGCTTCAGAATACGAATCTGACGATCAAAAATAATGAATTTGTTTGTGTTGTCGGTCCTAGCGGCTGCGGCAAAACGACCTTACTGAACATCATTGGCGGGCTGGAGGAATCCACCTCAGGCTCCGTTAAGGTGGAAGGCGTGGAGGTCAAGGGGCCGGGCAAGGAACGGGGCGTTGTCTTCCAGCAATACGCGCTGTTCCCTTGGAAGACCGTTATCAAGAATGTTGAGTTCGGACTCAAGCTGCGCGGCTTGAACAAGCAGGAGCGCAGAGAAAAAGCGATGCATTATTTGGATCTTGTTGGTCTCAAGGACTTCGCCAATGCCTATCCGAAGGAGCTCTCAGGGGGGATGAAGCAGCGTGTAGCTATCGCTAGAGCGTATGCCGTTGAACCGGAGGTTCTGCTGATGGATGAACCGTTCGGGGCCTTGGATGCTCAGACGAGAGCCCAATTGCAAGAGGAACTGCTCAAAACGTGGCAGAAGGAAAAGAAAACCTGCTTCTTCATTACTCATGACGTAGATGAGGCAGTTATTCTGGCCCAGCGTGTTATCATTATGAGTGCCCGTCCTGGTCGAATTAAAGAAATTATTGATGTCGACATTCCTTATCCGCGGGATCAGTCTACTAAGCTGGATGAGCGCTTCATTGAGATTAAGAACGAAATTTGGTCCAAGGTGTATCGGGAGTATCTGGAAGTATCCAAATAGTCGGTTTCAACCTAGCAGCAGCTTGGAACACATATATGATTAGGGGGGCTTTATCTATGATGAACAGCTTCAGATCTTTCCCAAAACGTTCGGTGGCCGCGGTAGTACTCAGCATGACCCTTTTGCTTAGCGCTTGCGGGGCAGGGGGCAACAACGAACCAAATTCTACGGTTAAAAACCCGGAGAGCAATACCGAAGTCAAATTAGAGAAAATCAACTTCGCGTATATGCCGAACATGGGAGGAGCCGCACCGATCGCAATCGGCGAAGAGAAGGGCTTCTTTGAAGAAGAAGGCATTAAGATGAATGCCGTGAAATTCCTGAGCGGCCCTCCTGAATTCCAAGCGATGGCATCCGGCGATATTGATATTGCCTACATCGGACCGGGAGCAACCTTCTTGTCTGCACAAGGACAAGGCAACATTATTGGTCTGGTTAGCCTTGGCAAAAGCGACATGGTATTTGCAACGAAGAAATCCGGCATTAAGGAATGGAAGGATCTGAAGGGCAAAACGATCGGTGTTCCAAAAGGGACTTCAGGCGAGATGGTGCTTAACCTTGGTCTTGAAAGCGCGGGCTTGACTGCGAAGGATGTTAATATCATTAATATGGATGTTGCAGGAGCAGTTACGGCTTATGTCGCGAATAAAGTCGATGCGGTTGCGATCTGGTCGCCATACACGACAGAGATTGAGAAGCAAGTCGGCAAAGAGAATATGATCAAGCTTGGCGACAACAGCAGCTTTTACCCGGAATACAGCTTTCCGTCAGCTTGGGTTGCGAGCCCGAAATTCTTGAAAGAAAAGCCGGAACTGGTTGAGAAGTTCATGAAGGCAATGGCGAAGGTTACAGAATACAAAATCAACAATATTGACGAAGCGGTTAAGCTTACTGCCGAATATACACAAGTTCCTGAGGATAGCTTGAAGCAAGAGCTGGACTCCATAGACTGGATTGACAATGCAAGAATGGTGGAAGTATTCAACGATGGTACGGCCATTAAATGGTATGATAATTTGCAAAAGCTGTTCGTCATGAACGAGAAATTGGATAAAGCTGTTCCATCCGCTAATTTCTTGACGACTGAGCCAGCTCTGAAAGCGGCACAAGAATAAGAGGAATAAGAAGAAGCTGTCTGGCAAGGTCTGATGACCGCCAGGCAGCTTCTTTGTTTTTCAGGGCAGGAACCTATAGATGATCGAGCGATAGCTTAGCTTCCTCCGCCAAGCCTGCTTTGGATAAAGGAGACGACATTCAGCTCGCGCAGAAGTGCAGTCACCTCTTTGGTTCTTTTCTTATCAAATTTTTTAAGAATCATATTGATCTGGGACTTGATCGTGGAAAGCTCTACTTGCCGTTCCTTGGCAATCTGAGCAATCTTCATATCCTTGAGCAGCAGATTGAGCACCGCAAGCTCAGAAGGAGTCATTTGCGAGAGCAACAAGGTTGCTGCCATTAGCGCCTCCTGATTGCGGCGAATCCGTGAGAATTCATTTTTGATTTTGTAGGCGACCTCTGGGCGAACCTGTACGAGCCCGGAGCGGGCTGAGCGAATGCTTTGAATAATAGCCTCGCTCGTACTCGTCTTCAATACATAGTCAACTGCACCTGTATCGAATGCGCTGAATACGGTCTCCTCATCCTCATGCACGGTCAGAAAAATAATCTTGGCATCTGGATATTGCTCCAGTACCTTCTTGGCAGTCATAATGCCGTCATGCTTGACGTCCATTTCGATGTCCATCAGTATAATATCAGGCGGGCCAAGCTCGGCGATGAGCTGAAGCACCTCTTTGCCGCTTGCCGCTTGTCCAATGAGGGACATGTCCTGCTCCTGCCTTATGAGCTTGCAGAAATGCTCTCTTAATACATCCATATCCTCTGCTACAATAATTCGAATGAGCTCTTTGATGTCCC
This sequence comes from Paenibacillus sp. J22P59, assembly GCF_059383895.1. Taxonomy (NCBI): domain Bacteria; kingdom Bacillati; phylum Bacillota; class Bacilli; order Caryophanales; family Paenibacillaceae; genus Paenibacillus; species Paenibacillus sp. J22P59. The sequence goes on from NZ_JBXENX010000006.1 coordinate 285,573, forward strand.
TCACCTTTTCCTTGGATCTGTATTTAGTTCGTACATTGGAATGATAATTTGGAATGACGTTCCAAGATCCGGCTTACTGTCTACATGAATGCGCCCATAATGTGCAAGCACAATATATTTCACATAGGACAGGCCTACGCCCCAGTTGCGGGTAGTGTTCTTATTCGTAATGAACGGATCGAAGATCGTGTCAATCATGGGCGAGGGAATGCCAGGACCGTTGTCGATGATCTTGATAATGACCCAGTGATCCTCCGTATACACGACGACCTGGATAGCGCCATCGGTTTCTGCTCCAATAGCTTCTATGGCATTGATTAGCAAATTGTACAGCGCCTCCGATATCGGAATGAAATCAGCTAGAATCATCGTTGACGGATCGGGCAGTTCTGTACTGATTTTAACATGCTTCTGTACAGGCTTAATACGGTCAAGCGAATGCTCAATTATAGTATGAATCAGTTGCGGCTTGAGCTGCAACTGATTGGTCTTGAACGATTTGTACAACTGGTCCAGCCGCCCGAGCGTTGCACCCACGATTTCATCGGCTTTTGCCAGCGGGGCTCCAATCGTGCTTGAGCTCTCTCCGGCTTGGACAGCATCAGTAGCTTGCCTTACTAATAGTTGAAGCATAATAAGCTGATTCTTAACCGCATGAGTGAACACCTGTGCGCCCATATTGGCTGTATCCAGCTTCCGCTTCAGGAGAAGGTCCTCCTTGCCCATTTTGAATTCGATCTCGGTATAACGCCATACGGCATAGATGCTGATGAGAGACAATATTCCAGTCAGCCCAATGCTAATGTACCATCCGGATAGAGTGAGAGGCGGATTGAAGTTCGAGAAGTCCGAATACAGCACGTAGAAGGTGCGAACGTCGAACACTTGCAGCGGGCCCATGAATCCGAGATAGAAATAAAATAATGCAAGAGAAAGAACACCGAGAATGATGAAGGCGCTTTGGCGCTTGACCCATGGAATCGTGATCGTACGGTATTTCCAGATCATAAGGAAGATTGCAGTTAAGGCGGATAGGACGACCCAGCCGCGTGTAATCCACCCGATTGTATACGTGTGATGGCGTTCGATTACCGTGAGTGCTCTTTTATAAACAATAGGATCATAGAAAATAAGGTTCGCAAGGGCGGGAATAAAGCTGATCAAATGAAACTTCCAATTCCGCCAGAAAGGCCGATAAGTCAGTAGAGAGACCGATAGTCCAATTAGGCTGAAAATAAAGAGGGAGCGGCCGATTGTAATAATTCGGCTGATCCCTTCAATTTTAATTGGGGCATTCAGCAGCAGATTGCGAATGGTATCGTTGAAGAACAACACGATATTCACCCGGTAGTAGAAGCCTCCGTATTTGGCAATGAACAGGATCAGGCCGAACATGCTCAGGAACCAGCCTACAAGGACGAAGGCCATCCAATAAGCAGAAGGGTTGCGAGCCTTCGCAATGAATAATGTAACCGCTGCCAAAATAAGAAAAATCAGAAGTATAGTCATGTTGTCTCCTTGCTTTTTCGATTTCCGTCGTTTCTTTTATTATAGTGTATTTTTCTATAAAATGCTTGATCGCACACAAACCATTTGATTGTTTTTTAGGAGGCAGGGCGTAATTTAACAGGGATGGAGACTAGCTATAGGAAAAAAGATTTCTGCTAATTGTGAAGTATGAGCCCATTTACAAGAAATAGCTGATTAGTGATCGGATATTGCCATGTTAAAGGGACATGACAGGGTGTTTTTGTGCAAATAACGGAACGGGGGATGCGTAAACTTTTTGAAAGAAGGATAATTGGAGGGGGAACGGAGTTTCGTTAATCTTCTACTAACTAAATCAGTAGAGGCCACTTTCTGAGAATGAGCAAAGCGAACCGAATTCAAGCTGCATGCAATAATGGGCTGGCTTTACACGAGCTTATTATGCAGGCTAAATGTTAACCTTGTTATCCTTTCGCATTAGTAATTAGACAAATAAAAGCACAAAAGAACAGGTTCGTTCAACTTGGTTCATGTATATTACGTGAAGAGGAGAATCGATATTGGAAGTTTATAAGCTGCTTCATGATGCAATTGAATATATAGAGCGTAATTTGGAAGGCAGGCTGGACGTGACTCTTATTGCTAAAGAGGCTTACTTTTCCCGCTATCATTTTCAACGGACCTTCCATGCTCTAACGGGATTTACTGTATCAGAGTACATCAGGAACCGCAGGCTTACATTAGCGGCAGAAGAGCTGGCTGCAACGGACCGGAAAGTTATTGACGTCTCTATTAAATATGGCTATGAGAGTGCGGCAGCTTTCTCAAAGGCTTTTTATAGGTTGCATGGCATAACACCAGCGGCTTCGAAGAAGCAGGACGTGAAGTTTAAAGCTTTCCCGAGAATCTCCTTCCAAATATCTATGAAGGGGGAGAGTGAAGTGATTTATCGAATCAAGGAAGAAGCGGCGTTCGAGGTTTTTGGGATAGCCTTCGCCACTTCAACCAGTAATGGTGCATGCTATAGAGAGATTCCTGCCTTCATTAAGGAAATCTATGAGGATGGAACACATGAGCAGATCAATAGAATTGCTGGTAATAGTGGGAAGAGCTTGCTCCATGGGTATTATTGTAATCCGAGCGAGGATGGCACTCTGACGTACATGATGGGATGTGAAGCTACTAAGGCTGCCGACCAAGCTATCCCGCCGACCTTCAGCAGATTAGAAATTCCAGCGCTCACCTGGGCTGTATTTGAAGGCAGAGGAGTTATGCCAGACGGCTTGGCTATCAGCAACCTGTGGAGAAGAATTTATTCAGAGTGGTTTCCTTCTGTTTATTTTGAACAGAGCGATGGGCCATGTATAGAGAAATATTTGTGGACTGATAATCAGAGAATTGACTATTCCTATGAGGTATGGATACCCGTAAGCAGGAAGGAGAAGTAAATGAACAATGATAAAGCCATTGCGCTGGAAGCTCTGAGACACTATCAGATTGAGCTTCGTTCGATTGACCCTATCGGACAGAGTGCTAATACGATATATAAAGTGACGGATACAGCGAATAACAGCTATAGTCTAAGGCTGCATGTATCCAAAAGTGATACACTCGATCGTATTTGGACGGACAGTAAAGTTATTGAGTCGGAGATGGTTTGGCTGAATGCTTTGTCCACATATACGGATGTGGCGGTGCCCGTGCCCTATCGGAATAGGCAACTAGAATGGGTGACTGAGCTTGGGGATCTCAAGTGTACGCTTCTCGGGTGGGTGGAGGGCGAGCAGAAATCTATGATTGATAATGTAGAGGATGTCCGCAAGATCGGAGACATGATGGGGCAATTGCATAGACATTCATCCAAGTGGGCGATGCCGGAAAGCTTCTCGCGTCCCCGCTGGGATGGAACGGAGATTGTGAAGACACTGGAGCGGTTCACTGAGCTTGCGGAGAATGGCACTCTGAAACAAAGCAGTACAGAAGTACTTATTGCCGCTGGCAGGCAGATGCTTACGAGGATAGATTCTCTAGAAAAAAAACCTGATCGGTGGGGCATGATTCATGCGGATATCATTCCACCCAATTTTTTATTTTATAACGATGAGGTAAGGCCTATTGATTTTGGTGCATGCAGTGAAGGTTATTATTTATCGGATCTCGGATGGACTTTTTCCTATATACACCCTGCACTTAGAGGACCCTTGCTTGAAGCATACGCCAAGCAGTTTCCGTTACCCCTTAATTATGTAGAACTGCTGGAAGCCTTTTTTGTTGCTGGACAACTCGGGACGATCCATTTCTGGCTTGGGCTTCCTGATGTCTTGGATTGGCTGCCTACCCATCTTGATAAGCTCGCAAGTCGAGAGTTCAAGCGTTTTGCATCGAAGGAATCGTTTCTCTTTGAAGGGACTCCCTATTGGGAATAAATTATACAATCTCGATATAACCGTCTTCTTGTAATTCTACAAGAGGGTGGTTATTTTTCTTATTGTTAACTATTGTTATTATAAGTAATATATTATGTATGAGTAATGGCATTAGCAGTAATGATTATTGTAATGATGAAAAGAGGAGCAAATACCTGTCATGCTGGCTCGATGTGGACGCATTACGTTAATCACGATCTGGATGCTGCTGAGTTCGAGCTGTATCTTTACTTGAGCTTTATGAGGGGCTCATTTAGTTTTTTGAAAAGAATACTGTCCATACTGCGGCATTGACTGCTTATTTGCTCGAATATTTAAATTGCTACAGTAATTAATATACTTAATTGGAGGATATTACATAATGAGAAGAATTGCACTGATACTAATAACTATATTTACTTTATCAACCCTGTCATCAACCTATGTGTCCGCAGAGGAAAGGCAGCTTCACGTGTTCGTGAACGGTCAGGAATTGGTGTTTCCAGATGCGCAGCCCTTCATGGATTCCAATGGGAGGATATTGGTACCCTCTAGATTTATAGCAGATGCGCTGGGCGCATCAACAACGTGGAACAAGGCAACGGAGACGGCAACGTTCGTATTGGGAAATGCCAATCTTACGCTCACTATTGGGCAAACAGAGTATCTCCTGAATGGTGCCACTAAGCAAATGGACACAGCAGCAATTATGAAGGACGATAGAATCTATGTGCCAGTTCGTTATGTATCAGAAGCTTTGTGGGCGAGTGTGTCCTGGGACGCAGCTTCTAGTACAGTGTCAATTGTAGAAGAGGGAGAGACCGTCTTGTATGACGGGATTTCCGTCAACACAGTGACTGACCTAGATAAGTCCGGCAGAATGACCTATGAGAAATCCAAAGAGTTTTTATTGAAGCTGGCTAATAATATTACGTTTTTAAAGGAGGAGGGCAATCCTGTCATTAGAGGTACTTATCCTGCTCTTCCCAAGGATCATTATTGGATAATTGATATTAGTGTTTCTTCTGAAATTTCAGGGATGGCTAGATTTTTAAATTACAAAGTTTTGAATCTTGATGTAATCGACTTAGATCCTTATACAAGAGAAATTTCTATAGATTCATTTGATGAAGAAATCTTTTTTACACTCACGAAGAAAGAAAAGGTTAAATATTATTACGTAACTTTTATGATTATGGCTAGAGATGACACGAATCCTAATAAAGAGGCATTAACCACATTAACGGAATTTCATCTTAATTCAACAGCATCTACTAGACTTGGAGATTATGCTGTGTTCACCAAATATGATAATGGCCGAAAAAATGAAAAGTACGAAGGTTTTGATTTCGCTAGAATGTTCCAATGGTAATCAAACAGATTGAATAGCTTTATGTTTGAGACGTATCCCATACGTCTCTTTCTTTATTTACCGACTATTTGTTCAAGTTATTCGAACCTTCATTCATATTCTTTAATTTTACAAAAATCACCCTAAAATTTACAATAGAGTCCACGGTATCATGGTAGAAGATCTCTCTTTAATTATAGTGAATCCCTTTTAAAGGAGGCATTTGCATTGAGAATAAGTCAATTGTCTAAAACAACGGGTGTCAGCCCTCGATCCATCAGACATTATGAGAAGAAGAATTTGATAACCGCTGCTCGCCTTGATAATGATTACCGCGAGTTTGATGAGTCTGCCATTGATCGTATCAAAACGATCCAAACCTATCTTAGCTTAGGTCTAACCGCTGATGAGATCGCGCAAGTATTGGACTGCAAGGATGAATATGCTGATATGGACGAATTTTGTGCAGAGATGCTGGAAGTGTACGAAGAAAAATTCGAGGAGATTAATAAGAAAGTGAATACATTGACCGTTGTACAAAGACGGTTGGAACAGCAGATCAATCAAATGAAAGCGCAACGAGACTCAGATGGGGAGGATGGATAATCCTGCCTACTCTAGTAGAATTCCTGTTGCGCGGAGTAATTAAAGCTGAGACATGAGTAAGCAGGCCATTGTTCTAGCAACATCAGGGCGGTACGACTGCATCTTCTTCTCAAAGCGAATGCGAGAATCGCCCTAAGCGTCAGGAGAAAAGAAGCACAGTCAGTACCAATCGTTTTCCTACTATTGTTGCAATTGCTTCCAAGTTTGTCCTTGCTGCTTGAAGTCAGCATTATTCTTATGAAGAGTCAGCTGCCGTGCTATTTGTTTCACCGCTTGGGCGCACATGCCGCAGCAACATTATAGCAAGAAAAGCGAGTGCAAGTACGATAAAGGCGCTAACGATGGCGACGATGCCAAGACCTTGAACAAACGAACTTTGGGCCATTTCGAGCAGGCTTGAATTCATTGCAGGAGCTTGCTCTTCCATTGCCGCCTTTGCGCTGGCTAGATTATCGCGTACCGTTTCGGCAACCTCAGGGGGTACACGGCTAGTAATCGCATCATCCATTTGCCTGCGATAAACGACCGTACCTAAGCTGCCGAGGACAGCAACACCTGCTGCAATACCAAGCTCCGTGCTGGTTTCTGATATTGCCGAAGCTGACCCTGCTTTCTCGGGATGGGCAGAACTGATAATGATGTCCGTTCCTAATACCATCATGGGAGCAAATCCTAGAAAAATAAGGCTGACTCCGCCTACCAGAGGATACAATCCAGAGGTATCCACTTGGCTAATTAACAGAAGTCCTGCAAATGCAATCATCAGCCCCGCTCCGACAATATATCCCGGGGAGACCCGTCTTGCAATAATAGGAGCTAATGTAGAGCCGATTACAGTCCCTGCGGCTGTTGGCAACATCCACAGTCCAGCTTTTAATGGGGACAATCCTTCAATAAGCTGCAAGAACTGTGTGAAGAATGGATAGATTCCTCCTACTGTCAAAAAGCCCATGAACATAATTCCCAAAGCAGCGCTGAATGACCGGTTTTCAAATAGCTTGAGGTCGAGCAGAGGTTTGGGGATGCGTCGCTGTCTTCGGATAAATAGAATGCCGAGAAACAGGCCGATTGCAATAGCCATTGCAGGCAGTGGTGCCCAGCCTCTTTCGGCGAGCTGCTTAATGCCGTAGATGGTAAATATAACTGCGGCAAGAGATAGGATCACACTGGCGATATCCATTCGTTCCTTATGGGTGCCTCGATATTCTGGCAGCAGCAATGGCCCAAGCACAAGGAGAAGCAGCATGACAGGAACACCGAGCATGAATACAGAGCCCCACCAGAAGTATTCAAGCAATAATCCGCCAACCACTGGACCGATGACGGTCCCGACTGTGAAACAGGTCATCCATATGCCAAAGGCGAAGCCACGCTGCTGAGGATCATGGAACATATTACTAATCAGGGATAACGTGGATGGCATAAGAGTAGCCCCTGTAATACCAAGCAATGCACGGGTGGCAATCAGCATCTCTGCACTGGTGGAGAAGGCTGCAAGAACTGAAGCGATACCAAATGCGCTGGCGCCTATCAACAGCAGTTTTCTGCGGCCAATTCGATCACCTAACGTTCCCATTGAAATGAGCAGGCCAGCAATCATAAATCCGTATATATCCATTATCCATAACATTTGAGTGCTGCTAGGCTGCAAATCTGCGCTTATATGCGGAATAGCCATATATAAGACGCTTATATCCAGAGCCAGCAGAAGGGTTGGCAGTGCAAGCACGGCCAAGCCGAGCCATTCCCTCCACCCGGCATGCAGCGGCTTAATATCTTCTACAGAATTATTGTTATTCGTATTCATTCTCTTCACCTTCTCATGAAAATTTTAGGCTGGATTATCTGGCCGCGCTTATGGATTTTCTTTCTCGAAAAATCGTTGATTGTTATGCTCGATTATGAACGTTTATTCCGCCGCACTGGACTGATGACCTCGAATGCGCGTGCAGGATCATCATCGCCGTAACCCTCATTAGCCATCCCATCTAATAAAGCTTTGCTTGGAGCCAGCCACTCTGCTGGAATATCCAATTCTTTGCTTGCTTTTATAATCTGGCCAAGCGCTAACCGATTGGTATTGATATTCGATTCATGTTGTTTCCTCCTTAGAATGGTTGAATTTGTATCCTCACAGCAAACTTTAAAGTATGACACTAGTGTAAATGTCAACAATAACTTAATGAAATGTACGAATGAGCGAATCCAACTGGGTTTGCTCATTTTTCTTAACTTCTGTATGTATCGTCTATCCTCGAACAAAGCCATCTTCATTCGACGCAACTCTGCTCCAGTTTTTCTATATTCAGGTTAACTAAAATTGCTCTTTGCATAAATGATCTGCTTTATTGTAATCTAACAGTTATTAACTAGGCTTAGAATAAATGATGCTAAATATATCGGGGGGATGAATTTGGCAGTCAATAGTTTGTTAGAGATGCTAAGATTACATTTTTTGTATGCGGAGAAGTATCATTTTCCTAAAAACTGGAATTATTATGAATCCATGATTCCTTATTCGATGATTCGATTCATCAAGAAGGGCAGTGCGAAGTTCATTATTGATGAGACGACGTATCATCTGGAGGAGAACGATATTATCTATATCCCGCAGGGAAGCATGCTCTTTTGTGAGGCGCTCAAAGGTGATTTCACCTTCATAAGCATTCGGTTCACAGCGGCTTTCCCTTCGCATGACAACGATATGTGGTCCAGAATAATGGGCTATGATACGAAGATCAGATGCGAGGATGAGCAGATTAAGCATTTTTTCGATTGTATCATTCGGGAGAAGGATTCTTCAGGAATAGGAAAGACGCTTATGCTGCGAGGTTATCTAGAGCTGATACTAGGCTACTTGATTAATTCCTCCGAGTCCTTTGCGGATCGAACGAATAAGCCTAGAAGCATGAAAGCAGACAATATGAATGATAAACGAATTCAGATTGTGCTGGATTACATGGTGAACAACTATCATACGAACATGAATATGGAGGAAATGAGCAAGATGGTCAATATCAGCTCGACAACCTTCAGGCGATTATTCAGGCAGCATACAGGCAAATCGCCAAGCGAGTTCTTGATTGAGCTGAAGATGGCTGTAGCTGCCAAAAAAATATTAGAAACCAATGAACGGATTTCGGATATTGCGTATTCGGTTGGTATTGAGGACCCTAATTATTTCTCCAGAGTGTTCAAGAAGCATTTTAGAGTGACCCCCTACGCGTATCGCAAGCTTGCCAAGGACTAGAAAATATTTCCTATAAAGATGATTGAATTATGCTAGTAATGAATGGATTGCTATATTCATGAGCTCAGCAGTTCTTGTTATGATTAGTAATAAGAAAGCGCTTTAATTTGCTGGAAGCAAGTAATAAAGGGGATTAAATCTATAAGGAGGCGGTAAATAAGACGGCGCAGCACGGTTTCTTAATTCCTAAAAGTAGGATTTTTCGGTGACGTTCTTTTTTAAAACTTGCTTGATTTATACTAATGAATCGAAGAGAGGTCAGCGTATATGAAAACAAAATCACTATTTCTAATGCTTGCATTAATGATGGTCATTACAACGGCATGTGGTAAAGGAAATGGAGAAGCACCGGCCCCAACCAATAATAATGAAGCCCAGTCCGATCAAGAGCTAAAGGGAGAAATCGTATTGTGGCACTCTTTTACCCAGGGCGCAAGGAATGAGTATATGAAAGAGGCAGCTGATGCCTTTATGGAAGAGCATCCTGGTGTAAAGATCACAATCGAGACCTTTGCTTGGTCTGAATTTTATACAAAATGGACAACAGGCTTACAGTCGGGACAAGTTCCAGATGTAAGTACAGCATTGCCGAATCACGTGGTAGAGATGCTGGATGTGGATGCGATTATTCCAATTAATGATGTCATCGACAAGATCGGAAGAGATCGCTTCTACGAAGCTCCGTTAAAAGAGGGAACGGTAGATGGCAATAACTATTCCATGCCGCTCTACTCTCATGCGCAGGTTATGTGGTACCGCAAGGATCTGCTTGAGAAAGCGGGATTGCAGGTTCCTAAGACATGGGATGAGCTTATGACAGCAGCCAAGGCAGTCAATCAGCCGGAGCAAGTATACGGCTTGTCGGTTCCAATGGGACTTGGCGATATGCAAGCGACACGCTTCTTGAATTTCTATGTTCGTTCAGCAGGCGAGACGCTAATCACGAAGGATGGCAAAGCCAATCTCACGAGCCAAGCCGCTATTGACGGCATTAATTATTGGGTGAATATGTATAAAGCCGTATCCCCATCAGGCTCGATGAACTTCAAGACGCTGGATCAGGCAACCTTGTTCTATCAGGGCAAAACGGCATTTGACTTCAACAGCGGCTTCCACATTGGCGGGGTAGAAACGAACTCACCTCAGCTATTGGATCAGATTGGCGCCGCTCCTATTCCGAAAGTAAATGCGAACGACCCAGACCGGGGAATTGAGACATCCAATATTCCAGTTGTGGTATGGAAGAACAGCAAGCACCCTGAAATTGCAAAAGCATTCGTAGAGAGCTTGTACGAAAAAGAGAAGTATATTAAGTTCCTGCACTCAGTCCCAGCAGGCATGCTGCCAGCCTTGAAGGATATTGCCGAGGACCCGCAGTTCTTGGATAATCCGACGATTCAAAAGTTCAGCGATGCCGTTAAAGTCATCAGCAGTGCGGTAGACAAAGGCACGGCAATCGGCATGGAATATGAACCAACCATTCAATCGGGCATTATTACGAGCCAGAGCGTGGTTGAAGAAATGTTCCAGAATATTGTTCTGAAGAATGAATCGGTTGAAGCTGCGGCGAAGGCAGCAGAGAAGAAATTGAATGATCTATTTGAATTAGCCGGATAATCGTCAATTAGTTAGATAAGAGGAGGGGGCTCGTCCCCCTTCCCTCATTTTCCACCGTAGGAAAGGAGACTGTCCGTAATTCACCTTTAGAAGCGGAGTGAACCTGATGAAGGCCATCATTGCAAAGTCAAAGAGAATTAATAAAACAGGCTTGTTATTTGTTCTTCCGGCCGTGTTGATCGTCGTGCTTTTGTTGATCTACCCTATTTTCTCCAGTGTTTATTTCAGCTTTACCTCCAAGCATTTGATCAAAGCGCGAATTGATTGGGTATGGCTCGATAACTTTAAGTTTGTCTTAACCAACAAGGACTTTTATATTGCTTTCCTTAACTCGATTAAATGGACCGTCTTCTCAATTGGTGGACAATTATTAGTAGGGTTTGCTACAGCGCTTGCGCTGAATAAAATACCGAAGTTTTCTGGTTTTTTCAGAACATTGCTTATTATTCCTTGGGCATTCCCGGCGATTGTAATCGCCTTTTCATGGAAATGGATTTTTAACGATGTGTATGGATTCGTACCTAATCTACTGACTAAGCTCGGAATTACAGACCATAATCTTAATTTCTTTACGGACCCCAGCTTTGTATTCGGGACGGTAGTCTTCATTAACATTTGGTTTGGTGCCCCGTTATTCATGGTGAACATTCTATCGGCACTCAAGACGATCCCGATGGAGCAGTATGAAGCAGCGGTTATGGATGGCGCTACACCTTGGCAATCCTTCTGGGCGATTACAGTTCGTCACATTCGCGGCGTTCTCGGATTGCTGCTTGTTCTTCGAACGATATGGATATTCAATAACTTTGACCTTCTCTACCTTATTACGGGCGGAGGGCCGTCCGATCTGACGACGACATTACCTATTTTTGCATATAAAGCAGGCTGGGGCATGAAGCAGTTGGGCGTAGCCTCAGCAATAACGGTTATCTTGCTATTATTCTTGCTTACGATTTGCCTGCTTTACTTTAGACTGCTCAACAAATGGGAGAGGGAGGATCGCTAATGAGAACTGTAGGTAGAAGTGGAATTGGTGTTGCTCTCTTGTATGTCTTTCTTACTATAGCGTCTATAATTGCTGTCTTTCCTCTAATCTGGATTGTTCTATCATCGTTCAAGTCGCCCGGCGAGATGGCAAGCTACCCGCTGTCGTTCTTGCCCAAGAATTTCACGTTCGATTATTACGACAGGGTTCTGAACAATCTGAATTTCTTGGACAACATTAAGAACAGTCTGGTCGTTTCTTTATCGGCAACGCTGATTACGATCGTGGTGTCTGCCTTGGCCGCCTACGGAATTATTCGGTTCTTCCCTAGAGCCGGCAAGAAGATGACGAAGCTCTTAATTACAACGTATATGTTCCCGCCTATTCTGCTTGCCGTTCCGTACACGATTATTATCGTGAAATTGGGATTGGTGAACACTTGGACAGGACTTGTTATTACTTACCTATCCTTCTCCATTCCTTATGCGATCTGGATGCTGACTGGCTTCTTCCAGACGGTTCCTCTGGAGATCGAGGAGGCGGCAACCGTAGACGGCGCGGGAAAAATAAGAGTGTTTCTGCAAGTTGTACTGCCGATTGTATCACCTGGTATTGTTGCAACAGCCATCTATACGTTCATTAATACATGGAACGAGTTCTTATTCGCCCTGCTGTTAATCAACAGCTCGAAGAAAATGCCGATTTCAGTCGCTTTATATTCCTTGAATGGCTCCGAAATACTCGATTGGGGAGAAATGATGGCAGCTTCTACAATCGTCATCGTCCCTTCTATTGTGTTCTTCATGCTCATTCAGAAAAAAATTGCTGGCGGCTTGGCAGATGGATCTGTTAAATAACTTGATAACTTGGAAGGAGATTTACGGATGAAAACAGTTAATTATGGCGTGGTTGGAACAGGTTATTTCGGAGCGGGGCTAAGCAGACTGCTCCACTCCTTGGAGGGAGCGAGAATTGCAGCGGTATATGATCCCGAGAATGCAGGGCCGGTAGCAGAAGAGTTGAATTGCGACATGGAAGAAAGCATAGAAGCGCTATGCAGCAGACCAGATATAGATGCGGTTATCGTAGCTTCACCTAATGGCTATCATAAGCATCCGGTACTGTGTGCGGCTCTTCATGGCAAGCATGTATTCTGCGAGAAGCCGATTGCGCTATCCTATGAGGACTGTAATGAAATGATCAGAACAACTAAGGAAAAAGGGCTTGTCTTCATGGCTGGCCATGTCATGAACTTCATGAACGGCGTTCGTACCGCCAAGAAGCTTATTAATGAAGGAAGGATAGGAGATATCTTATTCTGCCACGCAGAGCGCAACGGCTGGGAGCAACCGCAGGAGGAAGTAAGCTGGAAGAAGAAAAAAGAAATATCCGGCGGCCATCTCTATCATCATATCCACGAGCTTGATTTCATTCAATTCTTAATGGGGCCTGCTGAGCGTGTCAGTATGATCGGCGGCAATGTAGCCCATCAAGGCGAGCAATACGGCGATGAGGATGATATGCTGTTCATTTCGCTGGAATTCGGCAATAATCGCTTTGCTACTCTTCAATATGGTTCAGCTTTTAGATGGAGTGACCACTTTGTCAAAATTCAGGGCAGCGAGGGTGCCATCTTAATTGATATGCATGATGTGAAGGTTGTGCTTCGGACGCCAGAGGGCGATGAGCAGTTCCTGCTTCATCAAAGCAAGGAAGAGGATGATGATCGTACCCGCATCTATCAGGGCATGGAAATGGACGGAGCGATTATGTATGGCAAGCCGGATCGGAATCCGCCAATGTGGCTGAATGGCATTATGGCAAAAGAAATGGCTTATTTCCACAGTATTATGCAGGGGTCAGAGGTTGAAGAGGAGTTCAAGCCATTGCTGGATGGGACAGCTGCCAGAGCTGCGATCGCAACTGCGGATGCCCTTACTTTATCCATTGATGAAGACCGCAAGGTCAGTGTGTCTGAGATTACGTCAAGAGAGGCACTTGTATCATGATTTATGACAAGCTGTCCAATATAGAGCTCTATGCCTTTCCGAATAGCAGGCTGATGAGCTGTATGGAAGATATCAGAACGAGGCTGCTTGAAGAAGAGACAGCGGCAAATGATGATTTTAAGAAGAATCGTATAGCCTTCACCACAATCCCGAAGCAAGATAAACGATATGAAGCTCACAAACGATATATTGATATTCATATTGTACTGTCAGGACGGGAATATGTGGAGGTCAGCCATGCAGGGCTGCTGGCTAATCAGACAGCGTATGATAAGGACAATGACATCTACTTCGGAGATGTAGCATCTGACCTTTCATTCAAAGGATATTTGGAGCCTGGTTACTTTCTCATCTGTTTTCCTGAAGATACGCATTTAGTAGGTGCGCATGAGCAGGAGGAGCAAAGGGTCGAGAAAATCGTCTACAAGGTCTTATTAAAGTCTGAATATTCAGACTAATAGAAAGAAGTTTATTCCGTCCTCCTTAATGGCATCTTGCATTAGGGAGGATTCAAGAATTGCGGGGACGAGGAATGAAGCATTTCATTGGAATAGATATTGGCGGTACCGAGATCAAATATGCGGTATTGGATCAGTCGGCAGCAATGGTCTTCCATGCTTCTGCCAAGACGCCGAAGGGACAAGCCGATAATGGCATTGCTGAGGAAGTAATGGCTATCGTCAATAAGCTGCTCGGAAGCTATGACACCATGCAAGGCATTGGCATCAGTACGGCTGGGGTAGTGAATTCGGATAGCGGTGAGATTCTATATGCGGGTCCGACGATTCCAGGGTATATGGGAACCAATCTGAAGCAGATGCTTGAGCGGCAATTCAGCTTGCCTGTCCATATTGCCAATGATGTGAATGCTGCCGCCTTGGGAGAACGCTGGATGGGAGCTGCTCGCCGCTGTGATCATTTTTTCTGCATCACGCTCGGGACGGGTATCGGCGGAGCTTTATTTTGCAAGGGGCAGCTTGTGGTAGGACAGCATTATAGAGCAGGGGAGATTGGGCATTCCTTGTTCGACAAGCATTCGGGTACCACCTATGAGCAGAGAGCTTCTATGACCGCCCTACTGCATACAGCATCGCAGGAGCTGGAAGAGTTCTCTGGCTCAGGTCATGAGCTGTTCCAGAGGGCGGAGCTGGGTGATCGGATCAGCGAGCGCATTATTGATCAGTGGACAGAGGAAATCGCCCGAGGCTTGGCGGGGATCATTTGCATGGTAGACCCGTCCATGATCGTAATTGGTGGAGGAGTATCCGAGCAGAAGGAATTTCTATTAGCCAAGATCAACAAGCATATGCATGCTTACTTGCCTGATAACTTCTCCAAGACGCAATTGAAAATGGCCGAATTAGGCAATAAGGCTGCTATATATGGTGCAGTCTATCCCTATTATGAAGAAGAATGGAGCAATGCGAATAATGAATCAGAATATAATCTCTAAATTTGCAGGTATATATGTAGCTATGTATTCGGTCTATGATGAGGCAGGCCAGGTCAATTCGGATCGCGTTCGGAAGCTGGCGCGGTATTATGCTTCTACAGGAATCAAAGGCTTGTATGTAGGCGGCAGCTCAGGCGAAGGGATTCTGCAAACGGAGGAGGAACGCAAGCAGGTGCTTGAAGCCGTCATGCAGGAGGTAAAGGGCGAATTAGTCATTATGGTTCACGTAGGGGCGAATTCTACACGCGAAAGTGTAGAGCTGGCTAAGCATGCCGAGCAATACGGAGCGGATGTCATATCCGCAGTTCCTGCAATCTACTATCGTCTATCGGAGCAGGCTGTAGAGAACCATTGGCAGCATATGATCGATAGCACGAATCTTCCTTTCATTATTTATAATATTCCTCAGACAACCGGATTTAATCTATCCAGCAAGCTCCTTGCCAAGCTGGCACAGCAGGAGAAGGTTATTGGTGTGAAAATGTCAGGAGAGAGCACGTATGAGCTTCAACAATTCAAAGAAGCAGGGGGAGACAACTTCCTTGTATTCAATGGACCGGATGAGCAGTTTCTAGCGGGCAGGATTATGGGGGCAGACGGGGGCATTGGCGGAACCTACGGTGTGATGCCGGAGCTGTTCTGTGTCTTGAACCAGCTGTATAAGGATGCGAAGCTTGAAGAAGCACAGACGCTGCAGATTACTATTAATCGGATTATCAAAAAACTGCTCGGCTTTCCGTCTCTGTACGGTGCATGCAAATATATTCTAAGCCTTCGCGGAATTGAGACTGGCGAGCCAAGGCTGCCGTTATTGCCTGTTAAGCCATCGGATCATGCTGCTCTGGCAGTATTGAATGATGAGATTGTAGCTGCAACTGCCCTTCATACCAAATAGTGGAGGAGATAAGCAACTATGATTGAACAAATCTATGGCAGATTGGTAGTGTCCTGCCAAGCGCTTCAAGATGAACCGCTGCATAGCTCCTTCATCATGTCGAAGCTGGCTTTAGCGGCCAGTGAAGGCGGAGCGGCAGGCATAAGGGCGAATTCCAGAGAAGATATTATTGCAATAAAAAGAGAGGTTTCCTTGCCTGTAATTGGTATCGTCAAACGCGACTATGCGGATAGTGAGGTCTTTATTACGGCAACAAAGACGGAAATAGACGAGCTGCTGGAGAGTGGCTGCGAGATGATTGCCTTGGATAGCACCAAGCGGAATCGCCCGAATGGGGAAACATTGGAGGGGCTTGTCCACTATTGCAGGACAAAGGCACCCTCTATCCAACTAATGGCTGATATTTCAACGGTGGAAGAAGCCATCACAGCCCAGCAATTAGGCTTTGATTGTGTATCGACGACACTTTATGGCTATACGCCATATACGGCAGGCCATAAACTGTATGATCAAGATTTTGAATTTTTACAGCAGGTGTTGAAGGCAGTAGACATTCCTGTTATCGCGGAGGGGAATGTCATGACCCCTGAGATGCTCAGGCGCTGTATGGAGCTAGGTGCGGCATCGGTTGTAGTGGGGGGCGCCATTACAAGGCCTAGAGATATTACAGCACGTTTCGCGTCAGCAGCAGGGCAGTTATAAAACAATCGGGAAGCTTCTCTATGGAGAAGCTTCCCGATTGTTTTATTTCATAAGCATACTCAACGTTCCAATACTGTTGGAGAATGTCGTTTATTGTGGCAATTGGTTGGGTAATATTATTCAATTTTACAAATGGAAACCCGATAAAGAGTAAAGAAAGTTGTCAGAGGCGATTAGGCAACAAGGAGGAACTTGTATAATGCCCGGAATGATAGATGCTTTACGCCAGCAATGGAAAGGCGGCGGCAAAGGGGAATCCATGGCTTTATTCACATCCAAGGCTCAATTTGAGAGGATTTGCAGCCATAATCAACCGTTGATTGCTGTATTTCAGCATTGTATCTCAACGATTAAGGAGCATCTATCAGGAACTTACCTGTTTTTGCTAACGGATGCACAAGGAGTTTTGCTAGCCATGGACTATAGCAAAGATCTGGAGAGCACAGTTAGAAGCTCCCCGATACGGCTCGGAATGTATTTTACCGAGAAAAGCTGCGGGGTTAATGCTATTTCGGAAGCAATAGCTCATAATGGTCCGGTCTATTTGCCGCCGGAGCAGCATGAAAGTCCTTTATTTAAAAGCTGGCATTGTTTTTCTACCCCACTGACGATCAATTCGGACAATGTGGGTTATTTGGATGTGTCCACTATTGATGAGGATATGAAAAGCGAGCTGATCGCCATTGCCAAGCTGATTCCAGCGGCTATGCTGACCAGCTACCAGGAGCAGCTTGCCGCCCAAGCGCAGGAGCAGTGCCCGGTGCAACTGACGGAAAGGCAATTAAATGTGCTCAAGCTTATCTCTCAGGGCCAAACGGTGAAATCTATTGCACTAAAGCTGAAAATAAAAGAATGTACGGTCAATCATCATAAGAAAATTATTTTTGATAAATTCGGCGTTCAATCCAGTACAGAAGCGGTCACGATAGCGAATCGGCTATCCTACTTGTAATCAGCTACCTATAGATTTATATAGGTGGGAATAATCGCTATTTATGTTACAATTTTATGGTGTGAAATAGCGACTTAACATACCAGGAGGGTAACGATGTCAACAAAAAAGCTTATTATGGGTTCAATGGTTATGCTGTTAATTCTAGTGCTGGCAACAGCATGTGGCGGTAGCAAAGCAAAAACAATCGATGTGGGTACGACTGCAAACGGTACTTATACGAATGATTATTTTGGTGTATCCTTAAACTTCCCGGCGGAGTGGGAGTTCAAGAATGAAGAAGAGATGAAAGAGCTTGCTCAGGCGGGTCAAGAATTAATCGCGGGTGATGATGCTTCCAAGAAGAAGAAGCTGGATCTGGCATCGGTAAAAACACTTAACCTGCTTATGGCATCCAAATATCCATTAGGCGGAGAGCAAGTAGGTCCTAGCATTATGTCGGTTGCAGAAAAAGTAAGCAAGCTGCAAGGCATTTCGACAGGCAAGGACTATTTGGAAGCTTCCAAGAAGCTAATGGTAGAAAGCCAGCTTCCTTATGTGTTCAAAGAGATTACAACAGTGACAGTAGGCGGCAAAGAGTTCCATGTCATGGAAGTTTCGATTGATACTGGCGCAATGGTTGTTACACAAAACTATTACAGCAGAATTATCGAAGGCTATGCCTTTAACTTGATTACCACTTACGAGAATGAAGAGTCGAAGGCTGAAACGGATAAAATTATCGGGTCGGTTGCCTTTAAGTAATAGAATTGAATTAGACTGCGCCACTCTGGCACAGAATATGAGCCCGGCGCCCTCCTCCAAGGATGGCAGCCGGGCTTTGTGCGGATATAGAAATGAAGGGACGAAGTTGGTAAATGTCGATTTTTGTTAGATCAACAGGAATATAAGGATTATTGTGGAATTAGAATGATAATACATAGTTTTTTTGATGACAGGTAGGAGGAAGTCTTAATGGAGTTGTTCACGAAGCCGGTCGGGATAGGGGCGATATTGGACCGGAGCTTTCAGCTATATCGCAAGCATTTTATAACGGCTTATTTAATCATGCTCATTTTCTTCGGGCCGATCTATTTAGTGCAGAACTTGCTTTTGTTTGAGATAAGCGGTGCCTCCCTTCTCCCAGAGTACGGGGTAGCAGCAATAGAATCATTAGAGAGCTTCTCGGAGCCCAGCAGTGAACTATATGTGATTTACTTTTTATTCTCGCTATTATTTGTTCCTCTCTATATGATTGCCATCATGCCGGCAGCAATCTCTTCCCATCTGCATCTTGTTCATGCAGCAGCTGAAGGCAGAGCAATGCGGCTGGGAGAATTAATGAAGCGTTCTTTCACTCCGTACTGGAGAATGGTGGGCAACAGCGTTTTATTTGGGCTTATCCAGGTGGCTGCTTATATTGCTCTTTCTATCGTAGGTACGGTTGTCATAATGATTGCTTTTGCTATAGTGGCCTTGTTAGGCATGGGATTGGCAGGGCTGGGTATGAGCTCGGATGGAGGAGCCATTGCGGCAGGAGTTATTATGGTCATTGCTTATATTCTGTTTGCAGTAGCATCAATGGCAGGCTATAGCTATTTCATCATTCGTTTTGGGTTTTATTTGCCAATATTGGCATTGGAGAATGGCGATCAGCCCCTGCTACGCAGCTGGAGGCTAACTAAAGGAAATTATTGGCGCATATTTGCAATTAATATGATTGCGGGGCTCATCGTCCTGCTCTTCTTAATAGGTGGCTACGGGCTGTCTATCTTTGTGTTCAAATTATCAATAATTGGACAACTCCTCAGCGTATTGCTTGTACTGCTTGTTGCGCCGATCCCCCTCATAGCCTACGGACTCGTCTATTTCGATATTAAGGGCCGTAATGAAGGAGCAGATATTGAGCATGCGCTCATACTTGCGAATGAGGCCGATCAATCGAAGCAAGCTGTGTCGAATTGGAATGGCGGCGAGATAAGGCTGTCGAAAGAAATGAGTGCGACAGATGAATGAGCGGGTTAATTATGCGGACAAAGAAAAGCTTAGGGATATATTGAGCCGTGATGAATATACCGCCTACATGAAGCCCAAAGAAAATAATATCATTCTGGAATGGCTGGAGAGCGGTTGGAAGAAGCTATTGGAGCTTTTTCCCGATGTTAACGTTCCTTCAGGTGCGCCTAAGCTGCTCGCTTATCTCTTAGTGATTATTGTGTTCCTACTGCTGGCGGCAGCTGTTGTATGGCTGGCTAGAAATATAATTATCCAGCGGCGGAGCAGGCATACGGGGTATTTTCGCAGCCAGGAGGAATGGGAGCAGACCTCACGCATGCTTCGTCAAGAAGCTGAGAAGCATGCGGAGCAAGGCAATTATGAAGAAGCGATTAGAATGCTGTTCTTAGCCATGCTGCTCATGATGGATGAACAGGGCTGGATAAGAGCGGCGAAGTGGAAAACGAATTTCGAATACGCTGAGGAGCTGTATGATCGGCGGCCGCAAGCTGTCGATACATTCATGGAGGCTGCCAAGCTATTCGAAGAAGTCCATTATGGCAAAGGAACGGCTGGCGAGAGGAAGTATGAACACCTCGTGCAATTAGCTTCGCTTCATTGGCAGGAGGAGAGAGACGATGCTTAAACGAAACGGGCAGCGGATAGGGATTGCAGTTAGTCTTATCGCATTCATTCTCGTAGGGCTTCTGCTCGTCAAGCCTGATACCGTCACTTATCCGCCCTACGTATCAAGCTCTGCAAGTCCTAATGGAGTGAAGGGGCTCTATGATTTATTGAAGGAAAAAGGAGCTCCTGTGAAGGGCTGGAAGAAGGAATGGCGCTTTCTGCCTAAGTCTGGCCAGCATAAGCTCATTATTATTGAGCCCCAAGAATTGAAGGAGGATGAGCTGGAGCAAATTACAGATTGGATGGCTGCCGGCAATGATGTGCTGCTTCTGGATCAGAATCCTTGGCAATGGGAGGACTTTACGCTAGTAGATGCTCTTGCTGAGCCTTCCCCAGTTCCGATTACGTCTTGGCATGATTCGTCTGACTGGCTGACAGCAACGATAGCTTCCGAATATAGGATAGAATTCAGAGAAGAGATAGAGCCTCTATTGGAGGATAGTCAAGGCATGCTGGCGGGGCGCATTTACTATGGTGAGGGCAGCATGACCGTTATGCTAGTGCCGGAATGGGCAAGGAACGACCAGATTTTGCAGCATGAACAGTTTGAACTGCTAATGAAATACTTAGGGATTGATGATCATGTGGTATGGTTCGATGAATACCATCATGGCATTCAAGATAAAGCAGGGCTATGGTCCGTGTATCCTGCCTGGCTGCTGGCTGCTTTGATTCAGCTGATTATTGGAGCGCTTCTATGGCTATGGTTGAAAGCCGTTCGATTCGGCCCGGCCTATACGCCGCGCTCATGGACGGTCCGGCGTGGAGATGAGACATTGCTCGCTGCCGCAGGCTGGTATGAGCGGCGCAAGCTTGCACGTGAAGCACTCGTTCATCAATCTCGGTACATCAGAGATCTGATGCGGCAGAGATGGGGGGTTCCTGTGAAGGCCACTGATTCGCAAGTGCTTGCGGCAGCCAAGCTCCACTGGAGCAAAGCAGAGATTAATGATCTTGCAGCGCTTCTGCAAAGCTGGCAGGAGGCCGAGCACACTTCGTTCTACACCATGAAGCAGTTCGTACAGGATAGCAGAAAAGCTGATCCTATTATTGTGAAATTAGAGAAGGAGTGAATCAAGCATGCAACAGCTCATACAGCAAATGAACGAGATTGTCATTGGGCAACCCAAAAATATTAAGCTGCTGTTAACTGCATTTCTATCAGGGGGCCATGTTCTACTCGAGGGCGTTCCCGGCCTTGGCAAAACAAAGATGGTTCGTGCACTAGCGGAATTAACAGATGGCCGCTTCAGTCGTGTTCAGTTCACCCCTGATATGATGCCAAGTGATATAACGGGCAGTGTAATTTTTAATATGAAAGAGTTCCAGACGGTGCAAGGGCCTGTATTTACGAATCTGCTCTTGGCAGATGAAGTAAACCGTACACCGCCCAAGACTCAGTCGGCATTGCTTGAGGCGATGGAGGAGCGGCAAGTGACCATTCAGGGACAGACCTATCCTTTGCCTGATCCATTCTTCGTTATTGCTACACAAAACCCAGTGGAATATGAAGGTACCTATCCGCTGCCTGAGGCTCAGTTGGATCGTTTCCTATTCAAATTAACAGTAGCTTACCCAACGCTTGAATCAGAGCTCGAAATATTGAAGAGCCATGTCCCATTCTATGCGGAGTCACAGCAGCGCGTACAACCGGCATTGACTCTGGAGCGCCTCAAGGAGCTTCGTGCGGGGCTAAGGCTTGTAGTTGTTGAAGAATCATTGGTCGAATATATTGCAGCCCTAATCCGTTCTACCCGTGAGGATAGAAGATTATTGCTTGGCGCAAGCCCGCGGGCAGGCATTGCGATACTCAATGCTGCTCGGGCATGGGCACTGCTGGATGGCCGCAGCTTCGTTACACCAGATGATATTAAGACGGTAGCTGTTCCGGCACTGCGGCATCGGCTATTATTAACGCCGCAAGCCGAATTGGAGGGGGAAACCAGTGACCACTTCATCCAAGAAACGCTGGCGTCGGTTCCGGTACCTCGCTGACGCTCTCGAGCGGCGCATGATTGTACCAACACCTAGGCTTGCGGGGCTTGCAGGATTGGGGGCTGTATTCGTTGCTGCGGGATTCGCAGCGGGCATCGGTCCTGTTGTCCTTCTATTCATAAATGTCCTATTATTCGGGATCAGTCTGCTTGATCTAACCCTTATTCCACGTCGGAAAGGTATGACGTTCGCACGGCATATGCCGGATAGGAGCGATATAAATAGTCCGTTCGAGGTGACTATAACAGCAGAGAGTAAGCGGGGAGTAGCCTTGAAGCTGGAGATTTATGATGATCTGCCGCAATCCTTTTTAGCCCATTCAGGGCGTTTGTTCACTGTCTGGCAAGGAAAAAAGGCGGAGGTTCGTTATACGACCTGCGGCAGAGAGCGCGGACAATACCGATTCGGGTATTTGCGTGTCCGGCTTCAAGGAACAATGGGGCTATGGATGAAGCAGTCTAAGGTGCATCTGGAACAGGCTATTCGAATCTATCCGGACCTGTCCGGGGTGAGAGGCATTCTTGCCTCTTCACAAAATCATCTAATGCTGGAAGGCAAACGGATCTTTCGCAAAGAACGAAGCGGCTCGGAGTTTCATGCGATTCGGGAATATGTGCCGGATGATGATCTAAGAATGGTCAACTGGAGAGCATCGGCGAGATCCGGCTCCTTAATGACGAATGTATATCGCCCGGAGCGGGGGAAGGCCGTTATCATTATGGTGGATTGCGGGAGAATGATGGGCGTAGAGCTGGATGGCCGCACAAAGCTCGATGCATCGCTTGAAGCTGCGCTGTCGCTGGCAGCGGTCGCGCTCAAGCAAGGGGATAAGGTAGGCCTGCTTGCCTTCTCGAATCGAATTAAAGTCTATGTTCCACCGGGCCTTGGGCTTGCACATTTGGGTGCATTGACGGAAGGCGTCTACGATCTGAAGAGCGATTTCGTGGAAGCAAGCTATAGTACTGCTTTGCAATATTTAATGAAGGTTCAGAAAAAGCGCAGCTTAGTCGTTCTATTCTCGGATATGGATAACTATATGTTCGAGGTCGGGCTCCGGCCGCTGCTGATGCGCGCACGCAGGCAGCATCATCTATTATTGCTCGGTTTAAGGGATGAAGTGCTGCATGCATGGGCGATTCGTGATACGAAGAGCAGGCAGGATGCATACGCCAAAAGTCTGGCGCATAAGCTCGTGCTGGATCGGCAGGATTATACGGCTTCGATGGAGACAGATGGCGTTGACGTTGTGGATGTTCCAGTTGGAGAACTAGCTTGGACGGCTGTTAATCGTTATTTAATCCTCAAATCGAAGGATGTGTTGTAGCAGCCTGATCTTTGGCGATAGGGCGTTGATTGATTGTGCCGTACGCAATATAGAGCGCCAAGACCAGCAGTGTAATCGCTGCGACACCGTATTTCGCTTCCAGGGAGAGTGCAGATGGCGTGATGTAGCCTTCAATGATTCCGGCTATGACGAATAATGGGATCGTTCCGATAAGAAGCAAAGCGGATTGCTTGACCGATTGTAAGAACATATATTTTCTGGTATAAGCTCCGGGATTAATCATGCGATAGCCCATATACAGGCCGGCTCCTCCAGCAATAAAGATAGCGGTCAGTTCAATAATGCCGTGAGGCAGGATATAGGCCCAGAAGACGTAGCTTTTGCCTGCTTGCCAGAAGACCGCGGTCAAAGCCCCAATCAGAATGCCGTTATAGACGAGTATGTACAGAGTCATAATTCCGAAGGTAATACCGCTGGCAAAGGCGAGTACAGCGACTTTTATATTATTGGTCATGATGGATGAAGAGAACGTGGCATGCTGCAGGTTCTCATGGTTTTTGCCGGTTTGTTCAGGGTCAATGCTATTAGCCATTTCGGCGGGAATGACGGCATATAAATTCAGAGGGTCGGCTTGTACGGCCAAGAAACCGCCCAGTGCCCCTGTGAATACTAATAGTGCTGCAAGCACGATGAACCATCGCCGCTCAAGGACGTAACCAACAAACTGATGCTTGAAGAAATCAGCTAGTCGATTAGAGCTTTTCCATTGCTCGGCATGAAGAACATGATGGGTACGGGATACGAGTTGATTCAGATACAATTCGATCTCATCATTCGGATAATAGGTTTGTGCGTAAGCCAAATGTCCGGATACGGTCTTGTATAGCTGAGTCAGACGATCAATTTGAGGAGCAGATAAACTGCGCTTTTTGCTGCTCTCGAATAGGGGCAGGAGCTTGCCAAGCTCTGACCAGACGGGCTTGTACTCACGTATAAAATGTTGAATGTCCATGGGATCAAATAACTCCTTCCATATATAGGATTATAATATCATAAGTTGGAGTAGAAGGAGAGGGAGATATGAAAGACTCCTATAATAGAGGTGCAACGATCATTACTTCGGAGCATGTGAAGCTGCAGCTTAAGACGGCTGGATTAGGCAGTCGAGCGGCCGCAATGCTATTGGATATGCTGCTGCTGTCTGGCATATACGCTGCTGTATGCTTGGTTATTGGGCTGGTTTTGGCGATCGCGAGTGTCGATATGTTAAGTCCTCTTGGAGATTATGCATTGGCCTTCCCTATTATTTTATATACGCTTCTTACAGGAGGCTATTATACGTTGATGGAATATTACATGGGAGGACAAACCTATGGGAAGAAGTGGGTAGGCCTGCGTGTCATCCAAGAGAATGGGCAGCCCATTACATTTCTCTCGGCAATCATTCGGAACTTTTTCCGGATCATAGATTTTCTGCCATCCTTTTATTTGCTCGGAGCGTTATGGATGTTCTTTCATCCGATGGATAAAAGATTAGGAGATCTTGCTGCGGGCACGTTGGTCGTCTATGATAATCGTAATGAACGGCAACGGAGTAATAAGCGCTTGCAAAAGTGGCTGCAGAAGAGGAAGCAGGTCTCAACCGCTCCATTCATCATGGACAGCGGCAAGGAGGGTACTCAGGCTAAGCTGGGACGCGAGGATTGGCTGCTGCTTGCAAGCTATGTGGAGCGGATGCCTTCGTTGGAGAAGTACAAACGGTATGAGCTAGGCTGGCATCTTGCAGCTCGATTAAGCCATAAGCTGGAGCTTGAAGGCGATGCTTTTACGCAGGACCCGGAAAGCTTTCTTATTATGCTGTATGAGCAGTTGTATGAAGAATGGGTGTTATAATCAAAGTTTCATTTGGGAGGCAATTTAATGAGGTCAATAAAAGGAATACGTACAATTCTAATGGCATTAATCGTCTTTACACTCGCAATGTCTTCAGCTGCAGCAGCGGGAAAGTTGTATAAGCTCCCGTCAAATGAATTCCAAGAATTGAAATATCGCAATGACCGAGGAGAAACGTTGAAGCTGAGAGGCCATAAAAAGTTTCAAATTAGCTGGACGAAAGAAATGGAACAGCCTCACGATTTAATTATGAACAAAGAGAAAACCCGCATCTATGTAGCCGATGACAAGACGATTGTTTCGTTTGATCTAGCTGGTAAGGAAATGTGGAGATATAAACTTCCTTACCAAGCTTCTATTAGCAATGAGCTATCATTAGGGTCGGATGGCACTATCTATGTGATCGCTCAACCAAGTAAAGACCCAGGGCGTGTTATTGCCTTGAGCCCATCAGGAAAGTTCTACTGGCAGCATATATTTGAGAATCAAGAGGGTTTGGCGAGGATGAATTACAGCGTGAATTCCAAGAATACATTCGTCGGAGTAACGGATGATGGAATAGTCGGAGTAAGGTATAGCGGAATTGTTTGGACGAATAAGAAGATTGTTAAGCATGTAACAAAAGAAGTGGCAGGTAAGATGGTTACGAAGTCCAATCTGGTCTCTATCTTCTCAGATAACAAGGATAGAACCTTTGTTCGAACGGATGAAAGATTGTACGCGCTGAATAATTCGGGCAAAATCCTGTGGAGTCGGGATATTATCCATAATGGTGAGATGATGTCGGTTCATAATGATCGTTATTTGTTGCTGCCCTCTTTTGAAGGATGGAGACTGCTAGATTCGTCCACAGGGAAGAATGCATCTATGAGCCTAGTGAAGCCTCTCTGGTTGAGTGAATTGGATGTCCCGAATGATGGAGAAGGTTCTCTGTATATGAGTAACTTTACTTCGATCAATCAAAAAAGCGGCATATCCAAAATAAATGAGAAGGGTGAAGTGGCGTGGAGTTATGATCCAGGCCGGTTTTCAAAACACCCACAGAACTTCCCTATTAAATCAGATTCCAAAGGAAATGCGTATATCATAGATTTGGGCGGCTCGTTGTTCTCTATTGATCGGAATGGCAATGAACGTTTTATGCTCTTATATCGGAATGAAGCTCCTGCAATGACCGATATCGAGATTGATAGCAAAGGGAATGTCTACGCTCTGTTGGATAAGGTAGGACTGCTTAAAATAAGCGCTAAATAAAGGGCTGCTAGTCGGGAAAGATGATTAAGATAAAGGTCGAGTATCCTCTGAGAGGTCAGCTCGACCTTTGTTTATTTTATAAGGAAATTTTACAACTAAACCTACCTATATACTATGTATTAGTGTATGATGATTACAACATTAAACTAGAGGCAGTCAATAGCAAGCGATAGGATGGAATAAAAGTAGGAAGGTGGATGCTTCATGGGAGAAAGGATACATCACACATTTGTGTTGGAGCTTGGAGAAGGCAATGCAATTAGAGGCGATATTCGATTACAAGAGGATGGGCAGCGGAAGCCTGTACTGCTATTTGCCCATGGGTTTAAAGGCTTTAAAGATTGGGGCTTCTTTCCGTATGCCTCAGAGCGGCTTGCTGATGCAGGATTTGCTGTTATTACGTTCAACTTTTCTCATAATGGCGTGAAGGAGTACGATTTCGATGAGCTGGAGCGCTTCGGGGAAAATACGTATTCGCAAGAGCAGCGAGATTTGGAGGGGCTGCTTACAGCAGTACTGGAGGAACGGCTTCCTCTTGCCAAGCAGCTCGATAAGGATTCCATTTTCCTTCTCGGCCATAGCCGAGGCGGCAGCAATAGTGTCTTGTTCGCGGCGGAGCATTCTGAGATTCGGGGCGTAGTCACTTGGAACAGCAACGTTGTATTCAATCTGTTCGGGGAAGCCTTTCGCGAGCAGGTTCTCCGTGAAGGGATAGGTTATGTAGAGAATGCCCGTACGAAGCAGCTTATGCCGATCTCACCGCGATTCTTTGAGGACCTGGACCTTAATGGAGCGAGATTTGATATTGTTGCGCAGGCGGCTGCTTTGCAAACACCTGTCTTATTCATTCAGGGTGACCAGGATGCAGAGCGTTTTCTGATAGGATTCCAGCGGTTGCAGGAGGCTGCTCCACAGCAGCGGTTCGAACTGCTGGAGGGCGCTAATCATACCTTTGGCGCTGTGCATCCGTTTACAGGAACAACAGATTCATTAGAGCAGGCAATTGCGCTTGCAGCATCCTTCTTCACAGAAATAAGAGCAGTTAGCAAGGGTTAATCCCTTTTGCCACAGCGTTTTTGTACAGCCATCGTAATGCTATATAGACTGTCGAGACAAGCTCTCGGCAGTCTTTTTGCTGATAATATATTTCTGTATAGATGATAAAATGATCAGAATAGAATACATAAAAATACCATGATACAATGCAGACAAGAGCGAATATGGAATAGGGCTGGCATGGAGGCGTTGATTATAATGAATCGAAGGAGCTTGAAGGATGATTATTGACCTTTCGCATACAATTACAGATGGAATGCCGGTATATCCGGGCGACACAGCAACGATTGTCGTACAGACTAATTCTATTTTGCAGGATGGGTACGATAATTATCGTGTGGCGATAGATATGCACTCGGGAACACATATTGATGGCCCTATGCACCTGACGAACAGTCGTGAATATATAGATGAATTTCCGCTGGAAACCTTCATGGGAGAAGCCTGCGTGCTGGATGCGGCTGGAGAAGGCGTCATTGATTATAAAGAGAGCTACGAATCCTTAATTCAACAGGGGCATATCGTAATTGTGCATACCGGACATAGCAAGCTATTCGGACAACCGGAATATTTTACGGATTACCCTGTATTGACAGAGGCATTCACACAGCTATTGATAAGGAAGCAAGTCAAACTGATTGGTCTGGATACACCGTCGCCGGATAACTATCCATTCGATATTCATAAAGCGCTTTTTCAAAATAGAATTCTTATTATTGAAAATTTAGCAAATGTTGAACAGTTAGTGAACGTTGAATCTTCTTTTGAAATTATAGCCTTGCCTGTCTCGATCAAAGCAGACTCTGCCATTGCCCGAGTGATAGCACGTGTAAAGTAATCTCGCAAAATTAGCTGCCTGTCTTTGGGAGGTCTTTGTATTTGTCTTTAATCACTTCGCGCCAAGCGAAGTCGGCTCTTTCCATGGATTTGATTAGCAGCTCAGCCGAGGCGATATTGGTAGCTAACGGGATACATTGTACGTCGCATAGTCTGAGGAGAGCGGTAATATCAGGCTCATGAGGCTGAGCTACAAGTGGATCTCTTAGGAAAATGACCAGATCTATTTCATTGGAGGCAACCATGGAGCCTATTTGCTGATCGCCTCCCAGGGGCCCTGACTTGAAGCGGGTTACTTTGACTTGGCTTTCAAGCATGATTCGAGAGCCTGTCGTTCCTGTAGTGTAGATGTCGTGAGCATCAAATACATGTCTGTAAGCAATAACAAAGTTGACCATTTCGTCTTTCTTGGAATCATGGGCGATCAGGGCAATTTTCATGATGGACGGCTCCTTTTGTGAAGTTGAACACTTCTTTGGAATGTATATGTTATATAATATAACATATACATTGAAAATGAAAGAGTTAGTTGTAATCAATGTTATATAATATGACATTATAATGAGTTGCGAAAAAAGAAGGTAAAACGAGGAATGATGTCGAAATCTATCGTCAGTAAATTGGATATAATTTCAAATAATAATAGGGAATGGAGGTAATGATGTAAAAGAAATATGCAATTAATAGATGTCTTATGTAATACAGCTTTATTGAAGTAAGCGATGTTTACTAGCTTTTTATTGAACTCAAGGAGGTGTAGATATGAAATATGCGATTCTGCTGTTGTTGATTTTTGTTGCAGCATGTGCGCAGTCTGGCGATATGCCGAGGGGGCAGGCTTTTGAATTAACGTTGAAAGCGACAGGCGATACACTGCGTATTAATGAAGATATTGAGTTGCTCGCTGAATTGGCGAATAAGTCTAATGATTCTATCCGAATTTCTCATATGTCTCCGTTAATTACTGTACAAATCTATGACCAGCGCAATAACAAGCTTGTGGAGAATGTTGCTGCAAGTGAGGAGGCCATCGAGCATAAGCTGGAACCAGGGGAATTCTATGATCCGGACAGCGCAGCCTTTAATAGTGGGATAAGGACAATTCGAGTTGAAAAGCCAGGGGATTATATCCTGATAGGAACAGCCTTGTTTTCAATTGAAAAAGGAGATTCTCATAAAAAAATGAAGATTTCATCAGCGCCCTTAGCAATAACCGTAAAGTGATACCTATTTACGTTACAGAAGCTGTACAAACTATTCTTTCGAGTTGTATAGCATCTGCTCGTTGGAACAGTTGAGCTGTAGAGAGATTGATAGGCTTTGGCTAGGAATGGAATTTATACGTGTAATTTAAATGAGAACGTTAAGCTTGTGATTGAATAATCACAGAGCATGCAATAGATTTCGCAACGAGGACCGGAGTTTTCTCAATGAGAAACTCTGGTCTTTTGTTGTGTAATAGAGGTGGATGGCGAATCGAAAAAATGTCATTTACAGAACACTTGTTCCTATAATATAATTAATCTATTATTTGGAAAAGAGGAATGTATATGTCAGATGTGACGGCGGTAATTGGGTGTTATTCTGCGCTAACAAGATGGGCTAATAGTTTAGTTGAGGTAGATGATTCAATCTGGGTTAAGCCTATCTCAGAAGGCAAGGCCTCGATTGCCGAGATTATAGCCCATCTTATGAATTGGGACCGTTATTTGATTGGCGAGGCCATTCCGGCTGTGCTCAGAGAAGAAGGCATGGTCTTTCCCGACTTTGATCCTTTTAATAAGCTTGCGTATGCCTATGCCAATTCAGGCGTGACGAAGAGCCAGCTGCTCAATGAATTTTATTCTACACGTTCGGAGCTGTGCGAGCTTCTTCTTGAGATTGGGGAGGCTGCTCTATTGAAGCCTGTAACCTCTAATGGTATAGAGTCATGTCCGCATACAGGAACACCCTATTCTTTGTTTTATATTATTCAAGAGTTTATACAGCATGATGCCCATCACAAGGAGCAGGTAGATTCCATTCTTTAAATGCCTTCCTGATGAATTTTATTTCATAATTGACAGGTTTGGAAAGTTTAAATATAATTACACCAAGTGGTAAAGTTGGTTTTACATATTGCAGATTGAGACAACTGAGATAAGGGTGTGAATCATATGGCTGCTGTTCAAACGTTCAAAGCAACTGCCCATCTCCAAGATGGGGTGAAAGTGAAGACTACTTCCAGAAATTTTGAGTTAATTATTGATGAACCGACCTCATTGGGAGGAACAGATACGGGGATGAATCCGGTTGAGGCTTTACTTGCATCATTAGGAGCATGCCAATCTATCGTCGCTAGAATCTATGCGCCCAAGTTCGGTGTGAAGCTCGATGATTTCTATGTAGAGGTCGAAGGCGACATTGATCTTGACGGTTTTTTCAATAAATCTGACGTACGCCCCGGCTACTCTGATATTCGCTATTCATTCCGCATTAAGACCAATTCGCCAAGAGAAAAGGTAGAGGAATTTGTTCATTTCTTAGAGAGCAAGTGCCCTGTAGGTGATAGTCTTGCCAATCCAGTTCATCTCAAGCTAGAGAATATCATTATCGAAAGCTCGGTATAATATCATTCTCTTGGATCATCATATGAATTGCTAATGAAAGACTGAAGATTCCTTTGGAAGGAGCCTTTAGTCTTTTTTTGCGTGATATAGGATGGAGATTTACCATTTATTTATAATTTGATGATAATCTCGGAACACTATTGCTCTATAGTTATTCTCAAATCATTCATCCATACAATGAGGAAGGAATACGTCAATATGAAAAAGAAAGCATTGGCAATCTTATTATCAGTAAGTATTCTATTACCGACCGGTTCAATGATGGCGGCTAGTGCAGCTGTTGCGGGCTATGAACCATTACGGATCCAAATGGATCGAATCCATGCAACTATCACTTGGGATAGCGATGATCAATCGGCTTTAGTGAAATTAAAGAACGGTCTGGCAGGAACCTTTACTGTAGGAGAGAAGGAATATCGGTTGGCGGGTAAAAGAGGGGAGTTGGCAGCAGAAGTGAAGCTGGTGAATAATAAAATGTACGTCCCTTCTGAGCTGCTTCAGAGCATATTAAAAGAGAATGCCAAATTTCCGAGCGCTGCCGATAAGGTTCCTACCTACGCGGTCACAGCTAAGGCTGAGACAGATGCTGTAGAAGATGGCGAGGACGCTGCTGATGATCCTGCGATCTGGGTAGACCCTGTTAATCCAGCCAATTCCAAGCTTGTCGCGACAAATAAGGGCGGAGGGGTTCTCGTTTACGATCTGCAAGGGAATGAGCTCCAGAATTATAAGTTCGGAAAAATGAATAATATAGATGTGAGGTATAACTTCCCGCTTGGCAACGATAAAGTAGATATTGTAGCTGCGACCAATCGAAGCAATAATACGATTGATGTATTTGTCATCAATGGCGCAACTGGTCAATTGAACGATGCCGTTGCTAAGCCAATCAAAGCAAAGATGGAGGAGGTCTATGGCTTTAGCCTCTATCACAGCTTGAAGGCAGACAAATTCTATGCTCTTGTACTCGGGAAAGAAGGAGAGTTCGAGCAATACGAGCTATCCGATAATGGAAAAGGCAAAATTGATGGCAAGCTGGTAAGAGAGTTTAAATTGCCAACGCAGTCAGAGGGTCTAGTAGCTGATGATGAATATGGCTTGATGTATATTGCGGAGGAGGATTATGCTATTTATAAATACGATGCGGAAGCAGATGGCAGTTTGAAGCCTCTAGCTACAGTGGACGTTGCAGATGGGCGCAGGCTGCAGGATGATATAGAGGGACTCACGTTGTATTATGCTGCAGACGGCCGTGGTTATCTGATCGCTTCGAGTCAAGGCAATGACAGCTATGCGATATATGATCGTGAAGGCGATAATCCATACATGACGAACTTTACCATCGAAAGCAGGGGCAAGATTGACGGCACTTCCGTAACAGACGGAATTGATGTGATGAGCTTTGGATTGGGCGAGGAGTATCCTTATGGCATCTTCGTCGCACAAGATGATTCCAATATGGCAGGCAACAAGGAGCTTAATCAGAATTTCAAGATTGTACCTTGGGAGCGGATAGCCTCAGGTGCACAGACACTTTTATATAGGGACAATGAGGTGAATCCCCGTAATCTTATAGCACGAATCGTCCATTAATAGAATCAGCTTGTATGAGTAAAAGGGGTTGCCGCCAGTTAAGGTGGCAATCCCTTTTTGCATGCCAAAATTGGGAAAAATATTTGTATAAGGAGTAATTGACAATATTTATAAATGGGGAATATACTTCGTTTTAGTAGTGAAATAAATCCATTTGATATACAAGGGGAAATTATACAGTGAAACAAAAGGCGCTGATCTTGATTACGGCAGGCACATTTATTTTTACTGGATGTGCGAACGCTTCGAGCAAGGAGGCTGGCAATGGGTATGTATCTTACTTGGAGCTGAAAGAAGAAGATACGAAGAAGCTGAGCCAATTGTTCGATGCGTTAGCAGAGCCGCTATCGCAAATGGGCATGATTCTGGGAGTGTAGAGCATTATGAATAAGGATGATGAGCAAACGCTGAAGAATGAGGCCGCTGGTGAAGCAGGGAAGTCAATTAGCCGTAGAGATATGCTTAAGCTAGCGGGTATTGGCGGAGCTGGGTTGTTTTTTGGCGCTGCAGGCGTTGGCGGAATAATCGTTAACAAGATCGCTTCGAATTCACTGGCTGGCGTTGATGCTAAGATTAGTGCGAATTCGGAAGACATTCCTTTTTACGGCAAATATCAAGCGGGAATTACGACTCGACCGCAGAATCACATCCTTTTTGCAGCCTTTGATCTGACTTTGTCTGATGCAGCTGATGTGCGTAAGCTCTTCCAAGCTTGGACTGCCGCTGCTGCGGCAATGACCAAGGGAGAGAGAATCGGTGATATAGGGGATAGCGAGAATTTGCCTCCGTCAGATACAGGTGAGGCAACAGGCTTATCCTCATCTCGATTAACGTTTACATTCGGCGTTGGTCCTTCCATGTTCGATGATCGCTTTGGGTTGGCGGCCCAAAAACCCGATGCGCTTGTGTGGCTTCCGGCTTTTGGCGGCGATGAGCTGCAAGAGGAATGGTGTGATGGCGATATTGGTGTACAGGTTAATGCCGATGATATGCAGGTCGCCTTTCATGCGATTCGCAACCTGACTCGGATTGCTACAGGCAAGGCTGTTCTGCGCTGGACCCAAGAGGGCTTTCAGCGGACATCAGCCGCTGATCCAACCGGAGGGACTCCGCGTAATCTAATGGGCTTTAAGGATGGGACAATTAATCCCGATCCGGCGGATGAGAACGAAATGAATAAGACGGTGTGGGCACAAGCTGCTGACGGAGCGCCATGGATGGCTGGAGGCAGCTATATGGTCGTTCGCCGTATTCGAATTAAGGTCGAAGCATGGGATCGATCTACGCTGAAGGATCAAGAGACCACATTCGGTCGGCATCGGGATACTGGCGCACCGCTTGGCAGTATGAATGAGTTCGATGAATATGATGTAAATAAGAAGGATGAGGAAGGCAAGCTCGTCATTCCGGCAAGAGCACATGTAAGCATAGCTAAAGGAGACGGATCGATTCAAATATTGCGTCGTTCATATTCGTATTCCAGCGGCTTGGATAGAAAGACAGGACAACTAGATGCGGGCCTGTTGTTCATCTGCTTCAATCGCGATTCACGCAAGCAGTTCATTCCTATGCAGCAGAGACTTGGGCAGAGTGATCTGCTGAATGAATATATCGTCCATAATGGCAGTGCGCTATTTGCTTGCTTTCCGGGTGTGAAAGAAGGCGGCTATATTGGCGATACGCTGTTCTAGTTACACACTAGCCCAGCTCGCTGCCCTGTCATTTATACTCGGAAGATATGATGGGGAAGGCTGAGTGAAGCTGCTGCGGCAGGGAAGCTGGCAGAGTCAGAATAATGTGCGGCATTAGCTAATACGCATGCTATAAGGCTGTAACAGAACTATCCTTGGAAGGGTAGTCTATTCTGTTACAGTCTATTTTTATATCAATTTCAATACTCGAATTGGAATATACAATATTTTGAAAATATATTAAAATCATGATAGAAGCAGCGACTATTCACAATAATAATGTTAAAGAACAATAGGAAGAGGTAATAGACGTGATTGCAATAAGACAACTAAGACTAGACGAGGCAATAAAGATCAGAGAGATCGATCGTACGGAAATTATAGGCTCTATTTATACATGCAGGGACGGTATATTGACAGAGACGAGAGCCGGACATGAATGCCCGAATTGGGATGAAGGACAATATGCCGAGCTGATTGAGCGATTTCAATATGAGCTGGAACGAGGCGGGACAGCCTTCGGAGCATTCGATCAGGAGAGGTTGGTCGGCTTTGGTGTATTAGGGCATCAATTCAGGGGGACTGAGAAGAATCAGCTGCAAGTTGATCTGATGTATGTCTCTCAAGGGTATAGAAGACAAGGCATCGGAAGCCGGATCATGAGTGAATTAAGCATAGTGGCTCGAGAAAAAGGAGCGGCCTACCTATATATTTCTTCAACGGAGACCGAGTCTGCTGTCCAATTCTATTTGAATTGTGGAGGCGCTGTGACACGTGAGGTGGATCAAGAGTTGTTCGAGAAGGAACCAGAGGACATCCATATGCTGAAAAAGCTATAGAGGGAGAATGTGATAACGATGGAGAATGTTCTTGTCACAGGCGCCAGCCGGGGCCTCGGTTATGAATTGGTGAGAATCTATTCACGCAGAAATAATAGAACCTTCCCGTTAGTCCGATCGGAGGAGGCGGCGAAGCGGCTGGCCGATCAATTTGATCATTGCTATCCTATTGTGGCTGATCTAACGAAGGAGGATGCCAAAGAGCGCATAGTCTCCGTCATTAGACAGCATACCGCTGCATTAGATATTTTGATTAATAATGCAGGTGTATCGGGGCAGGAGTATCTGATTGAAACCGTTAGGACTGAGGAGGTTAATCATCTTTTTAATGTCCATTGCTTGGGTCCTATCCGAACTGTGCAGGCCTGTCTTCCTTTCCTTCGTGCGTCCAATCATCCAAAAATCATTAATATATCCTCCAGATTAGGCTCCTTGAGCAAGATGGCGGCTGGGGAATTTCTAGATCGTCAGTTTTCTTATTCCTATCGAATGGCCAAAGCTGCCCAAAATATGTTCACTATCTGCTTGAGTCAGGAATTGCAGCAGTCAGAGATTGCAGTCTGTGCTATTCATCCCGGTCAATTATTGACTAGAGGCGGTTCCACGGATGCGGATACCGATCCTGAGCTGGCAGCCGAGCATATTTATGAGTGGGTGAAGGAAGCTGATATGACAAGCACAGGAAGCTATGTACAGCCATTAGTGGAGGAACTGCCGTGGTAAAAACGACGATTACACTAGGAAAAGCTATCTTTTCGCTTCAAGAGCCGCATGAATTTGAATGGTTAGCTCGACTGGGAAAAGTGTTCTGTGTATTTGATCAACAAGATTCCGGCAATCTCAGCTTCGGGGTGGAGAAGGAAGGCAAGCGAATATTCGTTAAGTATGCGGGAGCAAGACCGCTTGAATTCTCAGGCTGTCCGCAAGACGCGATTAGGCGTCTCATACAGGCAATACCCATATATACGGCGTTAGAGCATCCTCATCTGATTAAGCTGCTTGATCATTTTCCTCTAGAGAATGGTTATGCAGCTGTGTTTGAATGGTTCGAAGCGGAATGCCTGCATCCTCACTGGTCGTTTCCCCCTCCGGCGAAATATGAGCATCCTGATTCGCCTTATTATCGGTACCGGCAATTGTCGGTAGACAAAAGATTGGCGTCTTTAGAATGCCTATTTTCTTTTCATGAGCATATGGAGTCGCAAGGGTATGTCGCTGTTGATTTCTATGACGGGAGCATCCTTTATGATTTTGTTAATGATCGAACGAAAATTTGTGATATCGACTTTTATAGGAAGGGATCGTCCGTTAATGAAGTAGGGGAGAGCTTCTGGGGCTCTAGTAGAATGAAGTCTCCTGAAGAATACCTGCTAGGCGCTCCTATAGATACGCAGACCAATGTCTTTACAATGGGGGCTATCGCTTTTGGATTATTGGGTGGGGAGCAAGACCGCTCTTACGCTAAGTGGGAGGCGGGAAGGGCTTTGTATAATGTAGCGCTGCGTGCTGTAAGTGAGGAGCGGGCGTTGAGGTATGGCAGTATAGCTGAATTTACAAAAGCGTGGGATGCAGCAAGACAGCTTGATGCGGATATGTTAGCAGATTAATAGTCCATATAAAAAGAGAGAGTAGATCCATTGTGATCTACTCTCTCTTTTGGCTGTGAATGATTATTCTTTGTCTGCTTCTTTATCTTTCTCATTGAACCATAGCGGGTCTTCACAATCTACGTCGCCGTTGTAATTGATCAGAATTTCTTCGCCTGCCTTAATATCTGTGAATGCGAAGAAATCAACCGTATGATTGTCAAAGTTAAGCTCGTAATCCGCATTAGGGGTATAGGAGTGGTTGAACAGCATGCCGTATCCTAACAAGAGAGCTGTGTGATTAGCGCCATACTCGAACATGTAATCAGCAAGCAATGTTTTTTCTATATGAACATGTTCCTCATTAGGGTAAGGAATAACCGGTGCTTCATGAATCAGATCGCCCTTGGCTATATCCTGCTTTGCAAATACCCCTCTATTGAACTCTCCATCGCTTAGCTTAGAAGTCTTGATCTCGATCATATTAGTCACCTACGCGTTCTTTAGTCTAGGAATACTTATCGTACCCCGTGTGTTTTTCGAAAAAAGGATTAAGGTAATTAAGTGTAACTCACCTCAACTAATATGGCAATATACAGAAAAAATATTCCAAATGAGACAAAGGCCATAATGGGGGACCGCGGAAGGTAATGCCACTCCGAGGGCAAGAAGGCTGAGTGCTTTTTCAATGGGCGAGATTCTAGCTTTACTTCCTGATAACGAGATTGCTAGTATAGAGAATACATGGAAGAGGAGTGTGAATATGAAAGCGCAGATAACAGTAATTACAGTGCTTGCGAATGATGTAGCACAATTGGCCCGATTTTATCGTGACGTGTTGGGGTTCAAGACGATAGTAGAATCGGAGGAGTATGTGGAATTTGAGAATACTGGAGTTCGTTTTTCCCTATGTGCCAAGCCGTTGATGGCTCTAAATACGGACGGTCATTATTCCTACGCAGAGGAGCGCAAGGGTCAAGCATTCGAGTTATGCTTCCCGTGTGATTCATCAGAAGAGGTTCACAGCACCTATGAAACTATTGTAGCTAAAGGGGCTACCCCGATAAAAGCGCCTGTGATCATGCCATGGGGGCAGACGACGGGCTTCTTCGCTGATCCCGAAGGCAACATTCACTCTATTTATGCCGATTAGCAAGGACAGGATTTCTATAGCGTATCGGATCGGTACCTGTACCATCCCCAATTAAAATCCCCCTAGAACATCATCGGCCTGTGGAAGGCTCCGATATCTATTCTAAGGGGTTAGCTTCAAAGATCCATTAAGCTCGGTTAATTCTATTCACATGGAAAGGAATTACTGCTGTGAGGTTTGGTCTGAGGACTCGCAGGCTTCATCGGCAGCGGAGCGGAATTCCTCCTCGTTGCGGGAAGCCAGCTTATCGCCATA
This sequence comes from Paenibacillus sp. J22P59, assembly GCF_059383895.1. Lineage (NCBI taxonomy): Bacteria > Bacillati > Bacillota > Bacilli > Caryophanales > Paenibacillaceae > Paenibacillus > Paenibacillus sp. J22P59. The sequence goes on from NZ_JBXENX010000006.1 coordinate 323,993, forward strand.
TTGATCTAGCCGGTCGGGACTGCTGGAAGGTCCATCGTTATCCGGTTTGTTATTTCTTCCTGCCATTCGTATTACACCTCCCGGATGATGATGGTTGATCACGTCCCTATTGTTTTTCCTAATCCTTGTATTTTTTATGCATACAGCGTGTTATGGACAGCTATTCCTTCCCATGGCGAAGGAATAGCCATACCCCGAATATAATTAATAATCCGGCGAATAATTGGTAGCCCGTTAGAGCCTCCTTCAAGAGCATCCAGGCTAATAGCGAGGCAATGACAGGTTCGCCTAGTACTGCCATGGAGACTGAGGTGGCATTCATATACTTCAGCAGCCAGTTGAATAAGTAATGCCCGAATAGTGTCGGGACGATCGCGAGCAGCAGGAAGATTCCCCATTCATTCGCACTGTAGCCGGTAAAAGAATTGCCGCGGACGATATTGTAGCAAGCCAGCGCTGTGGCGGCAATCGCGAATACCCAGAAGTTATAGGCGAAGGCGCTTATATCCTTGCGAAGCTGCTTGCCGATCAGCATATGTACGGCTACAGCGGCAGCTCCCAAGAAGGATAGAATATCTCCGAGGAGCGCTTCTTGCGAGAGCTTAAAGTCGCCGGAGCCAATAATGACAGAGCCAATCATGGCGATTACCATACCGAGCAGCATGAAGCGATTTGCTTTTACACGAAATAACAAATAGGAGCCTAGCATAACCATGACAGGCTCAAGCGTCAGGATAACGGTAGAGCTGGCGACAGTCGTTAACTGCAAGGAAGCCATCCACAGCAAAAAATGCAAGCCTAGCATAACGCCTGATGCTGCTAGTAATCGCCATTGCTTGGCGGTTAGGTGGAATAGATCCTGTCGATATTTCCAGACGAATGGCAGCATGAGCAGATTAGTAAGATACAGCCTATACATCGCAATTACAGCAACGTCTGCGCTGGACCAGCGAACAAAGATCGAGGAAAAGGAAATGGCAATAATACCGATAATATAGAGCAGTTCATAGGATAAGAGTGGCTTGAAGATGCGGTTCATAGTTGTGCGGTCCCCTATACAGATAGATTAAACTTCCGATGTAATACTACTATAGGAGCGCAAGCCTTGCAATTGCGTATGGATGGAATGTGAGGCTGGCAGGGTAGACATTTCCAAGTAAAGGCAAGAGGAGTTTGAAATAAAAACGTCCAGAGCTCTAATGATAGAGGCTCTGGACGTTTTTTCTATTTATGCACTAAGGCCGTTCATTTGTTCCCACAGCTTGCGGTACAAGCCGTCTTGGACATCAATTAACTGCGGATGTGTGCCTTGCTCTCTTATAACGCCGTTCTCCATAGCGAGAATCGTATCGGCTTCTTGCACTGTAGTGAGACGATGAGCGATAACAAGCAGGGTTCCCCCTCGCTTAATTGTGCGTGTGAGAATCGCCTCCATCACCTTCCGCTCCGTGTCCTGATCAAGTGCGGAGGTAGCTTCGTCCAAAATCCATATAGGGCGATCTGCTAATAGGGCGCGCGCTATAGCGATTCGCTGCTTCTGCCCTCCGCTTAGCGAGTTGCCATGCTCGGATAGAATGGTGTCGTAGCCTTCAGGAAATGACAGGATGAAATCATGAGCCTGTGCCGCTTTGGCGGCGCTAATGACATCGGCCTCCGTTGCATCCGGACAACTCTTGAGAAGATTGTCCCGAATGGAGCCAGTGAACAGATGTGGTGTTTGTGGAACATACGCGATGAATTGCCTCGCGAATTCGGCATTCTCTTGAGGGAGGGAGCCTTGAATGTGGATGAAGCCTTCCTCCGGGAATAATAAGCCTGCGCCTAATTTGGCTACTGTTGATTTGCCAGAGCCGCTCGGCCCTACGATAGCGGTGAACGAGCCTTTATTTAATGTCAGGCTGAATTGCTGAAGCAGCTGCCTGGATTCGTTCTGCATGAGCAGATTATTGTCAGAGTGATCAGCATGCTGCAGGCCGGACCTCTCCTTATAGTGAAACGCTACCTGCTGCCAGCTTAGAGCGATAGCTTCGCTTTCATTCGAGTAGGAGGGAGGGGCAGGGGTCCAAGGTTCTTTTTCTGCCGTTTGCAAGGTGGCGACACGTGCCGCAGCACCCAATATTTCTTGTACCTGTCCCCATAGCTCGCCAATTTTGAGCAGGGGGTTGTAGACTCTCCAAATAAGAAGGAAAAACGCCATAACAGCGCCAATCTGAAGCTTTCCCTGTATAGCAAGCCATGCAATGATCAGGATGGCTCCCCAGTTAATCAGCTGAGTAAGCGAGGTGGTGATCACGTTCACAAACTGCTGATTCCATGCGCGGCGCATATACAGCTTGTTCAATCTGATTCTATGCTGAACGAATTGCTTGTGCATCCAATTTTCTGCTCCAAAGGCACGAATGGTCTCCATAGCTTGCAGGGCATCTTGTTGGCATTGACGCAAGATTGCCTCTTGTTCAGAGACCTCTCGGCCAATTTTGCGTAAGCGCATACGCATGAGATGGCTGCCTAGCAAGCATAGCGGCATGCAGATTAGAATGCCTAAGGCCACCTGCCATTGGACGGTGAGCATATAGATAGATGCCAGGATGAGCATGAAGATTTGTCCGCCCATCCCATCAATAATGATGGTAATCAATTGCGAGGTTCTCTCCGAATTATGTTGAATTCGCTGAACCAAATCGGCAGAATGAGAGGCTTGAATTCGCTGAAGCGGCAGGCGTTGTGCATCATCGGCAAGCTCCAGAGTAACCTCTCGATGTAAGGCGCTCCTAGTGTCTTGCTTCAGGTAGTAGCCAAGGATGCCCAGTCCGGCAAGCACAATTGTAATCGTCCCAATAACAATCAGCATCCAGCGAATATACAATAAATCGCGTGCCTCCAGATGATTGAAATAAACCTCCATGGCATAAGGCATAATCAGCATAATGATGCTTTCACTAAGGCAGAGAACGGCAGCAACAATGAATAGAAGCCTTTTATTGCCTAGTTTAGTCCACAAATAAGATAAGATATCTCCCAAGAGGGGAGTAGAAGGAATACTTGTGCGAGAATTATTCGTCATGAGGCACTCCTTTCACGCTGATCAGCCCATTCTCCAGCTTGCACCAGGGCGGCATAGCGACCATTCTGTTGAATTAGTTCATCATGGGTGCCGGATTCGATGACCATGCCGTCTTCCACATACAAGATGCAATCTGCATCACGGACAGTCGACAAACGATGAGCCACGACAAGAACAGTCCTCTCTTTCATGATGGATTGCAGCGCATCCTGCATAAGCCGTTCGTTAAGGCCGTCGAGCGCTGAAGTAGGCTCATCCAGCAGCAATACTTGGGGATTGCGGACGTAGGCTCTTGCTAATGCGAGCCGCTGTCTCTCGCCACCCGATAGCCGCAGTCCACGTTCCCCTAAGCGGGTGCTGTAGCCGTCAGGGAGCGCTGTTATGAAATGATGTGCATTGGCTAGCCGTGCTGCTTCCATTACTTCTTCATCGCTGGCATCCAGACGGCCGATCCGAATATTATCCATTGCCGTAGCGTCAAATAAGGCGGCGTCCTGAGGAACGTAAGCGGTACGCATTCGCCAAGCTTCCAGTACCTTGTCATCCAGCGGAATATCGCCATACTGAAGCGTTCCTGAGCTCAGTGGATATAGCCCGAGCACCAGCTTGAGCAAAGTGCTTTTCCCCCCGCCGCTTGGACCGACGATAGCGGTCATACGTCCTTGAAGGAACGTGGCTGAAAAGCTCCTTACAACAGGGGCCTGGTCGCTGTTATAGGAGAACGAGACATTATCCATCTTAATATCACCGTTAGCAGGCAATGCCGTTCTCCCAGAAGGGCTCACTGCTGGTTCAACGGTAGGATCGACCATATCGAAGACTCGGCCTGCATGTGCGATGGCATCCTGCACCTTCGCCCAAGTGTTCACTAATTGAGCGATAGGGAAGACGATTCGTTCATAAGAGAGGAAGAAAGCAGCGATGACCCCGATTTGCAGCTGCCCATTCGATACGAGCCAGGCTCCCATGCCAAAAATATAGAGCTGCCCTAACCAGAATCCAATAAAGATCGCCCAATTGGTAATGACTCGAAACATTTCGGTCCGCAGCCAGAGGCGACGCGTTGTGTCCACATGACCACGCCATACCTTGTTGAAGGAATCACGCAGGCCGAAGCTTCGAACGACCTCTGCACCTTGTAATTGATCAAGCAGCATAATATCTGTCTGTGCTTGGGCTTCATTCGTCTTTCCTTGCCATATACGGATAGGCTTGCTTAAGCCATTGCTCAGTAATGGCATTAATAAAGCAACCGCTAAAGCGCCGACCATTAGCTCCCATGACAAGACGGAGAGATATGCGAATAGAAAAAGGATAGACAATACGTTTTGGACCAGCTCAGGAATCTTCTGATTAATGCCTTCCTGTGAGAGCACAGCTGATTCATTCAATCGCTGCAGCTTGTCGCCTGTATGCCACTTCGTATAGCGTATTAAGGACATGACAAAAAGGCCGCTTAGCACTTCGCTTTGAAGGTCAAGCGCAGTTCGGTTGGACAAACGCTGCATGAGCAGTCTTCTTACTAGTGAAATTGAGATTTCAACGATAAGCAAGACACCGAACCATATCGCGGCGTTCCCAAGGCCATTCATATCCAGCTTGCTCGTTGCATCGAATAGCCGACGCATCGCTTCAGCCCATCCAACGGGAATGAGTGAGGCGACTAGTACAATACTGCTGATCCCCACATAAGCCAACCAATACTTTTTTGCCCATCGCAGCATTTTCATTAAAATAGCGGATGCGTTTGCTGTGCGTGGTGCATCGTCTTTAAGATACAAGCCTGCCACCCCTCCTATGTAATTAATGACAAATATATTTAATTATCTCAAAAAGGTATGTAGTTGTATATTCTCGTTTTTTGTAGCAAATGGAAATCAGCATCTCATTCATGGGCTTAATCCTTCATGTACGCAAAAGAATCCGCAAACCCTTAAAGGGCTTGCGGATTCTAATTATTCGAAGGAGCTATCTCCTTATACGGGATTTAATTCGAGTGCATCATTCTCGTCGCTGTTAAAGATTTCGCGATCCAGCTCGCCTTCGGAATTAGCTACAAGCACGGCTGTAACAGTTGTTCCTGTTGCATTCACGGCAGTACGGCCCATATCGATCAAGGCTTCAACTGCAACGACCATAGCGATACCTTCGAGTGGAAGACCTACAGCAGTCAAAACGACTGTTGTCGAGATGGAAGCAGGTCCTGGCACGCCGGCAACACCGATAGAAGAAATAATGCTGACTAGTACGATAAGTACATAGTCTGTTCCGCTTAGCGGCACATTGTATACGTTGGATATGAATACAGCAACGATCGCAGGCCATATACCGCCGCAGCCATTAAAGTTCATCGTTGCGCCTAGCGGAGCAACGAAGCTCGCGATTCTAGGGGATACCCCCAGACGCTTGGTGATTACTTCAAGATTAATAGGCAGTGTAGCATAGCTGCTGCGCGTAGTGAAGGCTACGGCAACCGTTGGGTATGCCTTCTTGAAGAAACGCAATGGGTTCAGCTTGCCTACGAAGGATACAAGACCGCCGAACACAATAACGAAATGAAGAATCAAGGCGATATAAGTGACAATGATAAGCATACCGAGTGGTTTCAACGTCTCGAATCCGTATTTTGCAGCCATTACCGCAATAAGCGCATAAACACCATAAGGTGTGAAGCGAAGTACGAATTTGACGACCTGATGCAGCACTTCGGTTAATGAAGCAAACAAAGCTTTCACAGGTTGTACCGCGTCAGGCTTCTTGGAGCCGACCTTAACGATTGCAATCGCGATGAACAGGGCGAAGATCAATACCGGAAGTACTTTTCCAGTAGCGGCCTCATTCACAGGGTTGGATGGAACTAGCTCAAGAATAACTTGGAAGAAGCTTGGCACCTCGCGTGCTTCGAATCCTTCAGGCGTTGTGGCTTCGAAGCTGCCGGCAGGATTGAAGGCTAGGGCGATCAATAAACCAATAATAGATGCCACACCTGTCGTACCAAGGAACCATGCCACAGTTTTTATGCCGATTTTTTTGAGGAAAGCTAAGTTAGTAATAGATATAATACTGTTGATAACCAGTACGAATACTAGTGGAATAACGATCATACGGATAAGACTGATGTAGATGGAGCCGATTGTGCTGACGCCCTCGAACTTGAGCTCGAAATTGTTGAAAATAACTCCAGCACCAAGGCCGAGGCCGAGCGCTAGCATAACTCTTGTTCCGAAGCCGACGCGTTTCTTGGCCATGAAATAGAGCAGGCCGAGTATAACGGCTGATACGAGCAGTGTAATCCAGTTGTCTTGTAAAGCCGTAACTAAATTGTTATCAACCAAGGTTTTATCCATGATTAACATCTCCTTATCTAAGTATAATTACAATCAATGTAATCCCCATGAGATTACTGTGTTTTAATGATGAACGTAATATATCACCATATCTAATCTACTGTCAACAACTATGTGAAATAAAATACGGAATAATTACAAAAAATAGAAAAACAATTTCTTCCTGCACCAATCAGACGTATGATATAGGATAATAATCAAATAATATCCATTTTAATAATAGAATATCTTCAGAAATGGTTTCATTAGGTCCAAAGAACGGGTAGATTATCCAATGGTCAAGGTGCAGGAGGGAAGTTAGCTGACATAACCAAATTATAGTATTGCCTATAGCCTCATGTAGCAGTATGCTGAATATATCGTTTTTATTATTTATTATAATAAGATAGGAATTTGAACAATGACGATCGGTTTTTTTGATTCGGGGATTGGTGGGCTTACCGTTCTGGCAGAATCGCTTCGCAGGATGCCAGGCAAGGATTATCTGTATATGGCAGATACGCTTCATGTTCCGTATGGCAACAAGGACAAGGAAGATGTGAAGGCCTACATTATGGAGACGATAGGGTTAATGGCGGAGGAAGGTATGGATGCATTGGTTGTTGCTTGCAACACTGCAACCAGCATCGCTGTAACTGAGCTGAGAGAACGCTATCCGTTCCCAGTTATAGGGATGGAGCCAGCCGTCAAGCCAGCCGTTGAAATGAACTATCAGACAGGTAAAAGAGTATTGGTGTTTGCTACGCCATTAACGCTGCAGCAGCCTAAATATTATGCGCTCGTATCCCGAGTGGATGAGGCAGGCATCGTCGATTCTTTGCCTTTGCCCGAGCTTGTATACTATTGTGAGAATTTACAATTTGATCAGCAAATTATGGGCGAGTACTTCCGTGACAAGCTGTCTCCGTTTAATTTGGATGACTATGGAATAATCGTGCTTGGTTGTACACACTACCCATTCTACAAAACAATTCTTCGTAATATTCTGCCTCCGCATATTCAGATTGTGGATGGCAATGTCGGGACGATCAAACGATTGTCAGCGATGCTGAGTCGATATGGCATTGCAAGCGGCGGCGAGAGCGGGAATATACGTTTTATGTGTTCTGGCGGCGAGCCAGCCTATATTGAGAAAATGAAGACGGCGCTTGCCCTTCTGCGGGAAGGCGATCTACTAAATACAGAACAGCTTTAACTGCAGCTAACAAAGAACCTTCAAATCCACTTTCATAGTGGCTTTGAAGGTTCTTTTACATTTATAAGGGGATTGTCTCACTTGAGTTTATTTTCGTACGGGCTATGAATTAGGATAATTAGCTTGGAAGGATGAGGTCGAAGCTACAGATCAATGATCAGCGTTACGGGGCAATGGTCACTGCCCATAATGCCGGAATCAATGTCCGCATCAATCAGCCGGGATTCAAGTCTGGTTGAGATGAGGAAATAATCAATTCTCCATCCTACGTTCCGCTCTCTTATTTTGGGCATATAAGACCACCAGCTATAAGCATCGGTTCGCTCGGGATGCAAATGCCTGAAGGTATCAATGAACCCGCTGCCTAATAGCTCCGTCATCTTGCCGCGCTCCTCATCGGTGAAGCCAGAATTGCCGCGGTTGGATTTGGGGTTCTTTAGATCGATTTCTTGATGGGCGACGTTCAAATCACCGCAAACAATAACAGGCTTCAAGGAATCGAGCTGCTGAAGATAGCTGCGGAACCTTTCCTCCCATTCAAGTCTGAAGGCTAATCGGGATAGGTCGCGCCTCGCATTCGGAGTGTATACATTCACAAGATAGAACTCCTCGAACTCCAAGGTTAGAATGCGCCCTTCAAATTCAGCATCCTCTTCGATGCCATATCGTACGGATATCGGTTTTATTTTGGTTAGAACAGCAGTGCCGGAATAGCCCTTCTTCTCGGCGTAATTCCAATAGTGTGCATATTCCTCGCCTAGCTCCAGATTAATCTGGCCTTCTTGCAGCTTCGTTTCCTGTATACATAATAGATCTGCTCCCGATGCGAGGAGGTAATCTTTGAATCCTTTATTCACACAGGCCCTTAGGCCATTCACATTCCAGGATACCAGTTTCATTGAATTGTCTCCTTGCTTTTCCTATGACTTCTTGTACTAGTGTAATTCATCAATATATGAAACGAAAGGGGAAACTTCTGCTACAATAATAGACAGATGATTAAGAAAGAGGAGATTCTATGAAGTTCAGACCGTGTATTGACTTGCATAATGGCAAAGTGAAACAGATCGTCGGCGAGACGTTGAATCATAATCCGCAGGATGTGGTTGAGAATTTCGTGTCAGAGCATGATTCTGCCTATTATGCTTCTATGTTCAAACGGGATAAACTAACTGGCGGGCATGTCATTATGCTCGGCGGCGGCAACGAGGAGGCTGCGGTATCTGCACTAAGGGAATATCCGGGCGGCTTGCAGATCGGCGGCGGCATTCATGCCGATAATGCTGCTCACTATTTGGAGCAAGGGGCATCACAGGTTATCGTCACTTCCTACATATTCCGGGATGGGGAGCTCGATATGAACAACTTGCAGCGAATCGTCTCTGAGGTTGGCAAAGAGCGGCTCGTTATTGATCTTAGCTGCAAGCAGAAGGATGGCAAATGGCATGTGGTTACGAATCAGTGGCGTACGTTCAGCAGCTTCGAGGTGAATGAAGCGAATCTGCGTGAGCTGGAGTCTTATTGCAGCGAGTTTCTCGTGCATGCCGTTGATGTAGAAGGCAAAAGAACGGGTATACTGGAGAGTCTTGTGAGCCAGTTGGCGGAGTGGACAACTATTCCAACGACTTATGCAGGCGGAGCCCGATCGTTTGAAGATCTTGCGCTGTTCAATCGTCTAACGGGCGGCAAGCTGGACATCACAATCGGCAGTGCGCTTGATATTTTTGGCGGCAATCTTTCCTATGAGGAAGTTGTAGCTTATTGCAGTACTGTGAAATAGTTAATTATGCGAAAGGAAAAAGCAGGGCTTCCGACGATATCGGAAGTCCTGCTTTTTTATTGTTCCAGCCCGCTAGCCTTGTAGTTTGTTACAGAAAGCTTGGAAAAGCCCCTCCTTTTCTTATACATTATAAATATAAATGTTGACAAAGTTAATGGAGGACGGTAGATTTGACTTTGTAAGTAAATATGTTTACTAAGTATTCAAAAAATATGGTGTATACATAAAAATCATGTTTGGAGGAGTCAGTTAAGATGTCTAATCATCAAAGCATTTTCAGCCCGCGTTATTTCTCACTGACGATAGGCATTATATTGTCTGTCATGGCGGTTGGATTCGAGGGACTGTCAGTAACGACAATAGCTCCTTCCATTGCGAGTGATCTGAACGGAATTGACCTATTCGGCTGGATATTCAGCACCTACCTGCTTGCCCAGATTATTGGCACCTTGGTTGTTGGTCGTATTATTGATCGCAAAGGACCGGCAGCACCGTTCACCATTGCCCTTCTTTTGTTTATCGTGGGGCTGGTCGCTGCCGCAACAGCAGGCGATATGTATACCATGATAGGGGCACGGGCTCTGCAAGGTTTGGGTGCCGGCGCAATGATGACCTGCGTGTACACTGCAATCTCATTAAGCTACCCCGATGAGCTGCGCGCCAAAATACTCGGAGCATTCGGCACCGCTTATGTTCTTCCATCTATGCTTGGTCCATTCGTAGCAGGGCTTATTGCCGATCAATGGTCTTGGAGATTTGTTTTCTGGGGGATATTGCCGATCCTGATTATATCAGCAGCGCTTAGCTTGCCTACCTTTAGGAAATTCAAAGCACAGGGTGCTTCTCAAGAGGGAGGGGGCACTGCTGGTGCGTGGATGGCTGTATTGCTGACGATCGGCACCGGCATCCTGCTGGTTGGTCTTGGCAAGCTGCCCGGAATGATGGGATTTCTTTTAGTTATTATTGGTTTAGTGCTAATGATTTATCCGCTGCGCAAACTTCTGCCCAAGGGAACGCTTGCTTTTCGAAGAGGCATGCCCGCTATTCTAGCTACACGCGGTCTATTCGTCGCAGCCTATACAAGCACTCAAAATTTCTTGGTATTAGCTTTAATAGAGGTGAAAGGAATTAGCCCCTCTCAGGCTGGATTAATTGTAGCCAGCGCTGCGCTAAGTTGGTGTATCATGGCTTATTTGCAGGGAAGGTGGGATTCGGCAGACCAGGGCCGTGGACGCCATACAAGAATTATGCTAGGCGTGCTGCTGCTTGCGGTTGGAATAGGCATCGTATTTTGGATACCCGTTGTCACGGTTGCCGCAGCTGTTACGGGGCAAATTATAGCGGGAATCGGAATTGGTTTGGCACATCCTATTAGTGGTGTCGTGGCTTTTGCTAGCACAGGGGCAGAAGGGGTTGGCAAAACCTCAGCAAATCTGCAATTCGCTGATTCCTTTACTCCGGGTGTTGTTATTGGGATAGGCGGCTCCATTCTTGTTGTGTGTCAGGCTGCTGGGATGTCGCTGCAGTATGCATTAGTTATAACGATGAGCTTTCATATTCTATTAATAGCAATGAGCGTATTCGCTAGTACTCGAATTAAATCAGCTAGCTGAAGCAATAAGAATGACACTCCGCTGAAGAGATCGATTATGGACAGTAATTCCATGCTCGATCTGTTTTTTTATTTCCAAACCGCATATTCGTTCTTTATCCTCTTATTTCTATTGAAATAGAGTGAATTATTGGGCAGTTACTCCAAAAATTCAACGATGAAAAACAAAAAAATAAAAGAATAGACAGGTATACCTAAGCTCTCTTACAATGGAAAATATTATAATAATTAATCTATTATGTCCATATTAGAGAGGGTGGTTGGAGCATGCCCAATACGCTAGCAGTACATGAAGGCTGGACAGATGTGAAGCCGGAGGATGTTGGCTATGATACGCAGACGCTTCGAAGGCTGGATGAACATTATGCGGAGTTAATTAGCAAGGGAACGATTCAAGCAGCAGGTTATCTCATTTCGCGGGGCGGCAAAGTATTCGCTCACTGTACACTTGGTAAGCAGCGTGCAGAGGCAGACAGCAGTGACCTGAAGCCGGGCTTCATCCGCCAGATCAAATCAACGACAAAGGCCTTCACGGCAGTCGCTATTATGCAGCTTATAGATCGGGGACGGATTGCGTTAACCCAGTCGGTCAGCAGTATTCTAGAAGAATTCAATACAGATAAGCACAGGGAAATAACGGTATTCCAATTGCTTACCCATACCGCAGGCTTGCGAGGAGACAGCGGTTTTCTCTCGGAGGCCTATAGTGTGCCTTGGTTCAATATAGCCTATGGTGAGCAGAAGAAACAAGGCGGAGATGCCAACTGGATCAAGTACGTACTAGCTGGACCATTGCAGCGGATGCCGGGCAAGGAATGGATCTATTCCTCTGCTGGCTATGCGGTGCTCGGAGAGATTGTAACGAAGATATCGGGCAAGCCCTATGAACAATATATTCAGGATGAGATTCTTGAGCCGCTTGGGATGACTAATACATCGTTTGTTGTACCTAAGGCATGCCATGATCAAGTCTGTTCTACGAATAAAGAGGAAGATCAAAAAATTCGTTCGCAGAAGCCAAGAAAAGAGGATGAGCCGCCAGGCGCCGCAGGCGGATTATACTCCACCCTTGATGATTTGTGGAAGTTCGGACAAATGATGCTGGGGAAGGGAGAATGGGGAGGAAGCCGTATTCTGTCACGGCGGGCAGTCGAGCTGCAGACTTCCAATCGTTTGAACGCGATCCCTTATAATGGATGGGGCAATAAATTTAAAGATTTTCAATTCGGGCTGGGCTGGTCGGTAGATCATAATGATCTGTGCAGCAAAGGAACTTATAATGCGGAAGGTGCTGGCTATTGCGGCTTATATGTTGATCCGGCAGAGGAGCTTGTATTCAGTTTCTTTGTTCCAAGTAATATCGGCTACACGGCGGAGTCTGTTTTAATGCCGCGCTCCATTGTATGGTCGGGCTTGCTCTAATAATAGTGATAGGAGGGAATAACAGCGATGACGATAACAGGACAATTCAATCGGATCAGTCTGGAAGAGGCCGGATATGATGCCGTGATGAAGAGCAGGCTGGAGCAGCATTTACAGGAGCTAATAGCAGAAGATAGAGCCCAGTGTGCTTCTTACTTGCTTGCAAAGGATGGTTCCATATTTGCGGAAGGGACCTTCGGCCCCCTGCAGCACACGGATGCGACAAAGGCGCTGCAGATGAATTCTATTCGCAAAATATCATCAGCAACAAAGCTGGTGACAGCAGCAGCTATCTTCCAATTAATCGAGCGCGGCAAGCTGTATTTGCAGCAGCCAGTAGCCCATTGGATTGAAGAATTCAATCATCCGATGTTCGAAGGGGTAAAAATCTGGCATCTATTGACACACACGTCGGGGCTACAGGCAGATCCTTATTATTTCACGGAGCCTTATCCGTTATATTCCGGCGATATCGCATTCGCTTATATACCGATGACGGAGGGACCATTCGCTGTGACGGACCCGGAAGAGCTGGACAAGCAACGCCGCTCCGTCTGGATCAAAGCGGGGCTTGCAGGCAAACCATTAGCAGAGCCGGGTGAGCAGTGGATGTATTGTTCCTTCGGCTATTCCTTATTAGGAGAAATTATTGCTCGCGCGAGCGGCATCCCTTATGAGCAGTATATAGTAGAGAAGATTACGCAGCCGCTTGGTATGGATCGGACGTTTTTTGATGTTCCGGCGGAGCTGCTCAATGAAGTCTGCCTTGTGAACGACCATGAGTCGGCATATCTCAAGCCAGAGGATCGGACTTATCTTCCTCCTTTGTCAGGCGGTGGGCTATATTCAACATTGGAGGATTTGTTCCGGTTCGGGCAAATGATGCTGAATGGCGGTATTTTGGATGGTGCAAGGGTTCTTTCTCGCAAATCGATAGAAAAACTATCCGATAATGTGTTGGCAGATGATGTTAAAGCGTTCAACTGGGGAGGCAATACCCCGGCGATGACATATGGATTAGGTGCAGGTCTGCCACTGCCGGGAGAGTGGGTGCCGGAAGGAGCCTATGGTCATGAAGGAGCTGGGCGATGCAAGCTGCTTATGGACCCGAATCGGGGCTCGCTTAGTGTATTTTTCATCCCATCTAATGCTGGCTGGTGTCCGAGGTCTATTATCGGAACGCAGAATATAATCGAGGCAGGCTGGCTGTGAGAAGGCTTGCCGCTGTAATTGGATCAATAGGCTTTGCAACTTATAAGGAATGGGCCGCCTTTCGTTCGCATATGGCGGCTTCCTTATTGGTAGGGCCAGTTATGTTTCTTGTGCAGGTGTTTATATGGCAGGCGATGTTTGAAGGGCGAGAGACGATTAATGGTTTTACTTATTCACAGATGATTATGTACTTTGGCGTTGCAACGCTCATTCATTATATATGCATGGATTTCGCGGATTGGAATTTGCAGATGCTTGTACGAACCGGCAAGTTCGTTACATTTGCTCTGCGGCCCTTACCGCATTGGCTGTTCGCATTGGCACAAAAGATCGGGCATCGTTCACTTGCCTTATGGGTCGAGGTGCTTCCGGTCATGGCTCTGTTTATATTTGTATTTGGAGTGAATCTGAAGCCTGCCGTTCCAGGGTGGGCTATTCTGTCTATCGCCTTGAGCTTTATAATGAATTTTTTAATCAATTATAGCGTAGGGCTTACTGCATTTTGGCTGGTTCGGGCAGAAGGGGTTAGACGCGTGTTTTTACTGTTCAAGGATGTTAGCGCCGGTGTGTTTATCCCGCTCTCTTTTTTCCCGGAGCTCTTGCAAAAGCTGCTGTTCTTTCTGCCATTTCAATTCATTACTTATTTACCTACGAGAGTTTATATTGGGCAATACGAGCTTGCCGGGATTGAGCTGACATTGGCTCAGGCTGTCGGTCTTCAGGCCATTGCTGTTGCGGTCGTCGGTACGGCGACAATTGCTTTGTATAATGCTGCAATGAGAAGGTTTACGGGAGTGGGCGTATGAAAGGTTTTTTCAATTGCTGGGCTGCTGTTATGCGTACGAAGCTGGCTGAGCAAATGGCCTATCGCAGCCATTTTATTTTGAGTGTGATTCTGCTTGTCATTGGTGACTTGGTCGTACCATTGGTGACGCTGCTCGTCTATCAATCGGGTGCGTCCTTCCCGGGGTGGACGATGCACGAAGCGCTGCTTATTCAGTCTGTCTTTACTCTGGCAAAAGGAATAGCGTTTCCTTTTTTCTTTGGGATGGTAGGCACGACTTTATCTCAGGTGAGGGAAGGCACATTCGACCTGCTATTGCTGCGCCCTCGACCAGTTATGCTGATGGCGATGCTGGCTGGCTTTGACTTTGACGATTTTGGTCGATTAATCAGTGGAGGTGTGCTATTCGGCTATGCTTTGTATGGATTGTCCGCGCCGCCCTTGGAAGCATGGTTCCTATTCTTGCTGCTGTTCCTTGCCTCTATAGCGATACTTTGTGCGGTTTCCTTGTTTCTATCGGGTACGCTATTTCGCTGGGTTGGCAGCAGTCGCGTATTTGATATTTTTGATGCCGTTACGAGCTTTGGAATGTATCCGGGCACGATTTTTTCCAAGGCCTTGCAGAATCTCCTAACGTATTTGCTGCCAATTGCACTGATTGCCTTTGTTCCTGCGTCAGCACTGCTAGGGCGGGATGGCTGGGAGTCCCTATGGGCGCTTGCTCCTGCTGCTGCGTTTCTCTTGCTCGGCGTATGGTATTGGAATCGGATGTTGAAGGGCTACACAAGTGCTGGAGGCTAAATGGAAGGTCCATGGTACAAAAGTGAGGAGGCGATAGAAAAGCCATGATAGAGGTTCGACATTTAACCAAAACGTATATGACTCATGAGCGTGGACATACCCTTCGGGAGGTCGCCAAAAACTTGATTCGTCGTCCGATGAAAGAAATCGTAGCGGTGAACGATCTTTCATTCAAGGTTGAGCAAGGTGAAATGCTGGCATTTCTAGGGCCTAATGGTGCGGGCAAGTCGACGACGCTCAAAATATTAACGGGCGTGCTTCACCCTACTTCTGGGGAAGTGAAGGCACTTGGGCTTATTCCTTGGAAGCAGCGGCGAGAATATGTAGGACGCATTGGCGCTGTTTTTGGGCAAAAATCGCAGCTCTTGTGGGATATTCCGCCTGCTGATGCCTTTTATATGAACAAGGCAATCTATAACGTGCCGGATAGAGAATATAAAGCAACTTTAGATGAGCTGGTTACATTGCTTGGTGTAGAGACGATTATTCGGAAGCCGACACGCCAGCTTTCTTTGGGTGAGAGGATGAAATGTGAATTCATCATGGCGATGCTGCATCGTCCTGAGATAGTCTTCCTTGACGAGCCGACGATTGGCCTCGACATGATCGCCAAGGAGAACATCCGTGGCTTTATACGGAGTATGAATCGTCAAGGCGTTACCTTCATTCTGACGACGCATGATATGGAGGATGTGGATATGCTTGCGGAGCGAGTCATGGTTATCAATCATGGCGAGATCGTCGTGGATGATTCAATCGGGGGCCTCAGAAGCCGAGTAGGGGATAAGAAGGCGATTCGATTAACGACTGAAACGGCGGTTGCAGCTATTCATCAGCCGGGATTGGCGATCATTGAGCGAATGGGGCGTCTGGAGCTTGAGCTGGAGATTGATACGAAGCTAATGCCCTTGAAAAAGTTCATTCGAGAGTTCAATGAAGTGTACGGCATCGTTGATATGGCAATTGAGCCGCTTCCTATTCAAGCGATTATGAAGGAGCTGTATTCAGAAGGAGCTAGCGCTGAGACGGCTGCCTCCAAGTAAGCGTAAGTAGGGGTTCCATGAAGAGGAGCTGACTCTTAGTGTAAGTAGAGTCAGCTCCTTTCGTTTTTTATGAAATGGAAGTGTAAGTCTCTTGCTTCACCCGTAGCATCAGCTTATGAAAGGCATCAGCTTCTTCCAGATGGGGGAAGTGTGCGGAGTTCTCGAACCAATGGAATTGCTTGGCTGGAGCTATTAGCTGCTCGTAATAGTCGTAGGCTACGGAGGAAGGAGTCATATAATCATATCTTCCCATGCAGAAGTAGATCGGAATATCCAGCTTCGGCACCTCTGTGAATAGATCCGTATTCGCAGTCTGGGGAAGAATGGCTTGTCTAGATAGAGAGTCTCCGAGTATAACTCGAATGCCATCAAGCCAGGTGTATTCCGGTGCCCAGAGAATCCCTTGTATCAGATCTTTGTAGGAGTTGCTATTGCGTTCAGATCCTCCAAAAGCTGTAACCCACTTTCGTTCAAGCGTCGTGTCTTTGCGTGGACTGTCGTAAGGAGGCCAACCTATAGCTGCCAGATCGGCAAGAGCTTCTTCATTCTGGCTGCGCTCAGCCTCTTGAAGAGCGAAAGCATACGATTGAGTTTCCCCTTCAGGAGAATTAGCGACTTGTCCAATTCCGATATACGCATAGTAGCTATTGGGATATTGCTGTACGGTCCTTACCGCTAGCTGGCTTCCCCAAGAGTGACCTGCAATATAAATTTTAGGCTGATTGAACTGCTTGCTTAAATATTGCGTGAGCTGATAGGTATCAGCAATTAGCTGGTCAACCTGTAAATCATCAGCTGTCATATTCCAATGATATGACTTGCCGGAGCCGCGCTGATCCCAATTGACGACCACAAAATCCTCTTCAAGCTGCTTTTGATGCTTTCGTGCATAGCTGATTTGGGGATAACCCGGACCGCCATGCAGGAACAGAATAACGGGATTGCGCCTGTCATTTCCTCTGATGAGGATGGACTGCTCTATGCCGCCGAGCTTAATTCGCTTTAGAGTGGCTATGCTGTTAGGCCTAACTTTCCCATTCGCATCTTTGATTGCTGGTGTCCATGAAGGAAAGACAAAGAGGAGAATGAGGGAAAGTAGGAGCAGTAAATAGATCCTTTTTTTTTGATTGGTTTTGTTCTTGAAGATTGCAAACACCTCAAACACATCCTATGCTGGCTTTCCATAATCATACAATGAGAGGATGAGAGCTACAACCTCAGTTTCTAACTGCAAGCGTACTAGATTTGGATTAATGTGACTACATTATGTAGTTCTCTAAGAGGATGAGTGCACTGATTAGTCAGGGAATGAGATGCCAATTGTCGAGCGAGAAGCAACCTCATGGTTTTGAGTACAAATGATTAGTTAACGAACGAATCACCAACCATAGGAGATTCTTATTTAATCTATTAATTGTTAATATTTACATTTATGAAATCGTATGGTTTAATTATGAATGAACGTTCATTCATATTCATGGGTGGCTATTTAAAAGCACATAAGCAACAAAATTGTCACCAACACCAACATTCACATGTACATTCATATTTGCATTTAAATTTAAATCTAATTCCTATTCAAACGGGGTGAGCTCTGGTGTCCACACAAAGTGACGACTTAATGCGGCAGTTCGATAGGGGCTTCGATGATTTGGCTCTGGATAAGGGAACGAGACAAATTTTGCTGAGTGCGATTGACGTATTTTCCAAAAAAGGCTTAGCTGGTACCAAGATCAAAGACATAGCAGCTCATGCTGGCTTCAGCCAAGGCTATATTTATAATTATTTTAAGTCTAAGGATGCAATCTTCATAAGACTGGTGGAGCTGTCGGCGGAGGGGGCGGGCAATTCGGTCAAATATGCCGCAGAGCTGGAAGGGACGCCCTATCAGAGGATAACATGGCTGACGGAGGCGTTCTTGGCTCCAAGCAGTATCGCGATGCAGCATTGGCGCTTAATTATGCTGCAAGCGACAACCTCGGAGGCAATTCCCGAAGAAGCGAAGAAGGCAGCAAAGGAGATGGCAGGCAAGCCGTTCGAGCATTTCGTTCCCTTGCTGATTGCAGGTCAGCAGGCAGGTGAAATTGTTGAGGGCGATCCGATTGTGCTTGCAATTACGTATTTTTCGATCATTCAAGGCTTAGGGATTACTCGAATGCAGAATGAAGGGGATATCCCGTTCCCATCAGCAGAGATGGTATTGCGATTCTTAAAGAAATAAGGGAGGGGATACGATGATTAATAGATTCAAGAAGCAGGAAGGCAAGCAGCTTATCTATGAATCGTATGACAGATTGCTCAGTACTTATGGGGTGGCTGTTGTGGAGCGGGACATTCGTACAAGATATGGCAAGACCCATATTGTAATGGCTGGTGAGTCCCATAACCCTCCATTGATGCTATTCCACGGCGTTGGGGACAATACTGCGCTTATGTGGATTTATAATTTGGCAGAGCTCGCCAAGCACTTCCTTGTCATTGCGGTGGATACGATCGGAGGGCCGGGGAAGAGTGAGCCGAGCGAGAGCTACGGCAGCAGCTTCGAGCAGTCCGTATGGATTAATGAGCTTCTTGACCAGCTAGGTATTGCGAAGACGAATATGGCTGGTGTCTCCAATGGGTCCCATATTGCCAGCACTTACGCCGTTACTCTACCGGAGAGAGTAGATCGGATCGTATGCATGGCCGGAGGAGTAGAGGTTAATATGCTGCGTGTCATTATGACTTTTTTGCCAGAGGCGTTGCTGCCACCAACGGAAAAAACAACGCGAAGACTTCTGCGAAAAATGCTGGCGCCGGGCTCCAATGCCTTTGAAAGCAACCCTGAGCTAATGCGGCATTGGATGTATCTCTTGAAATATTTCAATAAGCAGTCGATGATGATGCATAAGTATAGAAAGTATACGCTTGAGGAGCTTGCTATTCTGAAGAAAAAGGCTTTGTATTTGATTGGCGAGCATGATCCGATTGCTAATTACCCTAAGGCTATTCAGCGTTTAGAGAAGCATCAAATCCCTTATCAAATTGTAGAGAATTGCGGCCATGGCCTTAATCATGAACGGCCGGAATGGATCAATAGAGAGCTTATCCGCTATTTTACGCAATGAAAATTTCATCTCGTTACATAGTTACTCGCAATAGGCGGGATTCACGGTCTTTTACATCATAGAGAAGTCATACCTTACTAGGGGTTTGACTCAATAAGGCGATATTTATCACGCATGGCAGCACGTTCGGCTTCCTTAAGCTTAGGGCAGGTATAGCAATACGCTTCACCTTCAATCCGATAATAGCAGCAGCAGGTATTCTTTAATGGAACAAGCTTGTCAGGGATGTAGAGGTCCTCGATGAAACGCTGTTTGACATCAAAGGGATTCTTTTTGCGACCGAATACGTCAGGATGGATTTCTTTTACTAATCGTTGATAATCCTGCATAAGTCTATTATGGAATGGTGCAAGCTGCTCCGCTTGGATATCTTTTGCGTTATAGTAATTAGTCAGCGTAGGCAATTGTCCCCATAGTATCCCTGGATTTGCCCCGGAAGCAGCAGAAAGCTGGTCTATCAGCGGGCGTACTGTGCCGCCATAGAACTTTTCCAAAGCGAGTTGTACCCAAGCTCCACGACTGTTCTCACGCTCACTTGGTGCAACATCATATATAGGCTCTCTTAGGCTGAGGCCAAGGGCATAATAATCATCCTGCTTATATAATTGCAAGACGAGGTTGGATAGCGTCATATGCGGGGCTGCGTTAAAAACGGATAAAGCATGCTGGAAGGCAGCGGCAGCACCGCCGAACTTATAAATAAATAAGACCGCTGCAGTATAGTGGTCTGCTTTGATCAATGGCGCATATTTGGTTAGAAATTGTTCTATTCGATTAGGCTCCGTCCATTCATCTAATGCAACAGATAGAATAGCGGCTTCTTGTCGCCTTATGCTAATTCCGTAGTTATGTTCCCATGCAAGCCAGTCCATCTGGGGTCCCTCCATGTTTTCTTCTGCTTATGTAATAACGCATTAGAATTGTACGAATCTTCTGTAGCAGTGATTTAAGTATATTATAAATGAGAACATCTCTCAAAGGGTAGAATAGAAGGATGGCGCAAGCTCCCGCGCTTTGCTAGAATGATGTCATTAGTTGATGAATTAGGGAGAGCAGACCATTATGCCAAGAAACCCGGAACGTGATCGCCAACAGCGAGAAGAGCGACGACAGCAGATTATTGATGCGGCTAAGCAGGTGTTCACCAAACGAGGGGTGGCAGCTACCAAAATGAGTGATGTTGCCAAGGAAGCCGGCCTCAGCCACGGGAATGTCTATAATTATTTTGCTTCTAAGGAAGAATTATTAAGTGTGCTTGTTCTGCAAGCGCAAGCTGGATATACAGAGCTGTTGCTGGAGATGAATAGGCAGCCCGGTAATGCGATAGACAAACTCCGCTTCCTTGTAGAGCGCTATTTGTTCGTTACTGGTGCAGGCACGACTTATTGGGTTGTCCTTCAAGCGCAGGCAGCCGATGTTTTATCCCCTTCCATTAAAGGGGCGATTACCTCTAATATGATGGCGAATCGTCAGCTCATCATTCAGGTGATCGAGGAGGGGCAGCGTGATGGGATCATTGCAGACGGGGATTCGATTGAATTAGCGACGTTATTCATAACGGCATTCCATCATCTGGGGCTATGGGAATTACGCGGATTTGGCAAGCCGGCCTTATCAGTTGTCGATCCGTTGTTAAAGCTGCTTCGCCCTTGAAAATTTTTGCAAAAAAACGATTGACAGTTGTTCGATCTACCGTTATGATCAATAAAACAAACCACATGATGACTGAAAAGTCATTTTGTAGAAGAGCGAATATAGGGAATGTAATGAATCGACTGGACCGCCAGAGATTCAACGGATGCTTATTTTTCCGTTGGATCTTTTTTTATTCCCTTAAAACCAACTATTCTTATGAGAATTATTATTTCGACGAGGAGTGAAGGGTAATGTCGATTGAAGCTACGATTGATCGCAGTCGGGAGTTTAACATTGGACCAAGAGGAATTCATGCGGGAGCCCGTCAATTAAACAGGCTGTCAGACAGTTCGGAGGGAAAGGCTTATGAGCGATTTCAATTAAAGCCGCTCGGTCCGATTATAGGCGCTGAAATTGAAGGCGTGGATTTAAGTCAGCCGGTATCCGCAGAGGTCAAGGATGAATTGGAGCGGGCCTTGTTGGAATGGAAGGTGCTGTTCTTCCGAAACCAGGTCATTACGAGCGAAGAGCATGTGGCATTCGCGAAGCTGTGGGGAGAGCTGGAGAAGCATCCTTTCTTGCCGCAAGGAACGAAGGAGGAAGTAACGCGATTCGAGAAGGATGCGAACATGCAAGGGCGGGAGAACAACTGGCATACCGATGTATCTTGGCGATTAGAACCTTCGCTGGGTGCGGTATTGCGACTGTCGGAAGTTCCGCAGGCAGGAGGGGATACGCTCTGGGCTGATATGGCAGCTGCCTACGATAATTTGCCGGACGAGGTGAAGGAACGCATCAGCGGATTAAAAGCGTTTCATGACTTTACTCCATCCTTCGGACTTGGGATGAAGCCAGAGGTACTGGCAGCCAAGCAGCTTGAATTTCCTGCTGCCGAGCACCCGGTTGTACGGACACATCCCGTAACTGGGCGGAAGACGCTATTCGTT
The DNA here is from genome assembly GCF_059383895.1 of Paenibacillus sp. J22P59. Classification (NCBI taxonomy): domain Bacteria; kingdom Bacillati; phylum Bacillota; class Bacilli; order Caryophanales; family Paenibacillaceae; genus Paenibacillus; species Paenibacillus sp. J22P59. The sequence continues at coordinate 345,942 of NZ_JBXENX010000006.1, forward strand.
AACCCGGTTTTTACGACTCGTATTATCGGTTTAGAGCCGGAAGAAGGCGAGAAGCTGCTGCGTTATTTGTTCCATCAAGCGGAGATTCCTGAATACCAGGTGAGGTTTCGATGGGAAGCCAATACGGTGGCCTTCTGGGATAACCGTGCAACTCAGCACTATGCGGCAAGTGACTATTACCCAAACAGGAGAGTAGCGGAGAGAGTATCTATTGTGGGGGATCGGCCTTACTAATTGCTTGTAATTATAAAAATATACAATGATGAGGAGAGATGAGTAATGAGTACACAAATCAAGCAAGAGCAAGAGGTTCATGCACTGGAAATTGCCCCAATTGGCGGTCGTGTTGGAGCAGAAGTAAGAGGAATTGAGCTCTCGGGAAGTCTTGATCCGTCTACCGTTCAGACCATTCGCGAGGCCTTGCTTAAGCACAAGGTTCTGTTCTTCCGCAATCAGCAGCATCTGGATGACGCTGGCCAAGAGGAATTCGCGGATTTGCTGGGCGAACCATTCGCTCATCCGACAGTCAAGACGAAGGAAGGCAGCCGTTATATTCTCGAATTGGACTCCCATCATGGAGGAAGGGCAAATGCTTGGCATACCGACATTACCTTCCTTGATGCTTATCCGAGTGCATCAATTCTTCGTTCGATTGTCGTGCCAGAATCGGGCGGCGATACGGTATGGTCCAACACGGTCGCAGCTTACGAGAGCCTTCCTCAGGAACTGAAGGAGCTAGCCGATCGTCTGTGGGCTATCCATACGAATCTGTATGACTATGCGGCTAGACGTCCAGAAGCCTCTGATGAAGCGGTTCGCCGTTATCAGCAGACCTTTGCTTCTACGGTATATGAAACCGAGCATCCACTTGTCCGGGTTCATCCGGAGACAGGGGAGAAATCACTGCTGCTTGGCAGCTTTGTGAAACGGATTACAGGCGTATCGCCTTCGGAATCAGCCCGTCTTTATGACATTTTTCAAACCCATGCCACTAGTCTCGAGAATACAGTGCGCTGGCGCTGGGCAGCAGGGGATGTTGTCATTTGGGACAATCGCGCGACGCAGCATATTGCGGTTAATGATTACGGCGATCAGCATAGAGTTGTACGCCGCGTGACACTTGCTGGAGAAGTGCCGGTCAGTGTGGACGGAAGACAAAGCCGTACCTACCTAAAGACACCTAACGTACAAGATAATTTGCAAACATCCGAGGCTTAATGCCATTACTCAAGGGGAGAACGTCCTATGACAGCCAATAAACGAATCATAATCATGCTAGCAGTTATCGTTCTAGCTTTCTCAAGCTTACTTGGCTGCAGCCAGACGACAGCAGGATCAGAGAAGGAAGAACAGAAGCCCGTTACCGTCAATATCGCGATTAACGGCGGTACGAATTTATTCAGCATTATTAAGGAGAAGGGCTGGCTGGATCAGAAATTCAAGGAGCAGAATGCAACGATATCATGGAGTGAATTCCCTAGCGGCCCGCCCTTACTTGAATCTCTTGCAGCCAAGCGTGTGGATATTGCACTGCTCGGCGATGGAGCGGCACTGCAGGGGCAGTCTGCAGGCTTGCCGTTCGTCAATATCGGGCTGATTAGTGAAGGGGGCAAGATGAATTCTATTGTTGTCCCGACGAACTCTTCCATTAAGAGCGTGCAGGATTTGAAAGGGAAAAAAGTTGCCTTGGCTAAAGGAACCACCTCCCATGTGTATCTTATAAAAGTGCTAAGTAAGCATGGTCTCACGGAGAAGGATCTCAACATCGTGAATTTGCAATTCACGGATGCACTGCCTGCCTTCGTCTCTGGTCAAGTAGATGCATGGGTAACGATTGATCCATTCACGACTCAGCTATCCGTTCAGAAGACGGCAATTGTGCTGACTGGCGAAGAACAGCAGATTCTTGCCCCAGTAACTTTAATTGCGCGATCAGAGTTTGCGAAGGGCAATCCGGAGCTGGTTACGATCTTTCTAGAGGTGTACAAAGAGGCATTAGCTTGGCAGCAGGCTAATAAGGATGAAGTGGCACAGCTATATGCGGACTCCAAAAAAATACCTGTTGAAATTATGAAAGAGGTTATTGCGAATCAGAGCTCTGTCCTTCTTCCCATATCGAAGGACGTCATTGCCACACAGCAAGCTTCGGCTGATATTTTGCTTGAAAATGCTTTTTTGAAAAAGGCGATCAAGTACGAGGAATACGTCGACAATTCGTTTGTTGAAAAGCTGTCCAACTAACAGCGGCACACCGGGGCAGGGGAGACCAAACTCCTCCTGCATTCCATTACAAAGAGGAGGGGCTGGCTATGTCAACGGCTTTATTGGAAATTGTAGAAGTAAGCAAAACCTTTCGTTCCGCAGAAGGTACCGTTCCCGTTCTTGACCGGCTTCGTTTAACCGTCAATCAGGGAGAGATCGTATCCATCATCGGGCCAAGCGGCTGCGGCAAGAGTACATTGTTAAAAATTGTGGCGGGGCTAGACGTAGAGATTGATGGGCAAGTGCTGTTAGAAGGAGAAGCGGTAACGAGGCCGTCGCAGGAGAAGGGCTTCATCTTTCAAGAGCATCGCCTTTTCCCGTGGCTGACAGTAGAGCGCAATATTGCTGCGGATCTCTCGTTGCGCGATCCAGAAGTACGGAGCAAGGTTGATGCGCTTATCAAGCTTGTTAAGCTGGAGGGCTTCGAGAAGTCATATCCGAAGCAGCTGTCCGGGGGAATGTCACAGCGGGTAGCCATTGCCAGAGCCTTGCTGCGTAATCCAAAGGTATTGCTGCTGGATGAGCCATTCGGGGCACTGGATGCTTTTACACGAAGCCATATGCAGGAGGCACTGCTCGACATATGGCGGGAGAATCGCACGACCATGCTATTCGTCACGCATGATATTGATGAGGCCGTATTTCTCTCCAATCGAGTTATTGTGCTGGATGCCCGTCCAGGACGGATCAAAACGATCGTACCGATCGACTTGCCTATACCGCGCAAAAGAACCGGATCTGCTTTTCAGGAGCTGCGTACTCTTATTCTGCGTGCGCTGGAGCATGAGGAGCCGGATAAAGATTCATGGGAGATATAAGATAAGATTGCGGGAAAGGCGGCGAGGAGTATGAGCAATGCGATCAGCCAGTTTATGAATAGATTTAGCGGAGCATCAGCCGCTAGGGCAGCGAGTACGACTGCGGGTGCGACAGGCAAAGCAAAAGGTTTTAAAGGAAGAAAGCTTCTGATGGGCAGCCTGCTGCCTCTTCTTATCGTAGCATTATGGCAATTCGCTAGTGGAGGAGGTTTAGTAAATCCGCAATTGTTCCCGGCACCCTCCACCATATTGTTGGAGTTTTATCGAATGATTCTTTCTGGCGAGCTGTATCACCATCTTGAGATTAGTGTTCTTCGGGCTCTATTGGGATTCTTGCTCGGGGGTAGTCTAGGGCTGCTGCTTGGCCTTGCTGTAGGCATGTTCAGCCGTGTGGAGGAGGTTGTGGACCCGACGGTTCAGATGATTCGAACGGTTCCGCTTCTTGCGATTACGCCGTTATTCATCCTATGGTTCGGGTTTGGTGAGCTGTCCAAAATATTGTTAATTGCGATGGGCTCCTTTTTTCCTCTCTATGTGAATACGTTTCTTGGCGTACGCAATGTCGATTCCAAGCTATTTGATGTAGCCCGTGTATTAGAGTTCGGGCGTGTCATTCAGATGCTCAGGCTGGTGCTCCCGGCAGCTATGCCGAACGTGCTGCTCGGCTTAAGGCTGTCGATCAGCGTCGCTTGGCTCGTACTCGTTGTAGCAGAGCTGATGGGGGCGGATCGAGGTGTCGGCTATCTCATTCAAGATGCCAGATCCTTTATGCGGACAGAGGTCGTTTTTATCGGCATTATATTATTTGCAGCGGTTGGCAAGCTGACGGACTCCCTAGTTCGTATCTTGGAACGTCGTTTACTGAAGTGGCAGGACAGTTATAAGGGATAGCTCTGCTACGGTTCAGTGATTTTACATAGGACCCTCCGAATAAAAAAAAGAAACCAAGGGGAGAGACCCTGGCTTCTTCTATCGAACGGGAACCTTCGCTCCGTCCTCGGTTGTTTTGGATGACTGGAGCTTTGCAAGCTCCGCCTCGTAATATTGCTTCAGCTCCGCAGATTTCCTCGAGTCAGTCAAGGATACCTTGTCCACCAGATATTTTTCTTCCAGCAATGTCCAACTGGGCGTTGCTTTTTGCGTGAGCATGGACCGAATAGCATGCTTAACAAGTCTCCGTTCCTTTGCATTCGAATACAGGTCCTTGAACTGCTGATTGAATTGAAAATCCAATTCATTATGTATTTTTCGGAATACATCTGCCGTCATTCGGGCATCATCGAGTGCACGGTGAGCGGTCCCCTCGGCAGTAATTTGCAGATCATTAAGCGCTGTCTCTACACTTACATCATTCGTAACGTTTTTGTAACGAAGATAGCCCTTCAGCAGATCAAAGTAATAAACAGACATCCAGAACGAATCATCCAGCTTGTGCATACGAGTATCATATACAATTCGTTTCAAATCCTCGCCGCCCCAAGTGACAAGAAGCACCTCTTCGCTTTGATCAAGCCAGCTGTTAAAGGCCTTAATGACTTGCTTGAATCCGTCTGCTTGATCAATATCTTCTTGAGGAATACCGGTTTTTTTCTTAATGAAGCTATTGAGCTTGGAGAAGTAGACCGGCTTGATGAGGGAAGAGAATTCATCAATTGGATTCAGGGAAGAATCGAGCCGCACTGCCCCAATCTCTATAACCTCCATTGGCAAATCGCTTGCAAATTTACGTCCATTGAATTCTATATCTAATATAATATAATCCATTTATTGCAGACCTCCGATTAATCACTTGCTCATCATTTTACCAGAAATAACGGCTAAGCACTAAATTTCATCATGCGAACCATAGCTACAATAATAGTTCCCACTACAGTTACGAGAATAACAGGCATTAGCCAGATGCCTAGGCCAGCGGCATAGCCAAGTCCATCCCGCACAGATGCCCATAGAATGTAGCTGAACAGGACAATGATCTCAAGTTTTAGCCAGCTGAGGAGCATAACAGAAACCTGGTAGTGATGTGCTGCGTTATGCTCTGTGATAGGCATTGGGTAGTTGAATTTATGCGGATAGTTTCTTAAAACAGTAAATCCTATATAAAAGATTATTGGGAGGATGACGAGTCCGAACAAGACATATTTGCTGCCGTAGCCATCTGCTTCTCCTTGGGCATTGAAGTGAATGGCCATCCTCAGGGGCAAGGAAGACCACTGGGATGCAAAATAGCCAATTGAGAATAGGATAGCAGCAATAGACAGGCCATTATGAACGTTCTCAAGTGTTGATTTTGTGATGGATAATTTTGGTCTTTGTTCCAATTAGAAACCCCTTTCAACAGTCAATAAACCGATTATAGCATAAATGGACAGGCTCCAAGCCGGCAAAAATCCTTTGTATATTTTCACTTATGGCCGAAGGAATTTTACAGCGCTGCGAGTGCATTTTCCTTTTTTATTCATTTGCATTATTATGCACGTATAGAGATATTTAATCGTGTGAAAAAATAATTTTTATTAGCCTATACAAAGTTAATTGTTTTAAGCTTTATGTATAAAGTGCAAACAATCATCAACATAGTGCAAAAGCGATGATGGATTTGCCCACGAAGGAGCGTTGTTTATATATGTTAACTGTTAACTCTGATGTAAACTCGACTGCAGCGAAACAATATGTGCAATCCGTATATGAAATGATTATGGAACGTGATCATCATGAACCAGAATTCCAACAAGCGGTAAAGGAAATTGTAGATTCCCTGATCCCTGTTATTGCCAAGCACCCGAAATACGCTGAGCACAGCATTCTGGAAAGAATTCTTGAGCCAGACCGCGTTGTATCCTTCCGTGTACCTTGGGTTGACGATAGCGGCAAGGTTCGAGTGAACCGCGGCTTCCGTGTACAATTCAACAGCACGCTCGGTCCATACAAGGGCGGCCTTCGTTTCCATCCATCGGTTAACCTTAGCATCATTAAGTTTTTGGGCTTTGAGCAAATCTTCAAGAACAGCTTGACTGGCCAGCCTATCGGCGGCGGTAAAGGCGGCTCTGACTTTGATCCAAAAGGCAAGTCAGATCTTGAAATTATGCGCTTTACACAAAGCTTCATGACAGAGCTATTCAAATATATTGGGCCAGATGTTGACGTACCAGCTGGTGATATCGGTGTAGGTGCGAGAGAGATCGGCTACATGTTCGGTCAATACAAACGTATTCGCGGCGGCAATGAAGCTGGCGTTCTTACAGGAAAAGGTATTACCTACGGCGGAAGCCTTGCTCGTAAAGAAGCAACAGGCTACGGCTGCGTATACTTCGTAAATGAAATGCTGAAAAGCAAAGAGCTTAGCTTCCAAGACAGCAAGGTTGTTGTCTCTGGATCGGGTAACGTATCGATCTACGCAATTGAGAAAGCACAGCAACTGGGTGCAACTATCGTAGCGTGCAGCGATTCCAACGGCTACATCTATGACGCTGACGGCATCAACCTTGATACAGTTAAGCAATTGAAAGAAGTTGATCGCAAGCGGATCAGCGAGTATGTCAACATTCACCCGAATGCAGTCTACGTTGAAGGCTGTGAGGGAATTTGGAGCATTCCTTGCGATATCGCATTGCCTTGCGCAACGCAAAATGAAATTAACGAGGAATCGGCACAACTGCTCGTTAAGAATGGCGTTATTGCTATCGGCGAGGGCGCGAATATGCCTTCGACATTGGACGCAATTGACGTGTTCTTGAACAACAAAGTCCTGTTTGGACCAGCAAAAGCAGCAAATGCAGGCGGTGTAGCGGTATCTGCTCTTGAGATGTCCCAGAACAGCATGAGATTGGCTTGGACCTTCGAAGAGGTAGATGCGAAGCTTCACAGCATTATGACAAATATCTACAACAACTGTGTAGCTGCTGCTGAAGAGTACGGTAATGCAGGCAACCTTGTAGTGGGCGCGAATATTGCAGGCTTTATCAAAGTAGCAGATTCAATGATCGCACAAGGCGTTGTTTAATTAGTAACGGAAAAAAGCGGTTCAGCGGCAGAGATGCAGCTGAACCGCTTTTTTTTGTGCCAGTTTGCACCTCTGAGTGATAGCGTACTGCCGTTTTGCTAATGATAGCTTAGCAGCTCCATTGCCTAGAATAGCGTACCGCGGTTCCGTTATTCCGCTAGCATGTGGTGAAACGGCAGTCATTCTGAGTAATAGCGTACCGAGGTTCCGTTATTTCGCCAACAGGTGGAAAAACGATAGTAATTCTGAGTAATAATCGTAATGAGTGGAAGAAGCCAGCTGAACATCCACTTAAATAGAGGAGAAAGGGCAATCTTATTAGTTGGGCAAACATTAGGTTTGTCTCTTTTTGTCATGCACTCTATACGCTTTTATGTAAAATGAGCAAGATTGATTCAGAAAAAGGAAGAGTTATGTGATATTCTGCAAGAGGGTAGTAGGGAAAGAAGGAAGACGAAAAGGAGGATTCAAATGAATCAGGAGTTGTTCATGAATAAGGATGAGATGGAATGTCACACCCTGGACCAAGCGAGGCAGGCAGCGTTATGGGCATTGATGCAGTATGATATGGATTGTAAGACTATTCAATTCTGTTATGGAATGAATGCGATTACTTTTACGATAAGGACGGCAATGAATGAGACCCTTTTGCTTCGTCTTCATCCCCACAATAAGTTGCATGCAGACCTTGTCTCAGAGATCGAATGGCTGAACTATTTGCAGGTTACAGGGGCATACAATATCTCGGAGGGTATGGCGACTCGTGATGGTTCATATGTCTTATACATGGACATTGAAGATGGCTTCCAAGGGTGCGCGACGCTAATGAGATGGACGGATAATGAACAAGCAGTCGAGGCTTCAGCCTGATTTTTAATACAATACACCGATTCGATAAGATAAAGTCAGTTGCACTCATGAGGGCAACTGACTTTATCTTATTTGTGTTAGGGCGGATTGGGTGCTAGGATCTTTTTAACCTGCGTAGCATAGGGGTGCGATATCGCTTCAATAAAAAACGGATAATAAAATAGCAAACAATCGAAAAAACAATGCTATTAAATAAGGAGCCGACGATGAAATTCGTCCCTAGCTGGCCTAATGAATTAAGATGATCCACCGCTTCAGAATAATCCGGCTCAGGCAAAGCCTCGCTCAAAGCAAGTGTAGAGGAGGAGAAGAGGCTGGTTAGAACAAATCCGGCTTTGTAATTCATGAAGAAAAGAATAGGCCATAGGAATGAGCCTAGTGATCCGGCAATAATGGAGGCAGCGATATTCGCTCGCAACAAGCGCGCTAGTCCTATAGAGAGCAGCATACCTATACCAAAGGTGGGAAACCAGCAGTGCAGGAGACCCGCTGTAAAGCCCATAGCGACTAAATGATCAGATTTTTTAATGCGAAGCAGTTGGATACAGCTGAACCTGGCTCGTCTGATAAGTTTGGTTATCATAGTCTTCTACCCCTGATTCTTATGTTGTAGCTCTAGCATAACAGATATTTTGTGGAAATCTTAGTGGCAATCTAATTAAATACACATTATAATTGGTGATGTGTAAAAATTATCCATTTAGATGTTGTGGAGGATGAATAAATGAATCAGAAAGCTTCGCACAATCTAATGCTGCGTTCAGTATTATTGCCTTTGAGTGCTGCATTAGTAACGCTGACGGTTGCCTGCTCCAATGATATCGAATCGGAAGGTGCTGTAAGTCAGAATATACAGCCGCCGGCAACAAATACGCCTGACGCTGCCATTGAGCCATCTGCATCACCTGATCTTATCGCAGCGCGTGTTCTAACTGACGAACAGATTGAGCTGCAATGGGATGGCATGAATCCTGATTATAGCTCAGATAATGGAGAGAAAGCAGTTAATGCAACCTTGCCTAGGACAGAGTATGAGACTTTATTTCCTGCACGGATGGGGACCGAGGAATGGCATGCAACAGCTAAGAATCAAGACTATTACAAAGAGGGACAAACAGATTATTATTCGTATGACAATTTCATTCAGGCCATCCGCGAAGTAGCGAATATTAAGTATAAGCAGGTTTATCGCGAGGGCAATGAACAAGAAAGACAAATATACCGACTGGACAAATCGACGAAGACAGAGCAATTGATTTTCCAGACAGCAGACTTTGATTCAGAGGCTAATAAGAATAAGTCCACGATTACCAGAATTGCAGATTTTGGAGCCTTCCTTAATGAAGGTGCGGCGAATGATCGCAAGCGTGAGCTGGCGGCATTTTTTGCGAACATTTCGCATGAGACAGGCAATGGCATATCCAATATTCCAGGGGATGAGATGCATTGGGCTTTATTCTTCAACGAAGAGCTGAGCTATGCAAGGGGCTACGGCGGGGATAGCTATGTGGAAGCGGGGAATCTTGATTATCCGGCAGTTATCGGCAAAACCTATCATGGCAGAGGCCCGATTCAATTAAGCTGGAACTACAATTACGGCTTAATTAGCTCCATTCTGTACGGGGATAAAAATATATTGCTGCAAAAGCCCGAGATGATCACGGAAGACGGCAAGCTTGGTTTTATGACCGCTTTGTTGTTCTGGTTGACACCGCAGGATGGCAGACCATCGAATCATGATATTATGGTGGGCAACTATGTCCCTACGAAGGAGCAGTTGGACAAAGGGCTGGTACCAGGGTTTGGGACGACTATTATGATCATTAACGGCTCACTTGAAGGGAACTTGGATGAAAGAGATGGCCGTATTAATCGTCGTGTCAGCTTTTACAAAGCACTTGCGAAAAGAAGCGGGGCTAACATAGAGGGAGAAAAGCTGAATACATTAGGTATGAAGCCATTCTGATCGGGCATGGTTAGATTTCAGGAGCAGCAATCCCCGGTGAACAATCGTAATCTTTAGTAATGCTGCTCTTGAATAGCATGTATGGTGGCAATGCAGCCCCAGAAGGTTATTAGAAAAAGTAAAAAATGAAGGAATAAGATGCCGGAGGCGCTGACCCAGCATTGCGTAGTGAAGCCAATTAATACCCACCAGAACAAAGGAAGAAGCTGTGCAACGATTAAGGTAGCTAGCGATACGAAGGATACCGTAAGCAAGATTCGATAAATACGCTTGGAGCGATGCAGCCATTGCAGGGTGAAAGAGAAGACAAGTAAGGCACAGCCGACTCCTATTGCCCAGAAAGCCCACTGCTCAGTAGTCTGGTCTCCTTCTATACGATTCGGGCCTAATAGATGAAAGGGCAGAGAAAAGGACAGGACGTCAGGGAGGTAAAGAAAGCCCAGTACGATAGATAGAATCGCGGAAATGCGCAATAAAGCCTCTTTGCCGATTTTATCCGTTATCATATTGTTATCACTCCTTTGTGACCTAGATCACCATTCCTAGTCTTTATTTACATAATTATACATAAGAATCATCTAAGACGGAAGCCATTAATTCTAACTAATAGAACATATTAATCATGCTATATATACTACTATTCCAATCGGATATATATTATAATGAACAATGAGACTTTCGCTCAGAAGGAGTGAGAATTAATATGGTTCATTCTACAAATGAAACGGTACCCATGCCGTTGGTTCGTATTAATAACTGGGTAACGCTGGCGCTGCTTGCATTAAGCTGGGTGACGCAGCAATATTGGATTGCCGCTCTTCCGTTGTTGTACTGCGGTCTTGGGGCATTGCTTGGGTGGAATCCGGTTATTGCAATAGCAAAGCGTTTTTTTCATAGGCCACCCTCTTCTTATGTATCTGAGGATAAAGCACAGCTTCGCTTCAATCAGACTTTATGCTCACTTATGCTGTTCATTGCGCTCGGAAGTGCTGTTATCGACTGGACAGCGGGATTTTATGTTTTTACGATCCTTCCTGCTATTGCTAACATTGGTGCGTTGTCAGGGTTTTGCATTGGCTGCTTCATCCGTTATCGTTGGCAGCAATATCGCCATGCCAAGAACTAATTCTGCTCAGTGTTGTACATAAAAAAATCCAAAGCAGCTAAGCGCCAGATTGGCGAATGGCTTGCTTTGGATTTTTTTGTGCTGATTGCTTACAATGACCAGTCTTAACCCCGCGGCATTAGCAATACAATTCCGAGTGCGATAATGATAATAAATATGTAATGCTCGAATTTACCGGCAGGAATTCGCTTGCTTACAAGAACACCGAGTGCGGCAGCTATGAGGATAGCTGGCAAAGAATAACCATAATAAACCAATGCGTCCCATGTCCATAGCCCGCCTAGTGCATGTCCTATAACAACAAGAACGCCTGATATAAGAAAATGGGCCTGCAGCGTGCCGCGAAAACGATCGGGATTCCATCGGCGCAAGGTGCCATATACAACGACAGGCACGCCATTGAAATTATAAGCACTGCCCAGCACTCCTGAGGCAAATCCGAATGGCAATACCCATCCGCGATTGTTAAGCAGTGGACGTTCGATCGCCTGAGAGAGTAGCTTCTTAATTAAAGAGTAGCATCCAAAAGCAATCAGAAAAATACCAAGCCCAAACGTAATCACGATTGCAGGTGTGAAGTGGAGTAATAGAAGCCCGAAGGGAATTCCAATTACGGTAGAAACGGCTAGTCGGATCAAGACAGGGCGTTCAACGTGACGCCATCCACTAAAGACAGTTAGTAATGCAACCGTTAACCCTGCTAATCCAATTAGAGAAACTGAGGTTTGCAGAGAGATCGGAAGGAGTGCAAGCAAAGGCATGCTTACGATAGCTTCGCCAAAACCAAATATAGATTTCATTAAGGCACCAATAAAAACGGCAACGACCACTAATAGGATCAGTGTAATGATAATTCCCCCTCGAATGATGCAGACAGATAGCTGCTGGCATGGCTTTTATTAGAAATCAAACCACTCGAAACTTCCAAGCCATCTGCAAATAATAACATACTGTATTCCACTTAAAAATACGTATTTTAACGCATTTAGAAAGCTGTAATTTCAATTGAAAGCATATATATCAAGGTGGAGTGAAGTGTTAGATGTAACTGGCTTTAAAATCGAATTTAAAGCCCTTTAAGCTGATTTATTCAATTTTGCAGTTTTATCATTTCCCCGAGTCGTTCAAATAGGGATAGCACGGGATCTATTGCATTATTTTCGGAAAAGAAAGAGGAAGAGATTCGCAGCAGCGATATCCTTCCTCTTTCTCTTGTGCTTATTCAAAATAGAAAGAAATAACGTATTCGAGCATGATATATTTCGTGATGCCAGTGTTTGTTAAGAGGGTTAAATAGGTTTGATTCGTTGCTAGCAGCTGCCCCTCCTTTTCCCCTTGTACAGTTGTCACGGTGATGCTGCTGCCAATATTGGCTGCCAGCAGGGAGTGCAGCGGAGTTCCGGGGATGCTGAAGCGATGCGTTGATTCAATAGCCATCGTGATCCTTCCTTCGATTCCAGACTTTTAAGGATTGGCATGCACGTAGATGATATTGGAGTAGAAAATGCGGAGCTCGTATAGCACATCGTTGGAATCGAACGATACGAGGATATAGTCGCTTCCTACACGGTCAAGCCGGCCGGTTACGGCTACTTGGCCGAATCCGTTCGTCATTACGAATACCTCTTGGCCGATGAGCGGTATTAAATCTCCTGAAAGCGTAGTAGCCATATTAGAGAGCCTCCTTTTATTAGGTCATAGTGATATCTTCTATATTCGTTATATAAGTGAACGGAATCGTCATCGTTGTATTGCTATTGGTTAGGAAGGTGGCGAGCGTCTGCTGGACGCCGCTAACGGTTCCAGCGAATCCGGTGGGCTGGCCGGGTGTCATCACAGTGATCAGCGTTCCATTAAGAAGATAGTCTATGAGAATAGTCCGCAATTCGGTGAAATCCGAGCTTGTGCCAGGAGGTCCCTGCGGGCCCTGTATTCCTTGAATACCCTGTGCGCCAGTTGCACCAGCAGCTCCATCTAGTCCAGCGGCTCCTGCAGCCCCCGCCGCACCAGCAGGACCAGCTGGTCCACTTGGTCCGGCTGGACCTATCGACCCTACTGAACCATTTGATCCCGGCACTCCTGCTTCTCCAGGCAGACCTTGCGCACCGGGAGGACCTGCTAGTCCCTGCGGACCTTGAGGACCTTGAGGACCTTGAGGGCCTTGGACTCCTGCTGGACCGATTGAGCCGTTCTCACCTGCGGGTCCCGAAGACCCCTCATGTCCCCTCATGATCGTACAGGCTGAAGTACGGCGATTCTGTTTATGTTTTCTCTTTAAAAGTGATCTTCCAACGAGCCTTCGTTTTATGATTCTCCTTACGATTCGGCATGCTTTGCGTGAGCGTGAGCGTCTTGTAGATTTCTTTTTTCGACGGGAAGGATTACACGCCTCTTGTTGTCTCAGACTGCCCAAATGCAGAACCTCCCTAAATATAGTCTCTCTATATATGTATCCTTTCCCGTTACGGAATGGACTAGGGATTATCCTAATTTTGCGCACAAGTTTGAGAGCATTGCTGAATGGAATATAAAAGAATATAATTAAAGCGGCATTGTTCTTACTTATTCGCACTTTTTAAACATATATGGGAGGCTATACGTAATGAAAAAGCTTAGAGTTCTTCAACAATTGACTGATGCTGGTGTAGTAGCTGTACTTCGCGCAGATTCACCTGAGGAAGTAGCCGAGATGGCGCGTCGCGCGATCAAAGGCGGTATTAAGGCCATTGAAATTACGATGACGGTTCCGTTCGCGCTTCGGGCGATTGAACAGCTGTCCAAGGAATTCTCAAGCTCTGCTTCACCTGATGCGGATAATTTTGCAATTATCGGTGTCGGTACCGTACTTGATCCCGAGACGGCAAGAGCAGCTATACTAAGCGGAGCAGAGTTTGTTGTTGCTCCAGCATTCAATCCAGCTACGATTACGCTGTGCAATCGCTATTCGATTCCGGTTATGCCAGGCACAATGACGATACATGAGATTCAAAGCGCGCTTGAGCTTGGCGTTGATATCGTTAAGCTGTTCCCAGGCAACCTCTTCTCGCCAAGCATTATCCCTTCAATTAAAGGCCCGTTGCCGCAAGCGAACATCATGCCGACAGGCGGAGTATCGCTGGATAATCTGAAGGATTGGATTAAGGCAGGAGCAGTTGCAGTAGGCATTGGCTCGGATCTGACTAAGGATGCTGTCAAAACAGGAGACCTTACTCTTATTGAGAAGAAGGCTGCTGCCTATGTCGAAGCTTATCGCAGCGCGAAGGGCCTGTAAGAGCTGCTTAGGCGGAAAGAAGCTTGTCTATATTGAAATGTGCCTGTGATTATGTATAAAGTAATAGAATATGCAGTGTAAATCAAAGGAGGCAGTTACAGTGGAATATCGCATTGAGAAGGATACAATGGGTGAAATTCAAGTGCCAGCAGACAAGCTTTGGGGCGCTCAGACGCAACGAAGCCTGCAGAACTTTAAAATTAGCGGTGAGCGCATGCCGATTCAAGTGGTATACGCTATGGCGATTATTAAAAAAGCGGCGGCTATTGCCAACCATAAGCTGGGTGTGCTCGATGAGGAAAAGGCTGTTGTTATTGGTGAAGCAGTGGACGAGATCGTAGCAGGCGAATGGGACGAGCACTTCCCGCTTGTTGTATGGCAGACAGGCAGCGGCACCCAAACGAACATGAATGTGAATGAAGTTGTTGCCCATCGCGCGAACCAAATGCTAGAGGCTCGCGGCAGCGCTACTCGTATTCATCCGAATGATGACGTGAACCGTTCCCAGAGCTCTAACGATACATTCCCTGCGGCGCTGCACATTGCAGGCGTTATTGCAGTGGAAGATAAGCTGCTGCCTTCTATTGATGTGCTAGCGGGCACCTTCAAGGAGAAGATGGACAAATTCGATCATATCGTGAAGATCGGCAGAACGCATTTGCAGGATGCTACACCAATCACGCTTGGCCAAGAGATCAGCGGCTGGCATGCTATGCTTGAGAAAACACGTAGCATGCTTGTACAAAGCGTAGATACTATGCGTGAGCTGGCACTTGGAGGAACAGCAGTAGGTACAGGCCTTAACGCACATCCTGACTTCGCAGTTCAGGTAGCGGCGGAGGTAACGGCATTGACGGGCAAAACCTTCATTACTGCACCGAATAAATTCCATTCGCTTACGAGCCATGACCAAATCGTCTATGCACATGGTGCTGTCAAAGCATTGGCGGCTGATTTGATGAAGATTGCTAATGATGTTAGATGGCTTGCAAGTGGACCGCGCTGCGGCATCGGCGAAATTATCATTCCTGAGAACGAGCCGGGCAGCTCCATTATGCCAGGCAAAGTCAATCCTACACAGAGCGAAGCGATTACAATGGCGGTATGCCAAGTTCTTGGCAATGATACTACGATTGCTATTGCGGCAAGCCAAGGCAACTTCGAACTCAACGTATTTAAGCCAGTTATTATCTATAACTTCTTGCAATCTGTTGCCTTGCTGGCAGACGGCATGATTTCTTTCAATGACAACTGTGCGGTTGGCATTGAGCCGAATGAAGCAGCAATCAAACGTAATCTTGATCAATCGTTGATGCTGGTAACTGCATTGAACCCGCATATTGGTTATGAGAATGCGGCAGCTATTGCGAAGAATGCCCATAAAAAAGGATTGACGCTGAAGGAGTCAGCTATAGCTAGCGGCTTGCTTACATCCGAGCAGTTCGATGAATTCGTGAAGCCGGAAGCAATGATTGGCAAACGTTAATCGCATTAAAGGACAAAAAAACCAGCCGTTCAGGTTATCCCTGAACGGCTGGTTTCATTCTTGCCCTATTCTAAATCTTGCACACTTCATCCGAACAAGTCGGGCATTCCGGACATCCGGCAAGCAATCTCAAATCTTCCGGCCGTACAATGACGAGGCGTCCTCTTGAAGCGCCAATCGTTCCTTGCTCCTTCAATACAGCTAATAGACGGTTCGCACTTTCACGTGTTGCTCCAATCATCTCCCCAAGCTCGCTATGAGTCAGCTTTACGTCAATTCTTAGACCGGAGGCGGAGGCAACGCCGAAGCTATTACCAAGGCGAAGAAGGCAGGAGGAAAGGGCACAGAGCTTCGGAGCGCCAAGCAAATCACGCAGCTTCGATTCAGCAATTTGCCGTTTATTCTCCATTGCTCGGGCGAAGAGCAGTGCTGCATCGGTATTCTGCGAGAGCAGAAGCTCGAAATCTGCATGGTAAATGACAGCAACGATCGTATCTTCGACCGCTAATGCACTGGAGCGATGCGGAGTAAGGGAAGTATGGCTGTCAAGAGAGCTGTACGGCTCGCCAAGAAGCTCGCCGGGGCCAGCGATTGTAAGGAGCAGAGATTTGCCGTCTATTGAGGTTTTGCGCAGCTTGATCGTGCCGCTGCACACCCCATATAAGGCGCTGCATGGTGTGCCTTCGCGATAGAGCGGCTGTCCCGCTTTTATTGATTTATAAGTAAAGGATTCCGGTGATAGATGAAGCAATTTCTCCATTAGTCGTGCGCTAGGTCCTGTACCGAGCTTCCATTCTATCCGAGCATGATGCCGATAAGAAAGCGTCATTGCGTATCGCCTCCTGCTATAATAGGTTATATCCATCATAACGTTAATTTCCAGCTGCTGGAATCAGGGAATCCGCTGAAAGATAAGCCGCATAACCCCTGAGTCTGCTCTCGTAATTCAGGGTGTTCCCTTACATACAAATCGCGATAGAGCTTATACAATAGGAATAATAGGATTGCGGTGTATGCTGGAGGGGGAAGAATGCAGATGAAGGCAGATACCAATAGTATGGTCAATGAATGGATGAAGCAGGCTGGCTTCGATTTTTATGGCGTGTGTGAGCTGGAGACAGATGCACGCCGGCTGCGTTGGGCATGGACCTATGGAAGCGTCAGCGGAAGAACGCTGCATATGGTGCAAAAACGAGGAACGGGTCTTGCAGGCGTTGCGATTCGTTCGGGACGACTCGTTCTGTGCATGGAATCTACTGCAGGGCAGAGGGCGCAGCTCGAATGCTCTCGTGATGAGGACCCCGTCATGCTGGCAGAAGGTCTGATGGCGGCGGTAGCTGTTGCGATTATGCGGGAGAATAGAGTATGCGGTGTTCTGCTGGCAGGCTATCGGACCAGACATTCGATAGAGCTGGAGGAAATTGAGTCCATTCGTCAAATATGTGCGGGTTTAGCGGAGATTTGGTCTACGGGCAAAGGAGAGGGAGGCGGAATGAATGACCAAGAAGCTTCTCATTGTAGATGATCATGCGGTTGTAAGATCAGGGCTGTCCATGCTGCTGCATGGCAAACAGGGAATGGAAGTGGTCGGAGAAGCTTCAGAAGGCGATGAAGCGATCAGGCTGGCATTGGAATTGAAGCCGGACGTTGTCCTCATGGACCTTAGCATGCCGCATGGCAAGGATGGGCTGAGCGCAACGACTGAGCTTAAGCGCAAGCTTCCTGATGTATCTGTCCTAATCTTGACGATGCATGACGATGATGAGTATTTGTTCCGGGCGATTCATGCTGGAGCATCTGGATATATATTAAAAAATGCGCCTCATGAGGAGCTGCTGGCGGCAATCGCGTGCGTAGCTTCCGGGGATGCTTATCTATACCCGACTGCTACCAAGCGGTTAATGGGCGAATATTTAGCCAGAATCAAATCAGGGGATAGCGTCGATATTTATGAGTCATTGTCAGAAAGGGAGAAGGAGATCTTCACCTGGATAGCCAAAGGGTACTCGAACAAAGAAATAGCCGAGAGCTTGATCATCAGCGTGAAGACGGTAGAGACACATAAGAGCAACCTAATGGAGAAGCTTGGGCTGCGGTCACGTCCTGAACTAATCAAGTTCGCGGTGAAGAGAGGGCTGCTGCACTTTGAATAATCGCGATGGTCATTACCCAGAGGTTATTGGCCAGAATGTGGCTTCTTTGCTCGTAGATATTGATGAGCAGATGCCGGATTCGGTGTTTCGTTCCCAGTTGAAGGAGTCATTGAAGCAGCTGGTTGATTTGAAAAATGCGTTAGATGAATCATCTATCGTAGCTGTTACTAATGCGAAGGGCATTATTCAATATGTAAATGATCGGTTCTGCGAAATATCCAAATATCACCGCAACGAATTAATCGGCAAGGACCATCGTATTATTAATTCCGGATACCATAGTAAAGCATTCATTCGAGAGATGTGGCAGACCATTACCTCAGGTCGTGTCTGGCGCGGGGAGATCCGCAATAAAGCAAAGGATGGGCAATTCTATTGGGTTAATACAACGATTGTACCTTTTATAGATGATGATGGATATCCTTATCAATACATGGCTATACGCAACGAGGTAACGAAGCTGAAGCAGACGGAAGAAGAGCTGCAGCAGATGATGAGCAAGGTGATGCTTATACAGGAGGAAGAGCGGCGGCGATTCTCCCGTGAGCTGCATGATGGAATTGGCCAGAGCTTGTTCTCGCTGCAAATTCAGCTCGATCGCATCATCTCGGAGCATGGTTTGGAGCAGCTGCAGGCTGTACGTAATGATGTCTCTAATATTATGGATGATATTCGGAATGTAGCTTGGGAGCTTCGTCCCTCTGTACTGGATGACCTTGGAGTTGTTCCGGCGATTCGAACCTATGTGGACAATTATGCCCAGCATTATGGCATGCAGGTAGAGCTGTCTTGTAAGCTAAGAGGCAGGCTGGATGTCCAACGGGAGACCGTTCTCTACCGGGTAATTCAAGAAGCGCTGACGAATATCGCCAAGTATGCGGCGGTCTCCGAAGCAACCGTTCGAATTGAGGAGACGGCTGAACAGGTTAGCGCTTATATTGCGGATAAGGGCTCAGGCTTCGTTCGAGACCGTACCGGCAAGGGTGTGGGTTTGTTCAGTATGGAAGAGCGTGCACGAAGTGTAGGTGCTTCTCTGACCGTTATTTCAGCTATTGGTGAGGGAACGACTGTTGAACTGGTAGTGCCCAAAAGATAGGGGGAGATAGAGTATCACAATGGATTTTTCAGTCCATCCTGTGCTACTCTATTTTTGTGCGCGTTATTGTAAGGAAACGTCAAGAATTAAGGGATCAGGGTTACGAATATGAGACGAGCAATCGGCAGACGGACGACGCGGGATGCTGGGCGCGAGCGGTAAGGAGCGATGAAGTTGAAGATTAAGCTGGATATTACGCGAGAAGATTTCTGGTATTTGAATAAACATGCGGTATTTCGCAATAAAAAGTATACAGCAATGGTATATGCCTATATGCTGGCGGTGCCTTTGATTTTGGTTGCTGTATTTTATGGACTTATGAAATTTTCACTTACGTACAGCCTGGTTGCGGGTATTTTATTGGGCGCATTATCGAATGTCTATTTTTATTATCGAACCAAGAGCCGTCTGATGAAGCTGCCGGACAATAAGCCAGGCTTGCTCGGAGAGCAATTCATTTCACTGGAGGAAGAAGGCATCCGAGGAACGTCAGCAGTGAATGAGACCTTTACTAATTGGAGCGGCATCCATACCATTGAGCAGGACAAGCGGAACATCTATATCTTTATCAATTCTCTTTCGGCTATTATAGTGCCGAAGAGGGCATTCTCGGGGGAGTCTGAGCAAGAGAAGTTCTACAATGAGCTGCTGAAGCGGACTGGGCAATCAGCTTAACCCCATGCAGATATGTGATGAGCTGCCCATGAATATGGTATGATACGGTTGCGGATGCAAGCTAAGCTTGGCCCGCATACATTTGAAGTAAAGTAGGTTGGCATATGCATTTATTATCTGTTGAACATATAACGAAGAGCTACGGCGAGAAAATGTTGTTCGAGGACGTTACGTTTGGGATTGAGGCTGGCGACAAAATCGGTATTATCGGAGTGAATGGCACCGGTAAATCGACCCTTCTTAAAGTAATTGCCGGTTTAGAGCCAGCAGATGCCGGCGGAATTGCGATTGGCAATCGGGTAACGATTAAGATGCTCGCACAGGACCCGGTCTTCGCAGCCGGCGAGACTGCGCTGGAGCATGTGCTAGGCGGGGATTCACCGCAGCTTCGCGCAGTCAGGGATTATGCAGCAGCGCTTGAAGAGCTTGAGCTGAATCCTAATGATACGGGCTTGCAGGAGAAGCTGATTGAGGCGAATCAGCGAATGGATGAGCATGATGCTTGGCAGCTGGAGAGCGAAGCGAAGATTGCCTTGACCAAGCTTGGCATTCTGAATTATGACGATAAGGTAGCGACTTTCTCAGGGGGACAGAGGAAGCGGGTAGCGATGGCTGCCGCCTTGCTGCAGCCATCTGATCTATTGATTCTGGATGAGCCGACGAACCATATCGACAATGATTCGGTTGCTTGGCTGGAGGGCATGCTTCAGAAACGCAAAGGCGCCCTGCTGATGATCACGCATGATAGATACTTTCTGGATCGCGTCAGTAACAGGGTCATTGAGCTGGATAGAGGACGTGCCTTCTTCTATGAGGCGAACTACAGCCGGTTTCTGGAGCTGAAGCTGGAGCGTGAGGAGCGTGAGGCTTCCTCAGAGAATAAACGTCAGAATCTGCTGCGCAATGAGCTGGCCTGGATTCGTCGGGGAGCCAAAGCTCGTACGACCAAGCAGAAGGCGCGTATTGATCGATTCGAGGCCTTGAAGGAGCAAGCTCCCAAGCAGTCAGGCGGGAAGATGGATGTATCCGTTGCCTCGACCAGACTTGGGAAGAAGATTCTTGAAATAGAAGAAGTAACGAAACGATTCGCAGATCGTACACTTATTCAGGATTTCAGCTATATTGCGGTTCCTGAGGACCGTGTCGGCATCGTCGGACGCAATGGCAGCGGCAAATCGACATTGCTCAAGCTGATTGAAGGAAGGCTGCAGCCAGAGGAAGGCTCTGTCGTGTTAGGACCAACGGTTAAGCTGGGGTGGTTCTCCCAAGAGCATGAAGAGATGGACGAATCGTTGCGTGTAATCGAATATATCCGCGAAGGGGCAGATCAGGTTCGAACCGCCGACGGTACGACGATATCGGCAGGTCAGATGCTGGAGCGCTTTTTGTTTCTTCCAGCGATGCAGTGGTCTCTGATCGGGAAACTCTCCGGGGGCGAGAAACGCCGTCTGCAGCTGCTGAGAATGCTGATGAATGCACCCAACGTACTGCTGCTTGATGAGCCTACGAATGATCTAGATATTGCAACGCTAACGGTCTTGGAGGATTATTTGGATGATTTTCCGGGAGTCGTATTCGTTGTATCCCATGATCGCTATTTCCTAGATCGTACGGTTGATAAAATATTGGCGTTCGAAGGAAATGGCGTCATCACCCATCACACAGGCAACTATTCCGATTATCAGGAATATGTGAGCAAGCATGGCAGTGCGGGTGAGCGTGCGGCTGCTTCACCAAGCAGCAAGGCGATTGCGCCAACTGTACCTCATCAGGCGCAGTCGCCTGAGCCAGTGGCTGCGCCGCAGAAAGCAGCTGGAGAACGGGCGCTTCGCATGTCCTATAAGGAGCAAAAGGACTATGAGCAGATCGACGGCTGGATTGCCGAGGCCGAAGAAAAGTTGGCAGCCATTGCTGCGCGTATGGGAGAATCGGGAAGCGATTCGGTGCTGCTCCAGCAGCTGCTTGAAGAGCAGCAGCAGCTAGAAGCGAAGCTTGATCAATTAATGGAGCGCTGGACGGAATTGAATGAGCTGGCGGAGCAGATTGCTGCCCAGAAGAAAAACTAGTCAATCGGATTCATCAGGAAGGGGAAGTGAAGGGTGGCAGCAGAAGTAAGGAATGTATATTGCATCGGACGGAACTATCGCCTGCATGCTCTGGAGCTAGGCAATGAAGTGCCGGAGGAGCCGCTTGTTTTCACGAAGCCTTCTCATGCTGTAGTGCTGATGAATGGGAATATCGTGGAGCTCCCGGGTGATCGGGGAGAGGTTCACTTCGAGCTTGAGCTTGTGCTGCGAATTGGCCGTCGTCTAGAAGTCGGAATGGAGCCGGATGAGATTATTGATGGCTTGGCATTGGGGCTGGACCTGACACTGCGCGATGTGCAAAGCAAGCTGAAGGCTAAGGGGCAGCCTTGGCTGGATGCCAAAGGCTTCAAGAATGCCGCTCCGCTTAGCGATTGGATGCCTTACCCTGGCGAAGAAGAGCTGAAGAGTCATGAATTCGCGCTAATTCGCAATGGGGTACAGGCACAGCTGGGCCAATCAAGCGATATGCTGTTTGGCATAGCCGAATTAGTTCGTCATATTGATTCACGCTATGGGCTCGGTCCAGGCGATATTATATTCACTGGCACTCCCGCGGGAGTAGCCGCACTGCAAGATGGAGATGTGCTTGAAGGGCTTTGGCAAGGAGAAAAATCAGCTAGCTGTACAATACGGTTGGTATAAGAAGGGAGCAGACGGCGTAAGCTGTTCTGCTTTTTTTTTATTAAGCAGGAGGGCTGCGTACGAAAAAAGGGGCTGGTTCAAAAGTCATGAAGATGCTTCTATGGCTCTTAAACCTCGAGAACCTCTCGAAGCTCTATCTTTTACGCTACTGATGGCACATATGAGGAGTTTACCTTATTTTATGAAGCGTTTGTCGTAAAAATAGGCTTAATGCGAGGGTAAATGGGGGATAATGCCAGCTATATTCAGTAGTCGGAAACTGACCTTCTCCACTAATGAACATAGCTTCACTGTTGCTCCTTTTTACCGGTCTCAGCAGTGAGATAGAGCAAATGTATTCATTAAATTATACATGACATTCGATCTCTAACGGGGGCTCACCCACCATTTGCGCAAGAAGACAGCAATAGGCCGAAAAGCAGAAATGGCGGTGCAGGGATAACCTCCCTAGCATCGCCATTTCTTTAATCCTTACCAAATTTCCATTAAGCCAACTGTCTCATCAAGTGGGCAGACCTACTTGATACAGCCCATTCTCTTAAGCATTAAAGGCGTTGAGCATCCATACATGCTTCTCAAGCTTAGTATGAATGGCTAGCAGCATATCAGCTGTAGTCTCATCACCCTCTGAATTGGCAATTTCCATGCCTTCCTTCAATTCATTGATAATTGTAGTGAAGTCAGCAATCAGTGATTCAACCATTTGAGTAGCCGTCTCTTTACCCTTGGCTTCTTTGACGTTGGAAGTTTTCAAATATTCCGCCATCGTTGCCACTGGCTTGCCTTCTAGTGCGAGCAGGCGTTCTGCAAGCTCATCGACATGAATAGCAGCCTCTTCGTAGAATTCCTGGAATTTCACATGCAGGGTGAAAAATTGTGGGCCTTTCACATACCAATGGTAGTTGTGCAGCTTAATGTAAAGTACGCTCCAGTTGGAAATTTGCTGATTTAATACCTCGTTAGTTTTACTCATATGTCACTCATCCTTTCGTTCTAGCATTATTGTGTACGCAGTATGGATAATACATACTTCCATTCCACTAAGTTATTTAGACTAATTCCTTATTTATAATTATTACAAATAAATAATGAATTGTCAATGCCTTAATGGTTCTGCGTAGTTTTTAATAGTCTCTATTTAATAAACGCTCGAGGACAATTTGAAACGTGATGGTGCTTATTGCCAGCGGGAATACAAAATAAGGGTACAGCCTCTTGCAGCGAGGCTGTACCCTTATTCGTAGTTAAAGGCTCTATAGATTAATCAGGTTAGACTTGAACTGTATCATGCGCATGAGCTTCGATGAAACGCTCGCAGTCAAGTGCAGCCATACAGCCGCTGCCTGCAGCTGTAATAGCTTGGCGATATTGACGGTCTTGAACATCCCCGCAGGCGAACACACCGGGTATATTCGTCTCCGCTGTACCAGGCTTCACTATAATGTAGCCTTGCTCATCCGTATCAATCTGGCCCCCTAAGAAACCTGTATTAGGGGTGTGGCCGATTGTGATGAATACGCCGTCTGTCTGAACGAGCTCTTCTTCTCCGGTCGCATTATTGCGAACCTTTAGCCCCTGCAAGCCTTGCTCAGTTGCTACGACCTCAAGCGGGGTGCGATTCAGCGACCAGCTAATTTTATCATTGGCACGAGCGCGGTCCTGCATAATTTTGGAGGCGCGCAGCTCCTCGCGGCGATTGACAATCTCAACCTCAGAAGCGAAGCGAGTGAGGAATACTGCCTCTTCCATTGCGGAGTCGCCGCCCCCGACAATAACAAGCTTTTTGCCGCGGAAGAAGAAGCCGTCACAGGTTGCGCAAGTGCTTACACCGCGTCCAATGTTTTCTTGCTCGCCCGGAATACCTAGATATTTGGCTGAAGCTCCTGTGGAGATAATGATGGTTTCTGCTTGAAGCTCACCGTGGCCTTCTACGTCAAGCGTGTAGGGACGTTTGCTGAAGTCTACGCTTTTTACAGAGCCTGTGCGGAATTGTGCGCCAAAGCGCTGTGCTTGCTTACGCATATTGGACATCAGCTCGCTGCCAAGAATGCCGTCAGGGAAGCCTGGAAAATTCTCGATTTCAGTTGTGGTGGTCAATTGACCGCCAGGCTGCCAGCCTTCAATAACAAGGGGCTCCATATTGGCGCGTGCCAAGTAGATAGCTGCAGTTAGCCCAGCAGGGCCGGTACCGATAATGATCGTTTTGTACATGAAGGTTTCCTCCGTTCTATGTGGTCAAGCATGGGTAAGCATGAATTCTTATTTAAAATTATTATAATCTAGAAACTTTGTCAACAAAGTTCATCTTAATTTCATGTAGATGTATTAAGGTAGCTGTAGGGAGCAAATAGGGGGAATTATAAGGATGGCAAAAATATTAGTGGTGGACGATGATCCGAATATTCGTGAGCTAGTCAGCCTGTTCATGCGGAGAGAAGGCTTTGAGGTTATCGAAGCGATAGACGGGGAAAATGCCCTTATTCATATGGAGAGTGTGAAGCCTGATCTGGCTGTTATTGATGTTATGATGCCAAGAATGGATGGATGGGCACTTTGTGCCGCTATTCGTTCTTCCTTTGAAATGCCACTGCTGATGTTAACTGCCAAGGGAGAAACGCTGGATAAGGTAAAGGGCTTCGAATTAGGAGCTGACGATTATGTCGTGAAGCCCTTTGATCCACGTGAGCTAGTTGTGAGAGTCAAGGCACTGCTCAGGCGATACTGGATTGCGGCTTCGCGAACGATAGAGATAGGATGCTTGGTTATGAATCAGAGCGAGCATGGGCTTATCGCTAACGGGGTGCAAGTCATGCTGCCGCCCAAGGAATTTGAGCTGTTGTTCAAGCTCGCAAGCTATCCAGGCAAGACGTTCACCAGAGAGCAACTAATTGAGCAGCTATGGGGCATGGATTATGAAGGAGACGAAAGAACCGTGGACGTACATATTAAGCGTTTAAGGGAGAGGTTCGAAGAGGAAACGGCAGGATTCCGAATCGTTACTGTGCGCGGGCTTGGCTATCGTCTGGAGGAGTGCCATTGATGCGCAGCTTATATGTGAGGATCGCTCTTACCTTTATCATTATTGTTCTTATTAGTATGCTTGCGGCTTTTTTCGCCGCTAATCAATTATTCAAGAAAGAAATGAAGGGCCGCTTTGGAGAGCAGCAGCTCCATGCGATTAATCGGATTGAACAGTTATATACGGCATCCTCCCCTCGATCTTTGCCAAACTTTCTTGAGCAGGTATCTACCCTTCAACGGATAACGATCGTAGCGGTTGCCAGGAATAATGCCGTTATTGCTTATGGCGACAGCAGTCAGCTGCTCATAGACAATTTGACGTATGCAACGATTGCCAATGTGTTCAGAGGCACTACAGAGAAGGTTCAATTGGAGCATGAGGAACAAGCTAAACCATCAGCCCCCCAGGCGATAGGCCGAAAAGTTCAATTCGGACAAATGGAATGGGCGGTGTTCATTATTGCGAATAAACTCCCGGAAGTACGCAGCTTCCAGCGCAATACGTCCACTCTACTGGTCACGGTGCTTATTGTGGGTTGCTTGCTCATACTTATTGCAGCTAGGTATTTAGTTAAGCCTTTGAAATTAATGACTGCCGCTACTACAAGGATCGCTGGAGGCGATTTCACTGTGAAGCTTCCCATGCAGCGGAAGGATGAGCTCGGAGAATTGGCGGACAGCATCAACTCAATGGCAAAAGGGCTGTCTCGTACGGAAACGATGCGGCAAGAGTTCGTATCCAATGTCTCCCATGAGATACAATCCCCCTTAACCTCTATCGGCGGTTTTGCCGAGGCTCTGCGCAGCGAAGGTCTTACTCAGGCAGAGAGGGACCGTTATGTAGATATAATTAAGCAAGAAAGCAGTCGCTTGTCGAGGCTTAGTGAAAATCTATTGAAGCTGGCGGCACTAGATTCCGAACAGCATCCTTACACCCCTCGGGCTTACAGGCTGGACCAACAGCTTAGGGATGCGGTATTATCCTGCGAGCCGCATTGGCTTGCGAAGCACTTGACTGTTGAGCTGTTAATGGAAGAGATCACCCTAACGGCTGATGAGGATCAGCTAAGTCAGGTATGGATTAATTTATTAGCCAATAGCATCAAGTTTACGCCTGAGGGCGGCAGGATTTATTTTCACCTGAAGGAAGAAGGCGGGTATGCAATTATACGGATAGAAGATACGGGGATTGGCATTCCTCAAGAGGAGAGAACCCGTATATTCGAACGCTTCTATAAAGTGGATGCTTCGCGCGAGCGCGCACAGGGAGGCAGCGGTCTGGGTCTATCAATCGTCCACAAAATAATCGCGATGCATGGCGGTACAATTGAAGTGGTAGAGGGTAATGAGGAACAAGGACAGGGGGCAGCATTTCTTATTCGATTGCCAATGACCCAGGAGTAGGAATAAGGATTTAGCAGCAGATAACAACAAGCGTGCTGACTTAGTTAGGGATGGATAAATCTTGCTGAAAGGGTTATGATGAACCAAGCACTAAGGTGGATATTTAACAGGGAGCGATGGGAATGAGACAACAGGTACGGAAAGCGATTATTCCAGCAGGGGGACTGGGCACGCGGTTTCTGCCAGCGACCAAAGCACAGCCAAAGGAAATGCTGCCGATTATCGATAAGCCGGCCATTCAATATATAGTAGAAGAAGCTGTTCAGTCTGGCATAGATAGCATTGTAATTGTAAGTGGACGCCATAAGCGGGCAATCGAGGACCATTTTGACAAATCAGTTGAACTTGAGATGGAATTGGAAGAGCGCGGCAATGAACAAATGCTGGCTGTTGTTCAAGAAATCTCTCGTCTTGCCGATATTTATTATGTACGCCAGAAGGAACCGCTTGGGCTAGGCCACGCAGTATTGTGCGCTAGAAGGTTCATCGGGGATGAGCCGTTCGCCGTACTGCTGGGAGATGACATACTGAAGTCTGACCCGCCTTGCTTGAAGCAAATGATTGATGCATATAACCGCCATCAGTCATCTGTCGTTGCGGTGATGGAGGTTCCTTGGGATCAGACACATAAATATGGAATCGTAGATATGGCAACAGATGGGGCGCCGGATCGTGTCCGTGACTTGGTCGAGAAGCCGTTGCCTGGACAAGCTCCATCCAATCTAGCAGTTGTGGGAAGATATTTGCTCGATCCTGCTATATTTGATCTTCTTGAACGGGCACAGCCAGGTAAGGCAGGAGAAATTCAATTGACGGATAGCTTGCAACGGTTGAATCAATTCTCCCCATTAATGGCTCATCGCTTCACAGGAAAGAGATATGACGTTGGAGATAAATTCGGGTTTGTTCAAGCAACGATTGACTTTGCACTGGAGCGCGAGGATTTATCAGCAGATGTGCGAAGCTATCTCTTGGATCGGCTTTCCTTGAAGTAAGCTTTAGAAAAGCAATTCTATAGTAAGGCACAGCAAGCTGCTGTGTCTTTTTGATTATTTAGCGATTCTACGGTATTTCAAAAAAATTTATATTCCCAGCATTTAAAAATGGAGAACATTTACTTTTTCATATAGAATAGAGAGAAGTATGTAGACAGAACTTTCGGAGGATGAATAACTTTGCATTGCCATCACTGTAGAAAAGAACATGCAGCGGATGCTCTATATTGCAGCCAGTGCGGGAAAAGAATCGTCACAGAGCAGACTGACGCTTCGGAAGAGGCATGGGCTGCAAGCAAGAGCGAACGGGATCAGGCGATGTCTGAGCTGGGTGCCGCATTAGAGACGGAATCTGTGAGAACGAGAGTGACAGGCAGGACGATAACAGTAGTCATTATTCCAGTCATCCTTCTGGCTGTCACGGCAGCTGCTGTATTCTCGTTCTATTCATATGAAACTCAATTAAATAATCGTGTATTGGAATGGCAGGAGCAGGCAAAGCAGCAAGCTCTCACAGGAAATTATGAGCAAGCTATAGATCGGTTGAAGAAAGCATCAGCTGCAAGGCCTAACTACAAAGCGATTGCTCAGGATATGGCAATTGTAGGTGAAGCGGTCGTTTTTGAGCAATCTATTCATGCCATTAATGAAAAGCTGGAGCAAGAAGGGACCGAAGAGGCACTGGAATTGCTTGAACAGCTAAAGATAAAGCTGCGCGGGCGTGAAGAGCAGGTTTTTCGAGTGGTGCGTGAGCAGCTTGCCGAGCTGACGGTTCGTCTCACGGTTCTTCAGGTCGAAGCTGAGCTTGACCATCTGAAATCGGTGGATGAGCTGGTGGTTAAATTCAATCAAGTAAAGAGTCTCACAGGTGAAAAGGCGGTTGAGCTGAGACAGCGGATTGAGGTAGCGATCGTAAATATTAGCTACGAGCAGGCTGAGGCTCTGAGACAAAAGAAAAACTTTACGGATGCGCTTGCGACAGCAAGAAAAGGCATGGGCTATGTTAATAATGATGTGAAGCTCGCTCAGCTATATGATCGAATATTGAAGGATAAGAAAAACTTCGAGAAAGCAGAGCAGCAGCGTATAGAAAATGCCATGCAAATGGCGGCCAAAGAGGATTTAATCAATCAAACAGCTGCAGTAGAGGTTGGACGTACAGAGGCCTCCTTAGATAGTTTCGGGGATTTCCATGTAAGTGTAGAGCTGAAAAATGCAGCAACAAGACCCATCTATTCTGTAACGATAGAGTATTCTGTAGTCGATTCCAAAGGCAAAGTGATCGAATCTGGTTCAGCGGAAGCACAGCCGAATTATATTGAAGCAGGGGAATCCTTCCGGTTTACAACGATTGTTCATCGTGTGAAGGATGAAGATGCAAAGTTCGTGATAGATCATGCAACATGGTACTTAGATTAGGAGTAGATAAGATGAGAAAAGGAACATGGATCAGCATTGTCGCATCTGTAGTCATCGTATGCGGAGGGGCAGGTGCAGCGGTTACAATCGGATCTAAGGTGCCTCAGCAATTGACGGGAGCCCCGCTGCTCGCAGACGCAGGCATTAGCGGCAATGGTGCACCGAAGGCATTGAAGGATATTATATACGAAACACAGAAGCTGGTCGTAATGATTGAGACGAGCGATGGTACGCAGGGCTCGGGCTTCTTGTATAATAACCAGGGCGATCTTATTACGAATGCCCATGTCGTTGCAGGCGCGCGAATCGTAAGCGTGAAGACGACGGATGCCCGCGAGCTTGAAGGAGAGGTCATAGGGATTAGTCTGGAGACAGATGTGGCTGTCGTTCGTGTTCCTGGGTTGGCGGGGATAGAGCCGCTGCAGATGGTGCGGGAAGAGAAAGCAGAGATTGGCGATGAAGTGCTAGCCGTAGGCAGTCCTTTAGGTTTTCAGAATACCGTTACGACGGGGATTATAAGTGGCGTTGATCGCAGCTTCGAGATTGAACCGTATACGTATAGTGACCTTTATCAAATATCGGCTCC
Source organism: Paenibacillus sp. J22P59 (assembly GCF_059383895.1). Lineage (NCBI taxonomy): Bacteria > Bacillati > Bacillota > Bacilli > Caryophanales > Paenibacillaceae > Paenibacillus > Paenibacillus sp. J22P59. The sequence goes on from NZ_JBXENX010000006.1 coordinate 375,819, forward strand.
GATTGCGCCCGGCAATAGCGGCGGACCGCTAGTAAACAAGCTAACGGGTGAGGTGCTCGGGATCAATTCGGCTGGAATCGAGCAGACGTTGATTGGCTTCAGTATCCCAATTGTCAATGTACTCGATATGGTCGAGGGGTGGTCAGCGGAACCTATGCTTGAACTGCCAGACAAAGAGTACAAGGATGGTGATGGGGTAGTTGAACAGGAGAATGCATCCATCAAGGATTATGCAGGATATTTGGTGACCCATTTCTATGACAGCTTGAACAATGCTGACTATGTATATGCCTACTCGCTGCTTGGCGGCAATTGGAAGGAAGGCACCAGCTACGAGGAGTTCCGAGAGGGATATATTCGAACGAGGAATGTCGTTATTGATGATATGCATGTTACAGAAGATGGGGAAGACAAGGAGAAGGCTATTGTAACAGCAATCCTTTCTGTAGATGAACGTGTTGATGGAGAATATAAGCTGAGTAAATACCAGGTAACCTACAATGTAGCTTATGAGAATGACCAGTTAAAGCTGGTTACAGGTAAAGGTAAAGTTATTCAGCAAGACAAGGAAACAGACAAAAAAATGAAATAGAATCACATAAAGAAAACGAGCAGGGAATTATTTGAGGGATCAGAGCTGTCGCGAAAAGCTTGAGGGGAGGGTAGGAGAGCCTCTATGAGCGTAACTTAAAAGCCAGAAATGGCGGTGCTAAGGATATTCTCCTTGGCACCGCCATTTCTTTATTTCTGTCCCTTTTTATTAAGAAGGTTGCTATGGCAAAATAATATATTGCTTTGGGAGAGTCCAATTCTGATACATGTGATTTAGAGAAGATTTAAGCCTGCTCGCTGTCAGAATCGTCTACCGTATGAGAATGGGTAGTTGCGTACTCGGTGAAATCAGAATCTTTAGCCTTGGTAGCTGAGCTGCTCTCGGATAGTTCGGATAGAAGGTCATCATCTAGATTTTCTCTTGTTGAATATTGCAGTTGCAAGGCAACGGTGTCATTCGGCTGCAGAGGGAAGTTGAGCAGCGTTGCAGGGATAATACGGCCATTCAGTAAAAGAGTGTAGCTGATTGGCCCGCCGATTGGAATGCCGCTCACAGAAGCAATCTGGCCGTTGAATCCAAAACGAACAACACCAGTCTGGATTAGTGCTTGAGCGATGGAAATTCCCGGACGGAAACGCACGCGGTAGGCCTGTGTGACGTTAGGGAAAAAACGTCCTCCATTAATGAACACCGTTACACTAGCGGGTACCGGGAATGGCAACGGGAAAGGGAATGGGAGAGGGAAAGGTCCTGGTCCCGGAGGAAACGGTCCTGGTCCCGGAGGAAACGGCCCTGGTCCCGGAGGAAACGGTCCTGGTCCCGGAGGGAAAGGTCCTGGTCCCGGAGGAAACGGCCCTGGTCCCGGAGGGAAAGGTCCTGGTCCCGGAGGGAAAGGTCCTGGTCCCGGAGGGAAAGGTCCTGGCCCTGGAGGGAAAGGTCCTGGCCCCGGAGGGAAAGGTCCTGGCCCTGGAGGGAAAGGTCCTGGCCCCGGAGGAAACGGTCCTGGCCCTGGAGGGAAAGGTCCTGGTCCCGGAGGAAACGGTCCTGGCCCCGGAGGGAAAGGTCCTGGCCCCGGTCCGGGCATCAGCATGCGTGGGCCGCCGCAGCCGCAGTTATGAGAAGATGTTGTACCTTGGCCTTCAATGTACATGTAAGTAGGGCTCATAAGTTCGTTCGAACTCCTTCGCTATACAAGATTAGGCGTTATCCTACCCCATCTTATGCGGCAGATGCCTATCCCTGTGCCTACAGATTTCTACAGATTTCGATTCCCTTATGGGGGCTGCAAAAGGCGATGACAATTGAGTTGGCTAGACATAAATAGAGAGTGCCCCGGCAAATTGCCGGGGCACTCTCTATTTATGTTTGAACTGCTATTACTTAACGGCAGCTTCGTAGCGTTTGCCAACTTCAGCCCAGTTCACAACGTTCCAGAACGCTGCGATGTAATCAGGACGTTTGTTTTGGTAGTTCAGGTAGTAAGCGTGCTCCCATACATCCAGACCTAGCAAAGGTGTTTCGCCTTCGAAGATCGGGCTGTCTTGGTTAGGCAAGCTCGATACTTTCAATTTGCCGTCTTTCACGGAGAGCCAAGCCCAGCCGCTGCCGAAGCGTGTAGTTGCTGCTTTAGCGAAGTCAGCTTTGAATGTGTCGAAGCCGCCCAATTCGCTGTCGATTGCTGCAGCAAGAGCGCCAGTTGGAGCGCCGCCCGCGTTCGGAGCGATTGTTTCCCAGAACAGGGAGTGGTTAGCATGTCCGCCGCCATTGTTGCGAACAGCTGTGCGAATTGCTTCTGGTACGATTGCAAGGTTATTAGCAAGCAATTCTTCCAGTGATTTGTCTTGCAATTCAGGAGCAGATTCCAGAGCTGCATTCAGGTTCGTAACATAAGCATTGTGGTGACGATCGTGATGGATTTCCATCGTAAGTGCGTCGATATGTGGTTCCAGTGCATTATTTGCATAAGGCAAAGCAGGTAATTGATGAGCCATGATTAACAGCCTCCTAATAGTATGGGATATTAATTTCTCTTATTATTATCTCTTATCCGAGTACATAAATCAACATTGATGTTTCAAAAGTATGATTTCGCAGCTCGAAAGACCAGAAATTTAGAATACGACGAATATCGAGTAAATATACAAAACCGAGAGAAAATAGGACGAAAATAACGCAAATAGGTATTTTATCCTTGAAAGCGCTTAAATTAAAGCGTTTTCATTAAATTTTAGCGATTTTTTTAAGTTTTTTTTAAAAAAGAAGCAGGATTTAGTGAAAACTTGTCGTATTTTATATACCTTGCAGCACTATGACAAGGTATAGAAGGTGTATATTTAATGAACGTTCGTTCCTTCCAGTTGTCTGATTACAGGCCACTAACAGCGCTTCTAGAAGATGTATTAACCGAAGAGTGCTACGAGCAAACGATGGAAGCTTTTGCACGTCAATTGTCATGGGACAGTGAGCTGGTTCTAGTCGCTGTCGAACAGTCGGAAATTGTAGGTATGATTATCGGTACGATCGATAACAACAAAGGTTATTATTATCGTGTCGCCGTTCATCCGCTCCATCAAAGGAAGGGGATCGGCAAAGCGCTTATACAATCTTTGCGTCAGGTGTTCGAGCAACGTAATGTCTCGAAGATATTAATTACAGCTGACGAATATAATGAACCGGTTCTACCACTGTATGAAGCGATGGGTTATGCCTCAAACGATTTTTTCCGTTCGTTTCAGAAATTAAGTATTATAGCAGGCTAAGAGGTCTTACTGACCTATAGCTATGTGTGCAGAGCATATCTGTGCCGCCATTGCTTTTGGCGGTCAGATATGCTTTTCTATTTATATAAGCTTGCCCCTATTCAGAATGATTAATAAAACGTTTACTATACAGATTGTGTTCAACAACTTGGAGAAAGCAAGAGGTGAGAAGATGAACAAGTATCTTGCGGATCAGACCGAGGGCAATGAGCAAGACAGCGATACAACCCCAAGGAATCACTCATGGAGAAAAGAGCTGCTAGAATGGGTAAAGACAGTAGCGATATCCTTTACCATTATTATGATTCTCCATTTGTTCGTATTTAATTTATCTACGGTACAAGGGCATTCTATGGAGCCTACCCTTCAGGAGAAGGAGTGGCTGTTCGTTAACAAAATCATATATCTAATAGGCAACCCGAAGGTTGGAGATGTTGTCATTCTGCAAGATCCGTTCTCACAAGGCGAAGGCAAGGATTATTTGGTGAAAAGAGTGGTGGGCGTGCCCGGCGATACGATTGAGATTTTTAACAAGCAGCTTTATCGCAATGGGGAGAAGGTAGAGGAAGGCTACATCGATTCGGAGATTGAGGATCTGGATTTGATGCCGATTATTGTCGGAAAGGACAAGTATTTTGTGATGGGCGATAATCGCCATGCTAGAGCGAGCAAAGATAGTCGAATGTTCGGTACAGTGCCGGATGCTGCAATTAAAGGCAGGGCGGATTTCATTCTTTGGCCATTCGATGAGATAAAAGCATTGTAGGGGATGTTGTGTGAATGAAGGAGATAGCGATCTATACGGATGGGGCTTGCTCTGGCAATCCCGGACCAGGCGGCTGGGGAGCGGTTCTTTTTTATGGGGTGCATCGGAAGGAAATATCCGGCGGGGAGAAGCATTCAACGAATAACCGAATGGAGATTCAGGCGGTAATTGAAGCGTTGAAGCTGTTGAAGGAGCCTTGTCGAGCAACCGTATATAGCGATTCTGCATATGTGGTGAATTGTTTTCAGAAGGGTTGGATTCATGGTTGGCTTCGCAATGGATGGAAGAACAGCAAGAAGGAGCCTGTAGAGAATCAAGAACTATGGAAAGCATTATGGGAGCTGATGAAGTTCCATGACGTTCAATATATAAAGGTAAAGGGGCATAGTGACAATGAATGGAATAATCGTTGTGATGAGCTTGCCCGAGAAGCAATTAAAAGATTGTAGAAAGGGTGAAAGGCAATGACAGACGGAGGCCGCTGGATGCGTCTGAAGCAAGAGATGTGCGAAGCGGCGGCAAGTCTTGGTATCGACAAAATTGGCGTTGCTTCAGCTGATCCGTTCACAGAGCTTAAGCAAACGCTGCTCCGGCATAGGGAGCTAGGCAGAGAATCAGGCTTCGAACATCCCGATATTGAGATGAGGACGAATCCGGCACTTTTATTCGATAATCCGCAGTCGATTATTGCAATTGCAATTGCCTATCCTTCCAAGCTTCATAATCCGCCCAAGTCGGAAGCTGGGGCAAGAAGGGGCATAATGTCCCGCTCGGCATGGGGAGAGGACTATCACAAGGTGCTGCGAGACCGCTTAGGGAAGCTAGAGGCATGGCTTAGAGAGCGTGTACCCGATCTTCGGGTAGAGAGCATGGTGGATACTGGTGCATTAGTGGATCGAGCAGTTGCGGAGCGGGCTGGCATCGGATGGAGCGCCAAGAACTGTGCGATTCTGACTGAGGATCTGGGGTCATGGGTGTATCTTGGGGAAATGATTACGAATATTCCGCTTCCTCCGGACAAGCCTATAACAGATGGCTGCGGTGAATGTACGAAATGTATTGATGCTTGTCCGACGGATGCCTTAGAAGGACCGGGGCAGCTCAATTCCAGCAAATGCATTTCCTTCATTACACAGACGAAGGGCTTCGTGCCTGATGAATATATGCGTAAAATTGGCAATCGGCTCTATGGCTGCGATACCTGCCAGACTGTATGTCCGATTAATAAAGGGAAGAACTGGACGCATCAGCCGGAGCTGCAGCCGGAGCATGAGCTGGTAAAGCCTCTGCTTGTTCCATTGCTGACTATTGGCAATGCAGAATTCAAGCAGCTATATGGAAGAAGCTCATCTGCTTGGCGAGGCAAAAAACCAATTCAACGGAATGCGGTAATCGGGCTTGGCAATTTCAAGGATAGCAGCTCCATTCCAGATTTAGTCGGTGTTCTGCGGAAAGATCCGCGTCCTGAATTACGAGGGACGGCGGCATGGGCCCTTAGTCGAATTGGCGGCCAGGATGCTTTGGCTGCTGTGGTAGAGGCTTTGCCGCAGGAAGAGCATCCGGAGGCCAGAGTCTATTTGGAGAAGGCAATAGCAGTACTAACCACCGGAGAGACTAAGGAAAGTTTAAGGGATTCGGGTGTATAGGAATGAGCGCATTCGAATGAAGAGGATGCGACTGTGCAGCGGTCTATATGCGCCTTGGATAGAATAACAAAAAATTACAGGTATATTTACTAATAAAGGGTGTTTGCGAACACCCGATTTACATGCTATTATAGTGGTCACTATAAACAATAGGACAGGTGAGTATAGGGATGACGGCATGGGACGTTATTATTCCGATTGTGACATTGATCGTAGGTGCTGTTGGTGGTTTTTTCATCGGCGTATTCTATTTGCGTAAGCAGCTGGAGAAGATGCAGAGCGATCCGGAAATGATTCAAAAGATGGCAAAACAAATGGGTTATAACCTGAATAAACAACAAATGCAGCGCGCTCAGCACATGATGAAGAATCAAAAAGCACCGCGTAAATAAGCTGACAACAATGCAGATACCGGAAGGATGAATTGAATGGCGGGGAAAAAAGACTATGTCAATTCGACGGTATCTCGCAACCGGGAACAAATTGAGTTTCATATTAAAGAGATATTAAAACTGGTTGGCGAGGACGTTGAACGGGAAGGCCTGCTGGAAACGCCGGCTCGTGTAACTCGAATGTATGAGGAAATATTTGCTGGTTATGAGGTTGAACCTCATGAAGTGCTTGGCGTAACGTTTGATGAACAGCATGAAGAGCTCGTCATTGTAAAAGATATCGTCTATTACAGCCAGTGCGAGCATCATATGGCTCCATTCTTCGGCAAAGTGCATATTGGCTATATACCTAGCGGCAAGATTGCGGGGCTAAGCAAGCTAGCCCGTCTTGTAGAGGCCATTACACGCCGCCTGCAAGTGCAGGAGCGCATTACAACTCAGATCGCGAATATCATGGAGAAGGAGCTGGAGCCTAACGGGGTTATGGTTGTTGTCGAAGGAGAGCATCTATGCATGTGCTCGCGCGGCATCAAGAAACCAGGCAGCTCGACAGTAACTTCTGCGGTGCGTGGGGATTTCCGTACGAATGCGGCTCTCCGTTCTGAATTTTTAAGTTTGATTAAATCCTAACCTAACCGGCAGGAATGCAGCAAAAACGGTATCGTTCTTCTAAGGAGAAGAATGATACCGTTTTTGCTGATCAGGTGTATTTAGACATTTTTATACAATGATTTCTTTGGCATCCGTACGAAGCTGATTGACTTGGCTTAAGAAGAGAACCGCACGTTGAACATATTCCTTGGTGTGCGTACGAAAGAGCAGCTCGTGCTGTCCTTGTGGAATAATCCATGAATGAGAGAGCGGATTATGCTGCTCGGCGGCGATCTTCTCTGCGACCTGATAAGGCGCCTTGGCATCATTAGTTCCGTGAATAATGTATAGAGGAATTTGATAAGAATTCGACAGCATTTGATCGAGCGGAATTTCCTTCAGTCCAGCTCCCGACCACAACGGAAGCATCGTTTGAATCAAGGACATGGACGGAAAGCGAGGAAGGTCAACAACCTGTGCGACATTATTGAATAAGGTGTCTGCGCTCGGTATAAATAAGCTGTCCAAAATCATGGCATCAATATCATCCGTCTGCAAAGCGGATTGCAATGCTGTTCCTGCTCCCATAGAGAAGCCCCAGACGATAACTTCTTCTGAGCCGCGGGATTTGGCATAGTCCACAGCAGCCAGCAGCTGTTGGGATTCCTCTAGTCCTCCGGTAGCGGGAGCTTTGTAAGCCGAGGAGGCATAGCCATAGTCGAAAAGAACTACGTTATAATGAAGGCCGTGTAGAAGCTCGGTTAAATCATACATTGGAACCCAGGATTCCTCGCGGTTAGCGCCATAACCATGGCTGAACACGACGGTTCGAGAGGAAGACAGATTATTCGGATCATCAGCGGCTGCCGGTACATACCAGCCGCTTACCATCGTCCGACCGCTTTTGCTGGGAATTAGAATATCATCATAATCAAGACCTATAGCAGCCTTTGGATTCGAAGCAAGAGGGGCGACATAAGGATAGGCGAGCATCCAAGCCACATAACCGTGAAATACGATAACGACGAGCATGCACATTGCGACTATAGCAGCAAGCCATGCGATAAGGAGCTGCTTACGCTTGGCAAGAAGCTTAGGAGGGTGGAAGGTTCCGTTCTCCAATGAAGGATAGGGCAGCGGTAGCTGAGGGAAGCCGCCTTCAAGCGGCAGTGGTGTTGCAACTGTTGAATTCATCATCGTTATGCCCCCTCTAAGCTGTAATGTAAACGCTTTAAATTTTCTAGTACTTTAATCGTATGCCGATAGGCGGAGCCTGTCAATTCTTGTCGACATAATGTTAATCAGCTGTAATATAGTTGTAATGAAGCAACTTTTCTTTACGCTGTAAGTATAAATAAGGTATACTTAATGATAATTAGTTTCATTGTACGAAACAGGTATGATGAGGAGGAATGGTTATCATGGAAGAAGGAAAATCAACTGTTCGCGCGGTTGAACGCGCGCTTGATATATTGCTGTGCTTCACATCCGGTACGGATTTGGCGATGACTGAGATTGCTGAGAAAACCAAGCTTCACAAAAGCACGGTGCATCGTATGCTCGCTACGCTTGAGGAGAAGGGATTCATCGAACGCGATCGAGCGACTGAGCGATACCATCTGGGGATGCGGGTATGGGAGCTGTCGGCCCATTTATCCCGTTCAGATGATCAGGCTTCGATCTGGCAGCCAGAGATGGAGCGGCTACGTGATCTATTGGGCGAGACAGTCAGCATCTATGTTCGCGATGGAATAGAACGGATACGGATTCAGGCGATGCAGAGCAATCAAGCTGTACGGAGAGTGGCTCCAGTTGGGGTAAGGCTCCCGCTGTATGCGGGGGCTTCAAGCAAGGTACTCATTGCGTATGCAGACCGATTCGTGCAGGAGCAGATATTCAGTGATCCTTCTTGGCTGCTTGCGATTGATCGAGATCAATATAGACTCCAGCTTGAAGAGATTATTGCTCAAGGCTATGCAACTAGCTTTGAGGAGCGTGAACCGGGGGCGGCAGCTCTGTCTGCACCAATCTTCAATCGAACAGGGCAGCTGGCTGCCGCGCTGTCTGTATCGGGACCGGCGAGTCGCCTGACGATGGATATCATGCGAGCTCATGCTCCGATTCTGATGGAATCCGCCAAGCGCATGGGAACGATGATGAAATAGTTTATTCTTCGGAATATAGAATGGTTAGAATAATAATCGGAACGGGCTGTACCACAAAGTATCAGGGTCGCTGAGGTAGATTGCTTGGGCAACTATATTGTGTTGAAAGCTATAAAAAGTAGCAGTATAGGGCTGTGCCAAAAGTCATGAATATGATTTTTGGCACAGCCCGTTTTTTATGGAGGGAATGTAAACTCATAAAACGTCACAACTCCGGCAGCCCTAGAACGGTAGAACGGCAGAACGGTAGAACGGTAGAACGGCAGAACGGCAGAACGGCAGAACGGCAGAACAGAAGAACGGCAGAACGGCAGAACGGCAGAACGGTAGAACGGTAGAACGGCAGAACGGAAGAACGGAAGAACGGCAGAACGGAAGAACGGTAGAACGGAAGAACGGCAGAACGGAAGAACGGCAGAACGGCAGAACGGCAGAACGGCGGAACGGAAGAACGGTAGAACGGTAGAACGGTAGAACGGCAGAACGGCAGAACGGAAGAACGGTAGAACGGTAGAACCTCAGAACCTCAGAACCTCAGAACCTCAGAACCTCAGAACCTCAGAACCCTTGCAGCAGCTCCGGTAGCCTCGGCAACCCTAGCTAATCCAGCAAACCCCACTAACCCCACTAACCCCACTAACCCTACTAACCCTACTAACCCTACTAACCCTTCTAACTTCGGGCCTCTGATTCGCCAGTAGCTTTATGTTTAACGGCACGTTGGCTCTTATGAGGTACTTACTCTAATTAGTGATGAGATTTTCGTAATTATAGGCTTAATCTTGGGGTTTATTTGAGTTAACGTAGGCTAGGTTCAGTAGTCGGGCATCGAGCTTCTCGACTACTGAACCTAACTTCATTGTTGAGCTGTTCTACTTGTTTGTGCAGGTAAATAGAGCAAAACTATTCACTAAATAGTACAATATGTATTTCTGTCAAGAAAGTGGACACATTTATTAGGAAACTTGAAGCTGTTCATAATACCTTTTTTCACACTGAAACGGGGTCATATACTGGATAGACCCATGGATTCGGA